>CAZUUK010000007.1:17627-26855 GCA_964622675.1 uncultured Planctomycetota bacterium | reverse complement strand
TGATAAAGAAGATCATGGCGGAGCCGGCCGAGCGACCGGCCGAGTCGCCCAGCCCCTAGCATCTCGCGGCGCGTTTTTCTGAGCTTCCGGCGCCGGGCACGGGCGCTGAGCAGCTTGTTTGGGAAGGCTTGCCTTTGAGGAACTGCTACGGTCGGCGACGCCCGGTGCCACTTTGTCAGGCGTCCGCCGGGATGCGAGCCGGAGGCAAGCGCAATTCCAAGCTGGCGAAAGGAGGAACGATGAGGCCGCTGAGCAAGGTCGCGCCTGGATGGTGGGATTACACCACGCTGGATGAGGAGATCCTCAATGATGCCGCAAGGCTGAAAGCAGAAGACCTTCCCGGTCTTTCCAGGGAAGGCTTCGCCGTCAAGTTCTACGACACAGTGGAGGAGTTCTACCTGGCGGAGGCGATGGAGTACGTGACCGCCTGGGGGAAGGCGACCGACAGCGAGCCCGCAGGCATTTGCGGTCCCATAGGACCGACGGAACAACTCCCGCTTGTCGCGATGATAGTCAACGAACTGGACGTGAGCCTCAGAAACTGCCACTTCTGGGGGATGGACGAATGGGTGATGGACGGCAGGGAGGTGCCCGAGGATTTTCCGATGAGCTTCGCCAAGGCCGACATGGATCTCTGCTTCAGCCGGATACGGAAAGACCTCGTCATGCCGAGAGAGAATATCCATTTCCCTAAGGCCGATGCGTCCGCTTACATTAAGAGCTGGGGCGAGGCCAGATGCATCGTCATGCAGGGCGGACAGGGCGAGGTGAAGCATTGGGCGTTCAACGACCCGGTCAAAAGGGAAGGGAGATACAAAGACAGTCCGCCGAGCCCGGAAGAGTACAGGAAACTCACGACGCGGGTCGTCGACCTGCATCCTATGACCATAATGCAGAACGCGAGGACGTCCGGAGGCGGGGTCGTGACGAACGTTCCGACTCAGGCGGTCACGGTTGGGCCGGTCGAGACCTGGAAGGCACAGAAGGTGTCCATCTGGCACGCGGGGATGCATGACAACCCGTTCGGGATGCGGCTCACGACGCTCATGATCTCAAAGAAGATTGCCGACACGTCGGTGCCGATGTCGCTATTGGCCGATCATCCGAACGTTCAGTTCAATTTTCTCCGGAGCGCGATAGGCACGTGCGAAGCGGAGATGCACTAGGCGAGGTGGAGCGTAAGCATGAGAGTTTTCGCCGTGGCCGCCCATCCGGACGACATAGAATTCTTGATGGCCGGGACGCTGATTCTTCTAGAGCAGGCGGGGCACGAGATCCACTATATGAACGTCGCTAACGGATCGTGCGGGAGCGTGAGAGAGGACGCGGAAACGATCGTAAGGATCAGGCGGGAAGAAGCGATGAGCGCGGCGCGTTACATCGGCGCCGTGTTCCATGAAAGTCTCGTCAACGACATGGAGGTGTTCTACGAGAAGGACATCCTGGCCAGGTTGGGTTCGATTATGCGGGAGGTCGCGCCGGACATTCTGCTTGTCCACTCGCCAAGCGATTATATGGAGGATCACCAGAACGCCTGCAGGCTGGCGGTAACGGCGGCTTTCTGCCGAGGCGTGCCGAATTTCCCCGTGAATCCGCCGAGACCACCGGTCGAGAACGAGGTGAGCATCTATCACGCGCAGCCGCACGGCAACCGCGACCCGCTCCGCATTCCCGTCATCCCCGATATCTTCGTTGACATATCCGGCGTGATGCGGGAAAAAGCCGCTATGCTCTCTGAGCACAAGAGCCAGAAGGAATGGCTGGACAGAAGCCAGGGGATGGATTCGTACCTTGCGGCGATGCAGGAAATGTCCAGAGGCGTGGGAAGGCTCTCCGTCAAATACGAGTTCGCCGAAGGATGGAGACGGCATAGTCATCTTGGGCTATGCGCCCAAGATGCCGCCCCTCTCGTAGATGCCCTCAAGGGTCTCTGCATCGTCCGGCGAGGGATACAGGAATAGCGGCAGCGGGGTGCAAGTCGGTTCCGGAGCGTTAGGCTCGGAAAACTCGGGTGCGGATGTCCAGCTGAAACGTGTCGGCTGCAGCCCCGGCCGAGGATGCCCGAGAAGCACGAGTGCGAGATGGGAAGCATAGCCGTTGAAAACGAGTCTCTCAGAATAGGGCTGGATGGTCGAACCGGGGCCGTCATCTCCGTGCTCAACAAGCTCTCGGGGATTGAGCTGATCTCTCAGGCAGAGCCGGCCCTTCCTCCGTTTGAGCTCGAGCTGGGATTGAGAGATGAGGAAGGAGAAAGGCTCGAGAGGCTGGCACAGGGAAGCTCATTTTCCATCTCAAGGGACGAGGATTTTAGCGGCGGCGGCTCCTGCGAGCTGCGCTGGGAGATAAGGGAGGGTCTGAGACTCACGGTTCGTATGGTGACTGAGCCAGCCGATGGCTCCATAAGGCTCTCTCCCGCGGTGCTTAACTCAAGCGCGGATATTATGGTGGTCAGCCTCCGGTATCCGATACTGAGGGGTATTGGGCGGCTTTCGGGCCGAGGGGGGAGCAGCTTTCTCGCCCATCCGCAGGCCAGCGGGTTCCTGTTCAAAGACCCTTACTCGCTTTTTCAGTCGGGCGCTTCAAGAGGGTTCCTAAGCTGCAAGTATCCCAACGGCTTCGGCGCGCCGATGCAGTTCATGGCTTACTACGCCGAGGGGGTCGGGGGCTTTTACCTCGCCTGCGAGGATCCTTACGGGACAGTCAAAGATGTGGATTTTTACGCCCCCGTCGAAAAGCCATACCTGCAAGCAGCGTTCAGCCACTATTCGTGGGACCTGCACTTTGCAAACAGCCTGCGTCTGGGCTATCCCGTAGCGCTCGCGGCACTGCCGGAAGGCGATTGGCACGAGGCTGCGGAGCTCTACAGAAAATGGGCTACCGCGACCGGGCCGGGGCACCCGGACTGGTGCAAGAAGGGGAGACTCGAGGACAAAGTGGCCCGGAGCGAGGGGAGCAAGTGGCTCGCCGAAGAGGTCGGATTCTGCACCTTCGGAATGCCCGCGTCTGTCGACGTAAGCAGGTGGATCGAGGCATTTCACGAGGCGACAGGCGGACCGGTTTTTCACGTCTTCGGAATCGATTGGCCCAAATGGGCAGGAAGCCCACTAGGGCACGGGAGAATGGAGAAAGCCTGCCAGGCATTGGGGCTGGGGGCGGTTGGGGATATCGCCGTTTCCGATTTGCAGAAGGCCGTTGACAGCACTGAGGGCATGGGGCAGGGGCGAGGAAGGAGATTTGTGGAGACTCTCTATCGCAAGCGCGGAATGAAGCCGCCTGACGATTATCCCCCGGAGCAGGCGGAGATTCTCTGCGAGGAGACCAGAGAATTCCTAAAGGAGACCGGGGCGGCAACGGGCGAGCCGCAAGAGTGGTTTCCCTCGATAATGGACAATAAGAACGTAGAGACGCTCAAGCGGCTTGGTGACCACTACGCGCTGTTTGAGCTGCACTCCTTCCCCTACGGCCTCGACGTGGGCAAATACGGCCTCAATACGTGGAAGGAAGGGCCGCTTGCATTCAACCCCAGGCGCGAAACGGGCTTTGCCGCGAAATGGATGGATCCGGGGACGGCATTCTGGCGGGACTTCCACGCCCAGCGCGACGCCCGCGCCTGTAGAGAGGTCGGCGCGGATGCGAACTACTACGACATATCGTCGCCAGCAGTAAACGAGAGCCTGTTTTCCAACAGGACCGACAGGCTCCAGAGGCCGATGGGGTGGGGGAGAAAGCTCGTCGAGGAAAACCGGGAACTTTACGAGCGCACAAAGGTGGCGACGAGGGAAGCATCCGGAGGGAGCTACGTCCCGCAGGGAAGCGAGGTGATGGCGGAAGTGTACGTGGCTGAGCTGGATTTCGCTCAGTGCAGGGCCGGCGGCGGAGTACAAAGCGACATGGAGGGCATAAAGTTCCTTGGCTGGATGAAGGACGGGCTTTGCCGGCGAATCCCGCTCTTCACTTGCGTCTATCACGAATATGGAACGATAAAGCTGGACGGCTGGGCCAAGCTCTCGAAGGAGTTCGGCGAGATCTTTTACTACATTGCCGCGCAGGTGGCTCTTGAAGGGGGGATTCTAGAGCTGGACTATGAGTTCAGTCCCCTCGAGCTCTTCGCAGATATGGCCCCGCCGAGCTACCAGCTCCGGTGTGACATACCCACGCATCCGGGGCTTTTCGCCCTGCCACAGCGTGTGCAGGTTCCCGTTGAGGAACACCCGCGAAGAGTTGACCCGGCCAAGGCCGAGTTTCTGAAGGAGATAACCGCGGCGCGCACGGGGTTCGCCAAGGATTTCCTGGCGTATGGGGCGATGATCAGGCCGGCGCGGCTTCTCTCGGGCGGGCACGCAATACCGATGGACTGGAAACACTATAACAGCCTCATGGGCAGGCGTGAGGAGGGGATTTTCAAGGCTCCGAGCATTGTGCATTACGGATGGAGCTACAGGAACGAGAAGCTCGGCTATGTCTTCTGTAACGTTTCACCGAAGAGGCAGGATTGCGAGGTGGCGATAGACCTGCGCGGGACGCCGCTGGAGGGGAGGGGAGTGGAGTTGTTCCAGGTCAGCGCTGAAGGAGAAAAGAGCCTGGGCACCTTCGATACCGGGACCGTAAGTCTCCCTCTCGAACTGCTGCCGCGCAAGGTGGCTCTGCTTGAGGTAAGACCGGCAAACGCTCCGAGCGGCGATGGCGAGTCCTCCGCAAGGCAGCGCCGGCAGCGCTGACTTCAACGGTCTCATGATTCGGTGTAAACGCCGTCAAACAACCCGCGCTCAGCCCCTCTTGAAACGGCCACGCGGCTGTGCGCGAGGAAAAAGTATTCCGTGCCAAGCAGCTCACGCCGCACTTCGAGCGGCGCTGAGGCGAGGAAGCTTTCCAGGGACGTAGCCTGGCTTTTGTGACACAGAGCGGCCTGGAATTTCTCCTCCACGTACTCTGAAACGTCAATCCTGAGGCTCGGCGGAAACGGCGGCACGCCCAGGGCTTCTCTCTCCTGCGCAAGCCGCCGCACTGTGTCTCTCCACTCCGGGAAGGGGACGGCATCCTCGCATTCCATCGTACCGCGACAGACGTAGTAGAGCTTGGGCGTCGACCAAGGCTGAAGTCCCCGGGAGAGGTGTCCGGGAAAGGCACTCTCGTCACCCGCCATGAAATAGGCCAAGGCGCCCGCGTGGGAAATCATGAGGTGCTCGTTGTGGCCGCTCCACCCGAAGGGTTCCAGGGCCAGCACCACTGCCGGCCGGAGCCCCCGGATGGCGCCCACAATCTTTTCCTCCAAGCCGGCAAGCCAGCAAGAGGATGAATGCATCTCGGCATCGGGAACGGACGGGGAAATGAGCGATAGCAGCGCCTGGATTGTCTCGTTGTAACGGAGAACGTATTCGGGCGAGTCGTGCGGCGGATGGACTCTCACCGCGGCGCTCCCTAGCTCCCTTTCATGCCGCCATTTTCTGCCGCGTACGGGCCCAAGGAGCCTGATCATCTCACCGTTGCGATATCCGAGGAAGCGGAGTTCGGTGCCGAGGATTTTCGCGGCGGAAAGCATCTCGCCCTCGCGGCAGCCCGGCCGGAACGGCGGCTTGATGCCGGCCTCGCCCTTCGTGGCGCATAGTATCACGGCACGGAAACCCGGCCCGAGTTCGCGGCGGCACTTGAGCAAGGTGCCGGCGAAGGTGTATCGCTCGTCGTCGGGATGGGCCTGAATCGCCAGGAGGGTGCGAGATGTGTCAGACTTGGAAACGCCCTGCATAAGCAACCCTCAATCAAGAGGCATCCCGTGAGCCATGCGCACAGCCCGCTTTGGCTCGGCACACCGGGACTTTTCGCGGCGACCCGGAACGGGACGCGATCTTCAGCGGAACCGAGGCAGATATTTCTTGTTGGCCCTGAGGAGGGCGTTGAGCACTTTCTTCGCCACGTCGGTGCTCTCGATTACCGGGTCGAGCAGGAGGGCCTCGTAGGCGGCTTTCCTGCAGCCCTTTAGCGCCGCCTCGACCGTCAGATCGTGAATCACCCCCTGCGTCCGGCACCAGCTTGCGATTACCGGGGGCAAGGAACCCAGATGAACCCCGCTCACCCCGTTCCCATCCACGTAGGAGCTTACTTCCACGACCGCATCCTGGTCGAGATTGTCAAGGCAGCCTCGGTTGGGAACGTTCAAGGAAAGCTGGAATTCCCGCCGGTCATGGAGAATGGCGCTTATGACGTCCACGACCGTTTCCCCCGAGCGACGCTTCAACTGCTGCCTGGCATCGAGCTTACCTTGGGACAGGTCCTTGACCATTTTTGCGAAAGCATCCCGCCGCTCATGCCCACTGGGGAACTCCTTTTTGCGGAAATCGTATTTGTCCCAGACCCCTACGTCGCGCCGGTGACAGAAAGGCAGGTACTCGGCGATGTGCGTGTCCCCCGAGCAGGGGTACATCCCGAAGCTATCAAACATCTCCCGCGACAGCGGCTCCGCGAAAGGTCGTCCGTCCTTCTTCGGAAAGTCCCTCCGTCTCATCTGCTTAAGCCGGCTCCTGAGGGCGGGATATGCATCCTTCCCCGATCTCCTGAAGCGGAGATCCGTCAGCCAGCTGAAGTGGTTGATGCCCCCTACCTTTGCCCTCAAGTCGTCAGGGGAGAGTTTCAGGATGCTTGTCAGATAGCGAAGCGTGCCGCTTGGCCCGTGGCAGAATCCGATGAACTTCAGGCCGGTAGCCGTCTGGATTGCACGGCAGACGCGACTCATCGGGTTTGTCAGGTTTAATATCCACGCACCCGGGGAGAGCTTTTTCACGTCCTGGCATATCTCCACGACCGGCGGGATGATCCGCAGCGAATGCGCCAAGCCACCGGGACCACCGTTCTCACCCAGCACCTGATAGACGCCGTAGCGCCACGGTATATCTATGTCTTTCGGCCACGTTTTCCAGCGGTCCACTTCGACGCTGATGATAACAAAATCGGCTCCCCGGGCCGCCGCACGGCGGTCTGTGCTGACCTCGATGCCGTAGTCCGCCCCAACGCCCTCGGCAAGCATTTTGGCGTACCGACCGATCAGCTCAAGGTTCCGTTCGTTGACATCAACCAATACCAGCGTACTGCCAAAGAGGTCTCTTGCCTTCAAGAAGTCCTCTATGAGGCGGGGGGCGAACGAAAGACTTCCTGCGCCAACGAACACAATTCTTGCAGCAGCCACGAGCTATCTTCCTTGAAAGCGGGCCTGCACCCGTGCGAGGCAAGTTTTCGCAGTCCAGCATTCTACCGCCGCGTTGGACGGAGGTAAAGCACGCGGCCAGCCGGGAGGCCGTCATAGCCGGAGGCCTCGCCACCGGATACGTGCTCCCAGTATACCCTACTGCGACGTCCACAACTGAGGACGGGCCTTAGGTTCATTGTCCACACGGTAGCCGCGGCGAGGCCCGCCAGGTCTGTGCCGCCTGGCTTTCACGGCTGCCATCAGACGGGGCGGCCGCTACGCCCACCCCCTCCTAGAATAGGGCAGGAACAGCCTTAACGAAGTGTTCGCTGTGGAGCCAGAACCGGCAGCACTCACGGGATTCGAAGGCGTCTCCCCTTATGTATCATCTGCTCGGGAGGCGTTCCGTAAGAGGTTGAAACAAAAGCACTTGTGGCGAACAAGTCAAAACCAAAGCGGCTTGAGCTGAGAATTTCTCCCGGACGTTGCCGCCGAGGATCAGCGCAAACTTCCAGGTGTCTGTCGCAGATGAGAGCCGAGAGTAGACTGGTTTCTTTGGTTCGAACGTTAGCGCGAAGAGTGGCTCGTGTCAGGATAAGATGGAGGCGGTGATCTTTTTTTCGGGTACCGTTAACCGCCCTATGTTCGATGTTGCTAATTCCCGAGGGAGGGAATTGCCGATAATAACTATCTAAGCGACATGGTGACCAAAGGGATCCGTTCGGACCCTCCTGCCGGTGGTGATATGAGTGTCGGGGTGGCTGAGGACTTCGCTTGGGTTCTTTCGCAGCTCCTGGGGTCCTACAGTTGCCGTAGCTCGGCTGCTGGAGCGGAGATGTTGGTACCTACAGAAAACGGAGCCTGCGTCTCCGGTTTTGCGACGCGGCCAGAGTCTATCAACGTTGGCCCGGCATCGCCCCGGCGAACTGCCCCGGATGGCACCTCCATGTGGCATTTGCGGCCTGACGGTGAAGCATTGCTTTGGCACGACAATTGCACAGAAATCCTACCGGCGGATGGCGCAACTACGGCGAGCGGACGGTGTTGCCCCTTCAGTCACGATCCCGGGTGCGCGGATGCCGCAGAGCGGACATCTTCGGGACATCTGCAAGCTGGAGGGGCGTATATCGGGGGTCCACAGAGCGTCAAGGTTGCAAGCGGTTGCGGCGCAACTATTGCCCCGGCATTCCCAGGCCGCGGTTTCGTGCGGACGGATAGCCGGGTGTTATTGCGTGGTGCATTTTATTGTTGTACAACAAACTGTGAAGGGCTAGCGCGATGACTGACCTGAGGGCGCGCGCCCCCGAGTGTGGAGAGAAAAGGTCTTAAAGATGCGCGGCTCGCGTCCGCTTTGCGGATGTATTGGCGTGTGCAAAGCCGGTAGTCTGCCCTCATTGCCGAAAGCAACCAGAGGAGGGAGGGAAAAGACGTGATTGATTCCATTGGCGAGATCGCCGGCAGAGTTTGGCTTTACCTCAGCCAGAACGGAAAAGTGAGTGCCTCAAAGCTCATTCGGGAGGTCGGAACCCCCCGCGACTCGACGCAGCGTGCCATCGGGTGGCTGGCGCGCGAGGACAAGATCAACATAGAGAAAGCCGGGCGGACCGAAAAGATCTTCCTGAAGTAGGGCGTGCTGCTGGTCATGCGACTTCGGTGGCCGCATGACGCGTTTGAGCAGCCCTTGAGGTGCGCTTTAAGGGGACGCCGAAAATGAGGATTGATAAGCTTCTCAACGAGCTGCTGGCTCAGCGGAAGGCAAGACTTGCCGACGCACGCGTGAAAGTGGTAGAGGAGCCCTACGGCCAGGAAATAGCCGTAGCGGTCACAAGGGAGCAGCTTGTGAAGGTGATAGGGGCGGTTATCGACAAAGCCTTGGAAGGGATGGGGTCGGGCCTCGAGCGCCGGCTGGTCGTGAGGTCGAGAGAGTCGGCCGGAGGAGCGGTCGTCGAGATAGAGTACACCCGGCCGACCATAGTCGAGCCGAAGACCGCGGCACGCTACAAACGAGCGGCGGAGGAAGAGGACACGCGGCAAATCAGCAAGTATAGGGA
>CAZUUK010000007.1:15957-17617 GCA_964622675.1 uncultured Planctomycetota bacterium | reverse complement strand
TAGGGAAGCCGTGGCTGCCTGGGGCGCTCAGGTGTTTATCTCCTCCGCTGAGCGAGGGCCGACACGATACATTATAGAGGTGCCTAAGGACGCAGAGTCCGCCGCGTTTGATCGAGCCGCCGAATGAAGGATGAATAACCGTAAGATGAGAATTGGTATAGTGTCGTGGGAGTCGCTTCACTCGATCGCCGTAGGCGGGGTGGCTGCCCACGTAACTGAGCTGGCGGCAGGACTCGCCAGGGGTGGGGACGAGGTGCATGTGGTCACGAGGATCGGGCCGGGTCAGAGTTCGTACGAGTACATAGACGGTGTTTGCTATCACCGCTGCACCTACGACCCGCGCCCCAACTTCATCTCGGATATTGACAGCATGTGCGGAGCTTTCGTGGACCGGCTTTTCCAGATAGAGGACTTCTCGGGGCCGCTGGACGTGGTACACGGGCACGATTGGCTGACGACCAAGGCCGCCGCCTGGGCAAGGCAGGGAAGGGGCAAAAGGGTAGTGATGACTATTCATTCGACCGAGTATGGCCGATGCGGGAACTATTCCCACGATGGGAGCTCCCGGGTGATCAGAGATTATGAATGGGAGGCGCAGTACGTCTCCGACGCCGTTATAGCGGTATCCAATGCCCTCCGCGAAGAGGTGATCCGCCTCTATGCGGCTCCTGAAGAGAAGGTTTTCACCGTGTACAACGGGGTTAATCCTCACGTATACGAAGGCTGGCTCGAGCAGGGACCGGTGAAGGAAAGATGCGGTATAAGCGCACTCGAGCCGATGGTGCTTTTCGTCGGGCGCGTGGTTTACCAGAAGGGCCCTGACAACCTGATCGGGGCGGTTCCGCGCGTGCTCCAATCCTGCCCCGAGGCCAGGTTTGTGCTCGTCGGCGACGGAGACATGCGCCGCCATCTCGAATGGCTGGCCGAGGACCTTGGAGTGGGACATGCCGTGCGATTCCTCGGGTACCGAGGCGGGCAGGAGTTGGTGGATATTTACCGTGCCGCCGACATCGTATGCGTGCCCAGCCGGAACGAACCCTTCGGGATCGTGATCCTGGAGGCTTGGAGCGCTGGAAAGCCTGTTGTCGTTTCGTCGAACGGCGGGCCGGCAGAGTTCGTGTGGCACGGGGTTACCGGAATAAAAGAATCCGGTGACTCCGATTCGATTTCCGGCGGGCTGCTTGCCCTGCTCAAGGATAGAGAGTACGCCCAGTGGATGGGGCACAACGGTCGAGTCGCGGTGGAAACCGCGTTCTCCTGGGACAACATCGCGGCTCGCGTTCGAGAGATATACACCGGTAACTGAAAACTGCCGTACAAGGCAGGTTGCCAAGCCGAAAGAGAGGATATGACGTGAAAACCGGCTCTGCAGAGCTGCAGCGACCACTTCGCACGAGGACTGCCCGCAGGACGCGCAGTCGGCCCGTGGACGCAGGCGGGCTGAGAAAGGTGTGCTCACCCCGGCCGCGCGCCGTAAGGGGGCCTGTAACGTTCCAATCGGCTTACGGTGAGACGTACCTGGCACTGATTGACGTCCAGCCGCACTGGGTATATGCACACTGGGAGGTCACCGAGGCGGAATTGGAACGCGCACGGAGGGAGATTGCCGGACCGGGCGAGTTTGTGATCCGCGTGTATACTGTTACGTACATCCATTTCA
>CAZUUK010000007.1:3549-15857 GCA_964622675.1 uncultured Planctomycetota bacterium | reverse complement strand
CCGCGGCGAGGGGCAAATGGCCGAGCTCCCGCCAGGTTGGACTTATGCGAGGCACCTCACAAAATCGCCATCACGTCTATTACGCGACGAGATGTGATGGAGTTCTACAGGGAACTATTTGAATGCGTGACACCTTTGCGAGAAGCAACCAACGCGCCTCCCGCAGGTCCTGATGGCGAGCCGCCGGCAGCGAGCGACACCGTGCTAGATGACCGATTTGCCGGCGCGTCGGAAGGGAAGCGTTGTCCGGCCGCATGACCAGTTAGCTATCGGGCCTGAAGCTTGACTTGTTTGAGTTCCGCCTTAGAAAGGGGACGCCGAGCCGGTGAGCATGGGTTACCTGAGCGTTCTGCTTCACGCTCACCTCCCCTTTGTCAGACATCCGGATGAGCCCGGGCCGCACCGCGACGATTGGTTCTTGGAGGCGCTGGTCGAGTCGTACATCCCGCTTGTTCGAAGCTGGCTTGCGCTCCTGAACGAAAAGGTCCCCTTCCGACTCACCCTCTCGCTCAGTCCGACGCTACTCACCATGCTCCTCGATCCGTTTCTCCAAATGCGTGCACGGCATCAGCTTGGACAGCTTCAGCAGCTCGCCGAAAAAGAACTGGCGCGAACGAAGGATTGGCCGGATGTACACGCGGTGGTCGAGATGTACAGGGAGCGCTTTCGCGCAGAGGAGCGATTCTTCGTCGAGGAGTGTAACTGCGACCTCACGGAACCGATCAAACTCTTGATGCGAGAGGGAAGACTTGAGGTTATAACGACAGCCGCGACGCACGGGTTTCTCCCCGGACTCAGGACGGCGCCCAACGTGGTGAGAGCGCAAATCATGGTGGCACTGGAGCTCTATGAGGAAGTTTTCGGAGGTCGGCCGCAAGGATTCTGGATTCCTGAGTGCGCATACTACCCCAAGCTGGATGAGGAACTTGAACGGGAGGGACTGCGTTATTTCATCACCGATTCGGAGGCTGTTCTCAAAGGTAGGCCGCCACCCAAGTACGGCGTTTACGCGCCCGTGTACTGTCCCTCGGGCGTGGCCGCATTCGCTCGCGACCAGGCTTGCTCCGAGCAGGTGTGGTCCTCGGTAATCGGCTACCCGGGCGACTACGACTACCGCGAATTCTACCGCGACATCGGATACGACCTGGACGAGGAATATCTGGCCCTCTATCTGCCAGCGGACCGATCGCGCAAGGACACGGGGTTGAAGTACTACAGGATCACTGGGCTGGGGGAATACAAACGGCTTTACGTGCGGGAATGGGCGCTAAGCAAAGCGGCTACTCATGCAGGCCATTTCATGCAATCCCGAATCGATCAGGCTGAAGGCCTTAGCCGGAGCATGGACCGGAGGCCGATAATCGTCGCTCCCTACGACGCGGAACTCTTTGGCCACTGGTGGTTTGAGGGACCTGAGTGGCTCGATTACGTTATTCGCAAGATCGCCTTCGACCAGAGGGCCATCGAGCTTACGACCCCTTCCGACTACCTCGACAAGTACCCGACGAATCAGGTTGTTGAGCTCTGCCCCTCAACCTGGGGCCGGGGCAGCCACAGCGAGGTCTGGGTAAGCGGTCGAAACGACTACATATATCGGCACCTGCACTGGGGAGCTAAGCGGATGAAAGCGCTGGCTGAGTCAGCGTCATCCAGAAACACGTTGATGCAAAGAGCCAAAAGGCAGGCGGCACGCGAGCTGCTCCTCGCCCAGTCCAGCGACTGGCCTTTCATGATGGCAGACGACAACACGGCCAAGTACGGACACGCCAGATTCCGGGAGCATATGCTCAATTTTGTCGGCCTGTGCGGTCAGATCCGCACGGGGCATATTGAAAGGGAGCAGCTTATCCGCCTGGAGCAAAAGGACAACATCTTTCCGGAAATCGCCCTCGCCCATTTTCGGTGAGCTGATCTTTTGAGTGCTTGCGAACGGGGATACCATGATCACAGCAGTGCACGTTACTCACGAAGCGACTCGCAAGGTCGGCGGCATAGGAGCCGTTCTCGAAGGCCTCATTACCTGCCCGGCATATCTGCAGGAGGTAGAGCGGACCATCCTGGTAGGCCCACTTTTTGATTACGTCGCCGACAAGAAGCCTTCTCTAGGGCCTGAAGGGAAAGTTCTGTACTCCTCCTTCGATGGAGTGGACCTGGGGAACTGGCGGAAACTTCTGGAGCCGGTTTGTCGAAAATTCGGCGTTGGCATCCTGTATGGGAGCCGCGTGCTTCGAGATGAGTGGAGCGGGCGCACGGCAGAAGTTGAAGTGCTGCTTTTCGATGTGGCAAACATGAAGCGCGCCCCGCTCGATGAATTCAAGTGGAAGCTTCATGAGAGATTCTCTGTCTCTTCTGACCAGCACGAGGTCATCTGGGACTACGAGCAATACGTACGGCTGGCCCTGCCGGCCTTCGACGCGCTCCGTGCTTTGCTCGCGGCGGCCCCAGCCGGCCCGGTGCTCGTGCTTGCGCACGAGTTCATGGGCGTCCCAGTGGTCCTTCGTGCGCTGCTCGAAAATGGCGCGAACTTCGCCACGGCCTTCTATGCTCACGAGACAGCCACAGCCCGGAGAATCGTCGAGGAGCATCCGGCACATGACACGATGTTCTACAATGTGATCTCGCAAGCAACGAAGGAAGGGCTGTTTATAGAGGACCTTTTTGGCTCTCAGGATGGCTTCTTCAAGCACGCCCTCGTGAAGGCCGCAGATTCTTGTGACTCGATATTTGCCGTCGGCCACCTGGTTCGAGATGAGCTGCATTTCCTGTCGAAGGAGTTCGCGCAGAAGGAGATCGATCTGGTCCCAAACGGCATACCCGCGCTGGAGGTTCCAAAGGACGAGCTGGATCGGTCACGAAACCTTCTACTAGACTACGCGCAAGAGCTATTAGGATGGCGGCCCACGTACGTCTTTTCGCATGTCGCTCGCCTGGTGACGAGTAAGGCCTTCTGGCGGGACATAGAGGTGCTAAGTCATCTCGACCGGAAACTCGTCGAGGCGAAGGAATCCGCCGTGCTCTTCATGCTGAGCACCGAAGGGGCGGTGAGGAGATCCGAGGACGTGCTGCGGATCGAGAGAGAGTACGCATGGCCGTGGAACCACAGGATAGGATACCCGGATCTGACAGGCTCTGAAATCGGTTTCAATCAGTTCCTACAGAATTTCAACCGTCGTTCTCGTGCGGTGAAGGTGGTATTCGTGAATCAGTTCGGCTGGGACCGTTCGCTGTGCGGCGAGCGGATGCCACAAGAGATGAGTTTCTCCGACCTCAGGAAGGGAACGGACGCAGAATTCGGCCTGTCCATATACGAGCCGTTTGGCATAAGCCAGTTTGAACCGTTGACCTTCGGCGCCATCTGCTTGCCGAGCAGCGTGTGCGGCTGCGTTCACTTCCAAAGGGAGCGCTTCAGGAACGAAAACCACCGGAACATCGTCGTGGGCGACTACCTGCATCTGCCAGGAGACGGAAGACCAACGCGTTCGCTCCTGAAGCTTTCGCAGGAGGAGTTCGACAGGCAGGCAGACGTGGTTTCGGCAACCGTTGCCGATCGAATATTCGACAGCCTCCGGGGCTTGACGCTGGAGAGCAACCAGGATATTAAAGAGACTTACGAGCTCACTGGCCGGCTGAGCTGGGACGCGGTCGTGGCGGATTTCTTCCTGCCAGCCGTACGCAAGACGGTGCAGCGCGCAGGCAAACGAAGCCAGGGTGAGTAAGCCGGTAGCTGACCCGTGCTACGCAACGAGGGTCTTTCGACTCCAAATCGGCAGTCGCACAGGCGTGAGGGTAACGACGGACTTTGAGTAACATTCTCTCCTCGACCGAAATCGGGCCTGAAACTCTCGGAACACTGGAGCGCTCGCTTGCCATGGAGTGGCTTCTGACCGACGATACCGGCTCATACGCATCATCAACGGTCATCGGATGCAACACGCGCCGATATCACGGCCTGCTGGTTGCGGCGCTGCGGCCCCCTTCCGACCGAAGCGTACTGCTTTCAAAGGTCGAAGATGAGCTTTGGGTTGGCGGTGCAAGGTATCCGCTTTCCACGAACGAATACCCGGGCACTCTGTTTCCCAAAGGTTACAAGCACCTGGTTGGCTTTCGCCAGCAGCCTTTCCCTGAATTCGTTTACTGTGTTGGTGGCTCCCTCCTTTCAAAGACGATTATGATGCCGCGGGGACGCCGCACAGTAGTGATCCGATACCGCTTGAAGGGCGTTTCCCAAAAGACAACGCTTAAGGTCAGGCCGCTGCTGGCCTGCAGGGGGATGGACGAGCTAGCTCGCGGCGGCTTGCGCTTCGAGGTCGAACAGGGGACCGATCCCGGCATGATCGTAATTCGGGGCGGCACAAGACAAGTTGGAGCGTACGTTTCGGCATCGAACGGCACTTTTGAGGAACGCCATCTCCAGTACAATCGCGTGACCTACCGAAGAGAAGCGGAGCGAGGTTTCGACAGTGAGGAGGAACTTTTCTGTCCCGGGGAGTTTACCGTCGCTCTGGAAGGCAGCAAAGCATTCGACATGATCGTCAGCGCAGCTCCCATGTCCCAGATCGATGTGGACGCGGAGCGCGGCCGCGAGCTGAAGAGGAGGCGAGTGGCGGTTGAATTAGCCGCTTCGCGCACGCCCCTGGAACAAGCTCTTACGCTGGCCGCCGACGCATTTCTTGTCAGGACTGAGGAGGGTGAGGGGACGACGGTAATCGCTGGCTACCCGTGGTTCGATTCGTGGGCACGAGACGCCTTCCTGGCGCTTGAGGGCCTGGCGCTGGTGACGCGTCGTTTCGAAGACGCTCGTGCGACACTTTCAACCTTCGCAGAGCGCATAACGGATGGCATGGTACCCAACTACCTGGCCACCGAGCCGAATGCCGACGCGCTGAACAGTATTGACGCAAGCCTATGGTTCATCCACGCGGCGTATCGGTATCTGCTCTACACCGGAGACGATGCCTGGACGCGAGATGAAATCTGGCCGAAGATACGCGATATACTGGCCGCATATACGAAAGGGACGCGCTTCGGGATTCGCGCCGATGCTGACGGCCTGCTAACAGGAGGAAGCCGCGAAACACAGCTCACCTGGATGGACGCCACGGTCCACGGAAGACCCGTGACCCCACGGCATGGCAAAGCGGTGGAGGTTAACGCACTCTGGTACAATGCCTTATGCTCCGCAGCTTTGATGGCGGAACGCTTCGCTCAGCCTTCGGGGCAATACGCCGAGCAGGCAGAAAAGGCCAAGGCCTCCTTCGACAAGGTCTTCTGGTGCGAGGAATCCCAATCGTTATATGACTGCATAGCGGATGAGATCCGTGACGGCCGCCTCAGACCCAATCAGCTTCTCGCGATAAGCCTGCCCCACGCGGTTCTTCAGGCCTCCAGATGGTCGGCGGTGGTGGCGGCGGTTCGAGAGCATCTCTACACACCTTACGGATTGCACACGCTGGCCCCTTCCGAACCGGAATACCGGGGTGTCTACGCGGGGCCGCCTGAGGACCGGGATAGAGCCTACCACCAAGGGACGATCTGGCCCTGGCTTCTGGGGCCTTTCTACGAAGCTTACCTGAAGGTGCACGGCTTCTCCAAATCAGCCCGGCATGCAGTGGCACAGGCGCTGACGGTATGGTCTGGGCATTTGAAGGAAGCAGGGCTGGGGACCATAAGCGAGATCTTCGACGGAAACGCCCCCCACATGGCAAGAGGATGCATCGCGCAGGCGTGGAGTGTCGCCGAGCTCTTGCGCATCAGCCGTCTTGCCGGTGAGGGACCTCCCGTGACGAGTTCTGAAGAGCGAGATTCGCATCACTTGGACCTTCCACCAGAGCAATAGACTATTACGGGGAGCATATCGTTCAGGCAGGAGTAGGCCGTATGAAACCAACGAGCACTTTCAGCGTTGCGGCAAGGCTTCCGGAAGCGCTTGAGCCTCTGAGGGAACTGGCCTTCAACCTTCGGTGGTGCTGGGACCGCGACACGATCGATCTGTTCAGGCGGATAGACCGCGAGTTGTGGGAAGAGGTCGGCCATAACCCGGTTAGGATGCTCGGGTGTGTCTCTCAGGAGGTGTTCCAGGAATTGGCCGAGGACGAGGGCTTTCTGGGCCACCTCGAACGTGCGCGTGATACGCTCACAGACTACATGCGCGCTCCCGGATGGGCTCGAAAAACGCCCGATATAAAAGCTCACCCTTCGGTTGCATACTTCTCGGCGGAATTCGGCATTACGGAATGCCTTTCGCTTTACTCCGGCGGACTCGGGATCCTTGCAGGCGATACTCTGAAGTCAGCAAGCGACCTGGGATGTCCGTTGGTGGGCGTAGGTATCCTGTACCGGCAGGGCTACTTCCAGCAATATCTAAGTCCTGACGGATGGCAACAGGAGGCATATTCGGATACGGATTTCTACACCTCGCCGCTGGAACTCGTGCACCAGGATGGCAAGCCGCTCTTCGTGGAGACACCTTTGGCGGACTCTGTGGCCAAGGCACAGATATGGCGTGCGCAGGTAGGCCGCGTGCCGCTTTTCCTTTTGGACGCCAATCTCCCTGACAATCCTGAGGATGTCTGCGCCATTTCGGCGCGGCTTTACGAAGGCGAGCGGGAACAGCGCCTCCGGCAGGAGATCCTACTTGGGATCGGCGGCGTCCGGGCCCTGGCCGCCATGCACCTTTCCCCAGAGATATATCACATGAACGAAGGCCACTCGGCGTTCCTCACCATCGAGCGCATACGTATGCTTATGAAGGAAGAAGGGCTGACGTTCGAAGAAGCGCGCCTTGCGACTTGCTCGGGAAACGTATTCACAACACACACCCCTGTGCCCGCGGCGAGCGACCACTTCGACAAGGCGGCGGTGGAGAAATACTTCGGCGAATACGTGAAGGACCTCGGCATGAAGACCGAGGAATTCATGGCACTCGGCCGCCAAAACCCAAAGGACAGCAGTGAGCCCCTTTGCACCACGATCCTTGCGTTCAGACTCGCGCAGAACACCTTCGGCGTCAGCAAGCTCCACGGCAAGGTCTCGCGTCATATCTGGCAGCCGGTCTGGCCAAACGTGCCCGAGGAGGACGTCCCCGTAGATTCAGTTACCAACGGAGTCCATACTCACTCGTGGGTATCGAAAGAGATGGCCGATCTGTTTGACCGATACATCGGCCCCCAGTGGCGTACGCAGCCATCCGAACCCAAGGATTGGCAGCGAATGGAAAGCATCCCGGACGAGGAGCTGTGGCAGGTGCACGAGCGGCGTCGGCACCGGCTGGTTGCCTTCGCCCGAAATCGGCTGCGGGAGCAGCTTGTGCGCCGGGGCGCGCCTGCCGCCGAGGTCAATGCGGCGGAAAAGGCGCTTGACCCGAATGCGCTCACCATCGCGTTCGCTAGAAGATTCACCACGTATAAGCGCCCGACGTTGATCTTCCGCGACGTGGAACGCATTCGCAGCATCCTCGGCAACGCTGCCCGCCCGGTTCAGATAATCCTTACCGGCAAGGCGCATCCCGCCGATAAGGCGGGCAAGGAACTCATCAAAGAAATCATCCGCCTGAGCCGCGAGGAGGCGCTTCGAAGACGCCTCGTGTTCCTCGAGAATCACGATATGACCCTTACACGCTATCTCGTCCAGGGAGCCGATGTATGGCTCAACAACCCTCGTCGTCCGCAGGAGGCCAGCGGCACCAGCGGCATGAAGGCCGCGGCCAACGGGGTGTTGAACCTCAGCATTCTCGACGGCTGGTGGTGCGAGGCTTACGAGGCGGAAGTTGGGTGGGCTATCGGCCGCGGCGAGGAATACGAAGATACGGGGTATCAGGATGCTGTCGAGTCAGAGGCGGCCTACGACCTTTTGGAAAAGGAAATCATCCCTCTCTTCTACGACCGCGACCCCAACGCGCTTCCACGCGGCTGGATAGCCATGATGAAAAAGATGGTTCAGAAACTGTGCCCCACTTTTAATACGAACCGGATGCTCCGCGAGTACGTGGAGCGGTTCTACGTGCCGGCTGCGGCGCGTTCGGCGGCGTTGCGAGAGAATAAGTTCGAACCGGCCCGCGCGCTGGCGAAGTGGCAGGCGGCGGTCCGAGAGGCCTGGCCCTCCGTCGCCATTAAGCATCTGGAAGCAGAAGGTATGACCGACCTCAAGGTAGGCTCAGCCTTCACTGCACGCGCGCTCGTGCATCTGGGCGAATTGAGCCCTTCCGACGTGTCAGTTGACCTGTATCTGGGAAGGGTTGACGCCAAAGGGGATCTGCACAACGTACGGACGGTTCAAATGGACCCGGGAGAGACCGCGGGGGGAGGGGAGCAGTGGTTCGCCGGCCAGGTGGCATGTCAGGGGTCCGGGCGACACGGTTACTCTGTTCGCGTTTTGCCCAAACATACGCACCTGCAAAATCCGTATGACATGAATCTTGTCGTCTGGTCCTGAGATTTGGACCTCTGCCTACGTTGTTCAGAGGCCTTTGTGCCTCTCCAGCGGCTGCGCTTAGAGACTTAGCGAACAAAAGTTAAGATGTGCCAGGTGAGGCAGCGTTACAGTCGTAATTCGGCCGTGGAGATCGATGAAGTACACGTACGGGACAAGCGAGGCCGCCGCGCGGCGGCTCGAGTCGATAGCGGCGTTTTTCAACCCTCTGGCTGTCGAATTCATCCGGTCATATACCGATCGGCCGGCGGCCGTGGCTCTTGACCTCGGATGCGGCCCCGGGCTCACCACCGATATGCTTTCAAAGGCCTTGCCGCGCTCAAGGGTCTACGGCATGGACAAATCCGCAGCTTTCCTTGAGACGGGGCGCCGAAAGTATCCGCACCTTAACTTCGTCGAGCATGATGTCACCGAGACCCCATTCCCCGTCGAAGCGGAGGTCATGTATGCGCGGTTCCTGCTTTCACACTTGAAGGGCGTGGTTGCACTGGTAAACCGATGGGCCAAGCAACTATCGCCTCGTGGATTGCTCTTCATAGAGGAGGTCGAGGCAATCGACACCGAAGTCGCCCTATTTCAGAGGTACCTGGAAATCAACGCTGCCCTCATACACTCACAGGGTGGCGAGCTCTTTGTGGGCAGGACGCTGGCGGAAGCCAGCTATGAACACGACCTCCTCTTGAACGAGGCCATAACCCTTCCCGTGGAGAACTGGCAAGCTGCTTCCTGGTTCTTCCCGAATACCGTTACGATCTGGCAAGAGGAGGAGCATGTTCTCAACAATGTCCACGCGTCCGAACGGAAGGAGATCTCTGACGAGCTGGCGCGGATAACGGACTCCGGCGACTCCCGCAAAGACATCACCTGGCTCATGAGGCATCTGGTCCTCAGGCGGGCGCGCTGACACCGGACGCCTCATTCCCTGAACGCGAGGTATCTCACACCTACGCTTGCTGAATAACAGGGGCTGCTGGAGCGAACACTGCAGCGGAAAGGGCGAGAAAGCCTTACCACCCCACGTCAGGACTGGCAGGATAGATGTCTTCGAAAACGGTCGGGATTCTAAAGGGGCTGTGGGAAATCGGTCTGTTAGGATGGAATGACGCAACGGGGGGCGCAGAGCTGCTTATCGGCCTAAGTTCGTCTGGGGCGGTGACACGGATTTCAGTATCTCAAGTAGGCGCTTCCACCAGGATGAGCGTACTGTGACCTCAATTGTGGCGGTTGCCTCCGCCTCGACTTCCTTGCCGTCATATCGTCCGGAGGCCGAAACCAGAATAACGCAGGCACCCGCCTGTTTGGCGCGAAGACGCCAGCGAACCGTTTTCCTTTTCCTGGGTCGAATCTCACCAATATTCTGTTCCGCCTCTGGCGTAACCAGGGTCAATCCATCCGGAACATGGATAGAAGCAGTCACCTCCGTGATTTTGCCTTGACCACGGTTTCGTATTGTCGCCCTTACAACGAAATGCCGGCCCACGCGCACCTCATCCGGCGCCGAAACCGACAGCACGAGCGGAATAGTTGTCACGGTAGCCGAAACAGTCCCCTCATCGCCAGCAAATGAGCCGCTTCCGCCGAAGACCACGAGGGAAACAAGCAGCGCAAAAACGCTCCACGCCGCGCGCCTCGTCCGCTCCAGCCGCCGAAACGGACACCCGCCTCCACACGACCTCACTGGCATAGGCTTCTTGTCACTTCCTTTCAAAGGTGAAACGGATGCGGAAAAATTTCTTGAAGATAAGCGTGGCACCAATAAACACTATTAGCCCCAGACAAATGTAAGAGGCAGGGGCCGTAGCGCCCAGGAAATTGGCCACCTTGGTCCTGATCGCAACAAGAATGTTCGAAGGTCTTACAGTGAAATAAAGCTTTGTCGCTGCCGCGACGGAGATCGGCACACCTTTTCCCTTGCTCGCAAGATGGGCCTCGACGAAAGAGAAGTAATCACCAGGCCTGCCCTTAATAGGGACCTCTAGAGTAATAGCTACGTGCTGAACCGCGCCCGGCTCAAGGTGGAACCTTACAGGATTGAAGCTTACCCACTCGGCAGGCAGCCTCAGCTCCTTCTGCCCGGACCGATAACTTACCCCAACTTCATAATCGGCCGGCTCTGTTCCTGTGTTCACCACACCAACTGAGGGAAGCCGGTAGTTCCCGCCCCCCACAAGCGGCTCGTCCATGGAAATTCTCGCCAGGCTTACACCAACGCCTACACCGGCGCGGATCGGTGAAAGCACGCCAAAAGCTGTCACCAGGAAGAGCGCCACAACTTTCATGGCTCTCACCTATGAACTCCTTCCCAGTTACGGGGCTGTCGCAATAAGAGTTACTGTAGCACTAAATTCGTCGCCCGAGGAACTGGACGTCGGCAGAGTAAGACGTAAATAGAGATCCTGACTAGCCCCTTCCGCTACGCTGCCTGCCAGAGGATACTGCGTTTCAGCCGTTTCAAAGATCGTCCACGCGCTTCCATCCGGTGAGAATTCCCAAACCACCTGGTCCTCCCCGTTAGCAGCTCCCAGGGACCAGCTTTCGCCGCCGTTGGAGAAGATGCTGCTCTTCACATCCAATTCCGCCGGTCCGGTATCTACCTGAACAACCTCCACGTCCCCGGAATTATCGGCGGTCGAACCCAGGTCGCAAATCCCATAATCGACCAGACCGTCAGTTACAAGCGAAATCGAAACGGCAGGTTCAACCACATTAATCGGGCCCGCGTCCTGTCCGTCGGACTCGTTGTTCCCGGTATTGTAATCGGATATGTCTAGAATGACCCCGATCCAGTAGTCTCCCTCTGCCGTCCCCGGCGGAATTGTGGGCGGCGTGGGAACGTTGACCCACACCGAAGACTTTGGAGCAAAAACCCAGCTAAAATAGTGAGACTGAACAAGCGTGTCGGCAGTCGAGATGTTGTCGTCGCTAGATAGATATACATCTACATAGACTGTGCCGCCCCAGGATACTGACGAGTAATTATGTACAAGGTATCCCATCTCGGACAGCTGGTCCCCGGCAATTATCGTCTGGGGCTGTATAATAACCGACAAAGGAATCAAGTCGAAGGCTGAAGGCGTGTCGTCGGATATGAAACCACCTATGTGGCCAAACATCGTAGACGTTATCCGCGGAAACTTGGTAACGAAGATGTTTCCGTTGGACAGGACTGCGTAAACGGTGCGGGTCGCGCCCTCTTCGTGGTATGCGCCGCTGCCGCTCTGCCCACCATACGCTCGCCTATCGATCCCCACCTCGTTGCCGTACCATGTGCCCTCAGTCGACTCGGTGAAGTCAAAATTCCCATACCAGTAATACATGTGCTGTCCATCGTACGGAGGTTCGGCTGGATAGCCTGGGTTGTAGAAA
This sequence comes from uncultured Planctomycetota bacterium, assembly GCA_964622675.1. GTDB lineage: Bacteria > Planctomycetota > DG-23 > CAZBND01 > CAZBND01 > CAZUUK01. The sequence continues at coordinate 4,064 of CAZUUK010000007.1, read as the reverse complement.
GTGTTCCCCGTATAGAAGGAGGGATCGTCATCATAACCATACCCGTGCCACCCGGTAAGCGCCCCTACGGGTCTGTCGAGATCAATGACCCCCATGTCGTAGTCAAAGTTCCCATCCACTGCCCACCCTCCCCACGTGTGTAGTCCGACGGCTGAAGCGTATCCATAGGAAGCTTGGCCGTCTTTGTACGCCGGTACTACTAGGATCCCGCTGGCCCAGCTCCCCCCACCGCCTTCGTGGACGTTATGTCCAGCCGTAATGACATGCGTGGGGTCTATCAGGACCCCAGACGCCACATATAAGTACGGCGGGAACTCGATGTACAGCTTGCAATTTACGCACCACGGGTAATTTTCCGGATTAGATATCAAAGCAAGAGCCGAGAAATTCAGAGGCCGCAACTCCCCGGCACCCGCTTCATCCACAGCTCCGATCCGACCTCCCACCGCCCCCTCGACCCAGCCCAATGACGGGAGGTCCACATAGGGTATATCCGTCATAACTCCTTCGCCGGT
>CAZUUK010000007.1:0-3482 GCA_964622675.1 uncultured Planctomycetota bacterium | reverse complement strand
GGCCATCTGGCTTCCCCCTCACCTCCCGCTCCCGGAGCCGGATCGGCCCCCTCATAGTAGACAACAGCTGTCACAGAAGGTGGCTGGTCCCCCGCTTTTGCCGCACTGTTCACAGAAACACCTGGCACAAGCAGGGCCAAGAGAACACCGCAGGCTAACGATGTCTTCAACCATGATGCCCTACTCATTCCCGACGCTCCCCTTTGCAGCCCGACTGTCGAAAAAACCGATCCGTCCCAGGGACTTTGGGTCCAAGCCGTGCGCACACATCAACAACTTCACCACCATGGCAATACATTTTTCAGCCTTAGCCTTAGCCCAGGCGAATAGCGGGACATCCTCATGGTAAATATCCGACACAACTTCTTCACCGCTCATCAGGTCGTAGGACAAAACTCGGGTTTCGGGCTGAGTGACCACCGGCTCCGTCGGCGCCGGAATGGGCATTGGCACATACAACTCAGGGTTCTCAGGGAAGCGGCTGCGCCATCTGGTTTCTCCCTCATCTTCAACTGCGGAGGCCCGACCGGGCCCCTGGTCGCAGACAACAGCCGTTACAGAGAGTGACCCGTCGCGCGCATTGGCCGCAGCGTTCGCAAAAATACCTGGCACAACCACGGCCAACAGAACAACCCAAGCTAACGACCTCTTTAACGATGATTCTCTAGCCATTGTGAACGCTGCTCTCTCTAGCCCGATCGGCGAAATACCCGGTACCTACTACCAGGTTTCGATCCAGACCGAGTGCGGACATTAGCAACCTTGCTATCATCGCAATACAGCCTTCGTCAGCTCACAGCGGGTCAAGGTTCCCCCCTCCGCGTTGGTTGGCCCACGTCGCGTCTTAGTACGATCGCGAATGATCATCAACGGTAACCTTCCTAGACATGGCGAGTGGGTCCCTTTACATAGCTTTGAGCGGCTGTCTCTGACGCAGCCGTCCAACTCGCTGTTCCCGGCCTGAATTTGGCGATGATTTCATCCGGAACGTAAGCAGATGACGAAGCGTTCAGAGAAGGTTCCGCTCGAACGCAACCGAGCGGACTTCCCCTCAGCCCTTGACTGAGAAGGTCAAGGGCGGCGATCATGACCAGAATCGGCATGAGGGCTTGAAGGGCCCTGGGCATACGCGTACACTTCCTGGAACGGTTCTGGTACGAAGAATGGACGCGAGGAAGCAGGCTAAGAGAGACCGTCCCCTTTAGAGGGGGTCACCTGTGCAGAGTGCCCCCTACAGGAAACACTCTCCCCGCTACACTCCTCAACCTAGGCCAGTCCCGTAATCAACCAGGGATAAGTTTTTGTGTTTGTCTTTACGCCCCCGACGCGAGAACGGTCACCGTGATTGTTTTCGGATCGTAGTCGCTAGTGCCCGTGGGCATGAAGATTTTCAGGTCAACGTTCTCCGTGCCGCTCGTCGCAACGCCTGTCGCCATTGACTGATATGTGTCGGTCAGGTCAGCCCAATTTGACCCGCTGTCGGCGCTGAACTGGTGAGCAAAGGCGTCGGTAGCTATGCTGGCGGCCGCCACGAGATTCCAGGCCGTCCCACCCTCCGCATCACTCGACTTGATGTCGAAGTCCTCGGTTACATTACCATTGTTGGTCACCACCTGGGTGTCTACCAGGTCAATGGTACTCTTGGTGGTCGGGCTGCCCGCTGAAGGGCTGAGACCGAGGGTTCCGTAAGCTACCGAACCGTCAGTTACGGTGAGAGAGATCAACTTGGCTTTGACCGTGCAGCTCACCGTCTGCTCTGCATCGGCCGATACCCCTGCGGGCACCAGAACTGCCGCAACCAGCGAGATAACTCCCGCCACTACTAGCAGCCTTTTCATCTTTCTTCACCTCCTTTCTGTGCATTCTGTATGTGCAATACGGTCCTTTCCTCAGACAGGTTAGTAGCCCAGGGAATAGAGGAATGCAAGCTTCATAACTTGAAGGCTGTAACCCCTGTTGCCGACCCCCCTGTCAGACCACATTTATACCTCCGGCTCTCGCGCCTGTCAAGCCTGGAAAGAACGTCACGACGCGGCCCCAAACGCAGTCCGCGCACCAAAAAACCTGCGGAGGAGAGGATACAAACTGATCCAATACACAGAAACTAGCTGGCGGCGAATCGCACCAAAAAACACGGGCTAAATGATTATAATGGCATCAATAGCTATCCCCGCCCACTCTGCCTCCGGTGCATACCGCGCTCCTAAGCCAAGTGACAGGTTTGCATCCACGCACCCACTCTCGTTACGCAAACCTGTGCGGGATGCACGTCCAGACGTATGCGGCCCTCCGTGCACATGCACGCGAAGTGGCGAAAGCTCACGGGAAACCTTCAGCCCCGGCGCAGTCAGGCACGGCTCATCGGCCCAGGAGCATTTTCCCTTTGCGCCAAGCAAGCCCTCCACCTCTGCATACAACAAAGAGCCTCAACGAACAGGGCGACAGCTCATATAATATGAGGTCCATGAGAACTGTGGGATTGCCCGCAGAGGCGGCGAAGGAGAACGCGCCATAAAGGCATTCATTAGGAATCCCCAACTGCAAAACGAAATTTTGCCCGTAGACATCGTTCTGTCGCCGGCCTGGTGGTATAAGCACGAGGGTATAAGCTTCGGGCAAGACTTCTTCTACAACGCCTCGCGCCGAGTGGAAGCCGAACGACAGATGGAAAGGGCACTCTACGAGAGGTGGGGGCAATTCGGCCTTGGAGCCGACAAGGATGAGGAGCGACCTGAAGTCGGTCCCGTCCACCTCGCTGCAGGCTACCTTCTATCGGAGATGCTCGGCTGCGAGGTCGAATACAAACCCAATGCGCCGCCGCAGGTGAAACCGGCTGGCAAGAAAGACCTGGCCCTTGACGTCGATGCCGCATTCGCCGGCGACGCTTTCCGGCGTTTTCGGCGGCTGAAGGATGAGCTGAAGGCGCGGCATGGCTATCTCGTCGGAGATGTAAACTGGGCCGGTGTTTTGAACCTCGCCATGGATCTTCGCGGCGAGGATGTCTTAATGGATATGTTCGACAGGCCGGCGGAAGCGCGAGAATTCCTCAAGAACATCGCGCAAGTAGTTGAGCTGTTTGCCACGAGCATCCAGAAGGAAACCGGGACGAGCAGCATTTCGGTAAACCGCACCGTGCGGCATATCAAGCAGCCGGTGTTCCTCCACTCCGAATGCAGCCACACGATGATCGCCGGCCGGCATTACGAAGAGTTCCTCTTGGATATTGACGCAGCCTGGAGCGAGCGCCACCGGCCCTTCGGCATTCACTATTGCGGGCCGGACGCTCATCGCCACGCCGAATCGTTCACGAAGATCCCATACCTGGATTTTCTAGACGTTGGATGGGGGGACGTGAAGCTGCTTCGCCAGCATCTGCCCAAGACTTTCCTAAACATCCGCCTCAGCCCGGTCGAGCTTAGGCATCAGACTGTTCCCCAGATCGAGGAGACGATCACTCGCCTCGTGCACGATTCCAACAACCC
>CAZUUK010000006.1:25466-69526 GCA_964622675.1 uncultured Planctomycetota bacterium | reverse complement strand
GTGGATCTGAATCTGAGGACTCTCGATGATCTGGAGCGCGGCACGCCGCTTACGAATATCGACATCGCGCTATTCGACGGGGAGATACTTTACGACGAAACGGGGGCGCTGCACAAGAAGCTGGCGGGCCTGAAGGGGAGATGGACGCGACCGCCGACAGATCTGACTGAACATGAAATCCAGATGAACCGATTCTGCCAGCAGCACGTGCTGGACAAGGTCAAGGGGCGGACGGAAGAGGAGCCGCTTCTATGCGAGTTCCTGCTGGCGACGAACATCTACTGGCTTGTGCAGACGTACTTCCGGATTCGCCGCGCCCCGTATCCGGGAGAGAAGGAGGCGCTGGAATGGCTGAAGGCGAACGAGCCGGAAGTATACGCGGGGGTCCGGCGCTTTTACGCGGCGCGCGATTTGGAGGAGAAGATCGAAATCAGCGAGCGGCTGACGGAGCTGGTTCTGGCACCGATCGGGGGCGCGTGGCCGAGGGGAGAGCTTCTCGCGTTCGGAACCAGCGCCGATGCGACGGATCTGCAGAGAAAAGGGGAGGAGGTTTTTGCGGAGCTCTTTGGCACGGGCGTTGAAAACGCGCTGGGATGACGATAAGCAGGTACTGGCGGGGGGCTACGTTCGCGAAGCCGCGACCGCTTCAAAGGGTGCGTTACGATGAAGAAAGCCGTGCTTTTCGATCTCGGCAACACGCTGGTGCAGTACTACGTATCGGCTGAGTTTCCCGAGATTCTGCGGGATGCGATAAGCGAGGTGCAAGGCTATCTTCGCGAGCGAGGGCTGCTCAAGGTTTCCCCGGAGGTTATGTGGCAAAGGGTCGAAGAAGAAAATCACGAGGCGGAAGACAACCGGGTGAGGCTCCTCGAGGACCGGCTGGTGCGGATTTTTCAGCTCGATTCGGCAGGTCTCTCCGCGGGTGTGAAGACGGAGATGTGCCGGTGTTTCCTCAAGCCGATATTCGCGAGGGCACGGGGTTACGATGACGCGATACCTGCGTTGAAGGAACTTAGGGGTCGTGGCTTGAAGACAGCGATTGTCTCGAACACGCCGTGGGGAAGCCCGGGGGCCATCTGGCGGGAAGAGATAGAGAGGCTGGGACTCGCCGAACACGCGGACGCGGTGGTTTTCTGCGACGATGTGGGATGGCGAAAACCGGCGAGGGAAGTCTTCGAGTTCGCCCTCGAAAAGCTGGGAGTGGTTCCCGAAGAATGCGTTTTCGTCGGGGATGACCCCAGGTGGGACCTGCTGGGACCTAGAGGCATGGGAATCGAAGCAGTGCTGGTTGACCGCACGGGCGGCATGAATGTCCCTGGGGAGAATCCGATCGGGAATCTCCGCCAGTTGCCGGATAGGCTGTAAGTTATCTGCAGATGCCGAGCCGCGCTGTCGCGAATCGCTGTGGGCAAGGAGCGACGTATGATTCAGTACGTTGATTCAGTAGACGGAATCAGGGCGGAGAACTTGCAGGGATTTTTCGAGGGGTGGGCGAATCCGCCGTCGCCAGAAACACATCTCAAGCTGCTCAGGAATAGCGATGAGATCGTGTTTGCGGTGGATGAGGAAACCGGTAGTGTGGTCGGTTTCGTTACGGCGATCAGCGATGGCGTGTTGAGCGCTTACATTCCACTCGCCGAAGTGCTGGCGGAGTATCAAGGGAAGGGGATAGGTAGCGAGCTGGTGCGCCGGGTCCTGGCGAAGCTCGAAGGCCTCTACATGGCGGATGTATGCTGCGACAAGGAATTGCAGCCGTTCTACGCGCAGTTCGGCATGAAGCCCGGCTGGTCCATGGTGCTCAGGAGATATGACCGGCAGTCAGGAGCATAGAAAAGGATTGCCGCGTCCGGTTCACTCGCTGCGGCGGGAAGGATGAGTAAGCAAGAATCGGTTGACGAATATCTGCGTCTGGTGGAGAGGGAGGGTCTGTGGTCGTCGCGGCGGAATTTTCTCTTCTACATGGGCTACATTTTTAACAACGTCCGCTTCGAAGATAGGGGCATGCTGGATGTGGGAGGAGGAGGGGGGCTTTTGAGCTTCTATGCGGCGGCGATGGGGGCGAGGAGGGTCGTATGCTTGGAACCGGAAGGAGCGGGGGCAGGGAGGGGCGCCGGAGATACGTTTGAAAGGCTTCAATCGAGCCTGTGGTTCTCAGATCGAGTAAGGCTTGAACCGGCGAGGGTCCAGGATTTCGATCCCGGCGGCGAAAGGTTCGACATTATCCTGCTGCACAATTCTATAAACCACCTCGACGAGGAGGCGTGTATCAATCTCCAGCGTGACGGCAATGCGGTTGAAATCTACAAGGGCATCTTTCGTAAGCTGAGCGATCTGGCGAAAACTGGCGCGAGGCTTATCATCACCGACTGCTCCCGATATAACCTGTTTGCGCTGCTGCATCTGAAGAATCCGCTTGCACCGGGCATCGAATGGCACAAGCATCAGTCGCCGAAGCTCTGGGCGGAGCTGGCTTGCGACACCGGCTTCCGCGACCCGGTGATCCGATGGACCTCGTTCAACAGACTGCGCTCGCCCGGGAGGGTGCTTTTCGGCAATAAGGTTGCATCGTTCTTCCTGGCAAGCCATTTTTGCCTGACGATGGGGAAACGGTAGGTGGGTGCATGCAAGCGAGGTTTTCGAAATTGTGAAGCGCGTGAAAGGCTGCCGGACTCGCACAGGCCGCAGCTCGATAGATGCGCGTTGACACTGAAGGCAGGGGGGCATTAGGATTTGGTCGGCAACTGCAGGCGCGACGTGTGGAAGCACGCTTACTACATGCGGTATCAAAATCGCCGGGGCGACTGCGTTGATGAATTCTTCGAGTTGATTGACTGGCCGGGGCCTGCCGGTCGCTACGCCGCGGCGACTAAATGAGTCAGCCACGTAAGAGACCTGCCAAGCGCCCGAAAGAGCTGGCCATCAGGGCGGCAGCTTCTCTGCAGTAGTCTGCACGCGCAGGAGGGACTGCACCGGCATGCGCAGACCGATCGTTCTTGTGACGGTACTGGTCGTCTCGGGAATCTTGCTGGGTGAGCTCACGTCGCCGGGCTTCGCCGCCGTTGCAGGGATCGTTCTGGTGGGGCTTATCGCGTTTCCCGCGGGGCGGATTCGCGGAATAAGCGCGCTGGAATATGTGGGCGTTTCGGCGCTGCTCCTTTCGGTGGGGATGCTGCTGCAGATGAGAGGAGCGATGCCTGAGCTGGAAGGGCTTCCCAAGCGATGGGAAGGCAAGGTTACGGGTGTAGTTGCGGAGGAGCCGGAAATCAGGCGGGTGGTGCGCGCCAGCGGCCTCGAGGAAGTCGAAACGGAAGAAGAGCAGAGTCGCTTCCTCATCAGGCTCCTCGACGCGAAGCGAAGAGCTACCCACTGGCGCGCGAGCGTGCTGGTGCCGGGTAGGGTAGAAGTGAAGTACGGAGAGCTGCTGGAGCTGCGGGGCAGCTTGTTCCTTTTCCCGGAAGACAGGAACCCGGGCCAGTTCGATTACCGTGAGTACCTGCTGCGCAGGAGGATTATCGCCGGAATCTCGGTGCCCACCGAGGAGGCGATAATCAGGCTGGATGAACCGAAAGGCGGGAGCCTGAAGCGTGCACTGGTCAGGATGAAGTCGGCGCTTCGGCGGAACCTGTCGCGCGGCCTGGACGAGGACGGAGAGCAGATAATGGGGGCGATGGTACTGGGTGACAGGCAGAGGGTGCGCGGGAAGGTTGAGGATGATTTTGTGAAAAGCGGCACGGCACACATTCTGACGGTGAGCGGATTCCACATCGGTGTAGCTGCGTTTTTTGCATGGGCGGCCGTGAGGCTGCTGGGCGGCGGGATAACACTGCAGGCGGTGGTGGCGTGCTTAGCTTCGGTGGGATATGCAGGGCTTACGGGCTTTGCGCCGGCCAGCCTTCGTGCGACGGCGATGATCTGCTGCTGGCAGGGGGCGGTAATATTCCGCCGGCAGGCCGATGGGCTGAGCACTCTGGGGCTAGCGCTGCTCGTCGTGCTCGGGGTACTCGGCGGGGAGGAGCTGTTTTCGCCGGGGCTGCAGCTTTCGTTCGCGGCGGTATCGGCGATTGTGCTTTTGAGCCCGCGGCTTGAAAGACTCCTGGGAGGAGGGCGGAAAGAGCCGTGGGAGATGCTGCTGCCGAAGAGCGGGTGGCAACAAGCCGGCGGATGGATCGGCAACATCGTAAGGAAGCTTGTGGCGATCGGCACTTCAGCCTGGATAGGAACGGCACCCATTCTTGCCTACCATTTTCACATAGCGACGCCGTCGGCACTTTTGGGGAACCTGGCCGTCGTTCCACTTGCGAGCGTACTCATTCCACTGGGACTTTTGGGAGGAGCGGTAGGATGGATGCCGGTGGTCGGAGTGGTCGTTTCGGGAGCGATACGGCCGCTGTTATGGCTTCTGCGAAATGTGGTATGGCTTCTTGCGGAGCTGCCGGGCGGGCATTTTTACACCGCGGGCCCGAGCGCGTTCTGGGTTCTATTTTTCTTCGGCATGCTGGGGGTGGGGTTGTGGCGGCGAAAGCTGGGGATAGGAGGCGGGCGGTTTGCCGCGGTGGTTCTCCTGGCAGCAAGTGTATACGCCTGGCAGGGGGCTTTTACGCGCCAGCGCGAGCGGCTGGAGTTGACGGTATTGGACGTGGGGCGAGGGCTGGCGAGTTGCGTATTTCTGCCAGAGGGTCCCGTGATGGTATTCGATGCGGGATCGATGAGTATGCCCGGGGTAGGTAAGCGGGTGGTGGCGCCGTTTTTATGGGAGCGGGGGGCGCGCAAGGTGGACCTTCTTCTGATCTCACATACGCATTCGGATCATTCAAACGGGGTGCTGGACCTGCTGGAAAGGATGGCGGTGCGTGAAGTGGGCGTGCCGGTCGGGTTCGAGAGGAGTGAAACGGGCCGGGCCCTTCTTAGGAAGCTACGAGAGCGCGGCCTGGCGCCTTCGTTCCTCGGAGAGGGGGACGTTATAGGGCTGGGCGAGGCGGAGCTGCGAGTGATGAATCCGCCAAAGGACCCCAAGCTGATAGCACTTCTGGACGAGAACGAGCGATCGCTGGTCGTGAGCCTCGACCACCCGATGGGGAGGGTGCTTTTTACTGCGGACGCGGCGAATTTCGCCGTGCACAGGTTGAGCAAACGGCCCCCGGCTGAGGGATGGGATGTGGCCGTTCTGCCGCACCACGGGCTGAATCCGGAAAGGGCGAAGGAGCTGGTGGATGCCGCCAGACCCTGGCTTGCCCTGGCAAGCTACGACGAGAGGCCGACCGTGCTGAACGAGCTGGACGTTTCGGCAATGGACACGGCGTCTTCGGGAGCAATTTCGGTGAGAGCTTCACCGAAGGGGCTGGAGGCCAGCGGCTATTTGGACGCAAAGTAGCCGCGAATGAGGCCGCGCCGTTTGACACGCGGGCCGCCGCTCATCTACGATTACACAGAACCGAGTATGGAGCGAAGCCGATGAAGAAGGATTTCCTGTCTATCGCCGACCTAAGCAGGGAAGAAGTCGGGCGGGTGCTGGAGCTGTCGAAATCGCTCAAGTCAGGACGGCCGGCACCCCAGGTGCTGGCGGGAAAGAGCCTCGCGCTGATCTTCGAGAAGCCCAGCCTGCGGACCAGACTCAGCTTTGAACTGGCGGTGAGCGATCTTGGCGGGCGAACCATCTACATGAGACGCGAGGAGGTGGGGCTGGGGGAAAGGGAAGCTCCGGAGGATGTGGGGGCGGTGCTTTCGCAATACGTTTCGGCGGCGATAGTGCGAACGTTCGGACACGACAAGCTCCTCGGGCTCGCCAAGGGAGCAGAGGTGCCCGTGGTAAACGCGCTGAGTGACCTCCTCCATCCCTGCCAGGTGCTGGCCGACCTCCTGACGATAATAGAACTCCGCGGAGGCTTAAAGAAGCAGGTAGTTGCCTACGTCGGGGATGGAAACAATGTAGCCAATTCCTGGCTGAACGCGGCCCGGCGTACCGATATAGTTCTCCGCGTGGCGACGCCGGAGTCGTGCGGCCCGGACGCGGAGATTGTCGAAAGTGCGGCTCGGGAGGCAGAAGGAAGTATCACCATTACACGCGACCCGGCGGAGGCGGTATCGGGAGCGGACGTGGTATATACGGACGTCTGGACAAGCATGGGACAGGAGGGGAGGGAAGAGGAGAAAGAGCGGCTGCTCGCGGCCTACCAGGTGAACAAGGCGCTTTTGAGGCACGCCAGGCTGGACCATATAGTGATGCACTGCCTGCCCGCCAAGAGGGAGAAGGAGATAACCTCGGAGGTGCTGGACGGCTCTCATTCCGTCGTACTCAGGCAGGCGGAGAACCGCCTGCATGCGCAAGAGGGGCTCTTGGTGTACATGTTCGGGGGCGCGATTTAGCTTGACAGGCTGTGTCCCAGGCATATAAATGCCCGTGAGAGAAGGCGCACGAAGATAAGGTAGGAGGAAACAGATGGCCAGTTCTGAATCGGAAAGCAAGGGGAAGGTAAAGGCTGCCGAGGCCCGCGACACGTCCCCGCCCGAAACCCCGACGGATGAAGAGCTTTGCCGTGCCCTTAGAGAGGCACAGATAATATCCGAGGAAGACCTGAAAGGGGCTCTTCAAGAGAAAGAGGAGAGCGGTAAGAGCCTGATGGAGCTCCTTCGGAGAAAGGTCACATGGCAAAATCTGAAGGAGATGGCCAATTACGCAATCCACATGGGAGAGAGCAAGACGACGATGGGAGACGTGCTGGTGCAGGGCAGGTGGATGACGCCGACGCAGCTTGCGGAGGCGAGGCTCGAGACGGCGAAGACCCGGCGGGGCTTGGCGAAGGCGCTGCTCGACCGGGGAACGATTACTTTCGAGGAACTCCAGAAGGCGGAACAAGCTGCAGATGAAACGGGGCATTCGCTCTGGCGCACGCTGGTAAACATGGGCCTCGTGTCGGAAAAGGTGATGATGGAGGTCCTGAGGAGTCAGTATGAGTTGATCGGAGAGCTGCTGGTGAAGGAAGGGAAGATCACGAAGAAGCAACTGGAGGAGGCGCTTGAAAAGCATGAGGCCAGCGGGGAGAAGACAGGCTGGATACTGGTGACGATGGGCGCCCTGAAGGAGTCCGAGTTGGCCCAGACGCTGGCCGAGCAGGCAGGCGTTCCGTTTGTGGATCTGGACAAAGAGAGCATTGACTACGGGGCGGCTTTCCTCCTGCCCAGTTCCTTGATACAGCAGTTCCGCTGCCTGCCCATCCGGAAAGAAGACGACTTTGTAGTGGTTGCTCTGGACGACCCGACAAAGATATCGGCACTTATGGATGCGGGATTGATGCTGGGAGTGGAAGTTCGGCCGGCGATCGCCACCAAGACACAGGTGGAGGCGGCTATAGGGAAGTATCTGAGTTGGCGGAAGGAGCAGAAGGGGGTGGCTCCTCCAGCGGAGAGGCTGCCGGCGGTGGGAGGAGCAGACGTTCTGGCGATGAGAGACCTTCTGGAAAGGGCGTCGGTGCCGCGGCTCGTCAGTTCGATAGTCGAGAAGGCCATAAAGTCAGGGGCGACCGATATTCATCTCGACCCGCAGGATACCGGGCTGCGAGTGAGATTCCGGATCGACGGGCTGCTTCAGGATGTAATCACGCTGCCTACGCAGATTAGCTCGGGGGTGATAACGCGGCTGAAGATCCTGGCGAACATGAACATTGTGCAAAGGCGCCTGCCGCAGGATGGGCACATCCACATGGAGTTTGAGGGAAGGGAATACGACATGCGGGTGGCGTCGGTCAACACGTCGCTCGGAGAGAAGCTGGTGCTGAGGCTGCTTGTGGAAGAGAACGTGCTGACGGGTCTTGCGCAGCTAGGATTGGAGCCGCACCAGCGGGAAGAGCTGGAGTCGCTGATCGGAAAGCCCTACGGGCTGCTGCTGGTGACGGGCCCGGTTGGAAGCGGCAAAACGACGACTCTTTATTCGTGCATCAACCAGGTGAACATTCTGACGCGAAACGTGATGACCATCGAAGACCCGATCGAATACAAACTCAGAGGAACGAATCAACTGGAGGTGAACCCGCGGATAAACTTCGATTTTGCCGACGGGTTGAGGGCGCTTTTGCGGCAGGATCCTGACATATTGATGGTGGGCGAAATTAGAGACGACGAGACGGCTCGGACGACGATAAGGGCGGCGATGACGGGTGTTCTGGCATTCAGCACGCTGCACGCCAACGACTCTGCGGGGGCGGTCATGGCGTTGGTGCACCACGGGGTGCCGCGTTTCCTTATCTCATCCGCGGTGATAGGCATAATTTCGCAGAGGCTGGTGCGGAAAGTCTGCGAGCACTGCCAGGAAGAATACACGCCGCCGATGGAGGTCTGCCTGGAGATGGGACTGAACAGGGATGAGGCGAAAGGATTCAAGGCGAAACGGGGAGTCGGCTGCCCACACTGCTTCTACACGGGGTATCGCGGCCGGACGGGGATATTCGAGATCATGACCTTTACGGAGGAACTGGCCGACCTTATTCTCAAGCAGGCGGGAAAGGAAGAGGTCCGGCAAGCGGCGATAGCATCGGGGATGCAGACGCTGCAGCAAAGCGCTCTGAACAAAGTTCGGGAAGGGGTCACGACGCCGGAGCTGCTCTTTGCCACGGTGTTCGTGTAGGGCGAGCTCCCGGGGCGCTTCTGAAGGGAAAGTCTGAGACGAACGCGTCTCCTCCTCCGCCCGTGGCGGGCAGGGGTGGTGCCATTGCCTGCTAGAGGATGAAGCGGGCGAGGTCCTCGTCGGAGACGATGTCTCCCAATCTCTTGCGGACGTATTCGGCGTCTATGTTTATGTCGGTGCCTGAAATTTCCGGGGCTTCGAATGAGACCTCGTCAAGCAGCCGCTCCATGACGGTGTGAAGGCGCCTGGCGCCGATACTCTGGGTGCGCTGGTTGGTGACGTAGGCGATTTGGGCGATTTCGTCAATGGCGTCGGGTGAGAATCGGAGTTTGACGCCTTCGGTTCCCATCAAGGCCGAGTATTGGATTGTGAGGGCGTTCCGTGGTTCGGTGAGTATGCGGACGAATTCCTCCTTGCCCAACTCGTCCATTTCGACGCGGATCGGGAAGCGGCCCTGGAGCTCAGGGATGAGGTCAGACGGTTTGGCCACAGTGAAGGCACCGGCGGCTATGAAGAGGGTGTGGTCGGTGCGAACCATTCCATAGCGGGTTGCGACGGTGGAGCCCTCGACGATGGGAAGGAGGTCGCGCTGTACGCCTTCCCTGGAGACGTCAGGCCCGGCGCCCCTTGCTTCGCGGCCGGCGACCTTATCCAGCTCGTCAATGAAGATGATGCCCGAATCTTGCGCGCGGCGGAGGGCTGCTTCTATTACTTGCTCTCTGTCTATGAGTTTTTCGGCCTCCTCCTGGGCGAGGATTCGTAGGGCTTCGGGAACGGAGACCACGCTCCGCCGGCGCCTCGTCGGCAGTATCCGCTCGAGCATGTTCTGCAGGTCGAGGTCCATCTGCTCCATTCCCATGGAGGCGAAGACGGGGATCGCGACGGGCTGCTCTTTGACATCGATCTCGACGGTTCTGGCGTCCAGGTCGCCGACGCGGAGCCTTGCGCGCAGGCGCTCGCGAGTGCTTTCGTGAGGGGGCTCTGCCCCGGGAGATGTGGGGAGTAGGATAGCAAGCAGCCGCTCTTCGGCACGCTCCTTTGCCTGCGCCTGAACGCCCTCCATCTGCTCCACGCGGACGGTCTCGACAGCCAGTTCGACGAGGTCGCGGATCATTGATTCCACGTCCCGGCCGTGGTAACCGACCTCCGTATAGCGCGAGGCTTCAACTTTGAGAAAGGGGGCGTTGACGAGATTGGCGAGGCGGCGGGCGATTTCGGTCTTGCCGACGCCGGTCGGGCCGATCATTATTATATTTTTGGGGGCGACCTCGTCGCGGAGGTCAGGCTCCAACTGCTGCCTGCGCCAGCGATTGCGGATGGCAATGGCTACGGCGCGCTTGGCCTGCTCCTGGCCGACGATGTACTTGCCGAGTTCGCGGACTATCTGGCGGGGGGTGAGCTGCTTCACGGCAGTTCCTCTACGAAGATCTGGTCGTTGGTGTAGACGCAGATGGTGGCGGCGATCCTCAGGCTTTCCTCGACTATCTTGCGGGGAGGGAGTTGGGTATGAGCGACGAGGGCCCTGGCCGCCGCGGCGGCGTACTGTCCGCCGGAACCTACGCCGACCACGCCGCCGTCGGGCTCAATTACGTCGCCGCTGCCCGATATCAGAAGCGTGAGATGATCGTCGGCGACCAGAAGAAGTGACTCGAGTCGGCGGAGGACTCTGTCGGTGCGCCATTCCTTGGCGAGTTCGAGGGCGCTTTTCAATAGGTTCCCGTGGTATTCCTGCAGCTTTGCGTCAAAGCGCTCCAGCAGGGCAAAGGCGTCGGCTGCAGCGCCGGAGAAGCCGACGAGGATCTTCTGGTGATAGAGCCTGCGGATCTTCCGGGCGGAATGCTTTATAACGGTTTCCCGCAGGGTGACCTGACCGTCGCTCCCCATGGCGACGGTGTCGTCTATGCGTACGCAGAGAATCGTCGTACGATGCGGCTGAAAGATTTTGTCTGCAGCGGGTGTCATAACAATGCGATCATACATCGGACACCCGAAAGCATCAAGGTGAAGGCTAGCAGCTTGACTTTTGTGAAACAAAAAGCCGATAATTACGTAGCTGGAGCTTAGCGCGAGTTGCGTAAATGCCCACTGGCCAAACACCCGAAAGAGAGAAACTCAGGGTTATGAAAGCCCTGGCTCTTGTCCTCCAACTGGGGTTGACCGTAGCGGTGATCATGCTGGGAACGATAGGCGCAGGGATATATCTGGACAGGAAAGCGGGAACGCGGTGGGTATTCACGGCGGTTCTTGCGCCGCTGGGAGCGGGCGCAAGCTTTTATACGCTCTATAAGATGGCGATGAGGACATCAGATTGAAGGCTGAGGGCCAAGCGTTCGCCGGCAATCCACGGAGGGTAGTTCTGATATCGGTGGCTGTGGCGGCCGCTGGGGCGGCGCTGGGAAGCTTGCTCTGGTATCCCGAGGGGATGGGAAGGGTCTACGGATTTCTGCTGGGAATGGGAGTGGGCGTGGGAAAGCTCGTGTGGTCCTGGGGCAGGACAGTGCGGATGTTTGCGCGGGACGATTTGACCGAGAAAGGGGCGGCATTATCGGCCCGGCTTACGTACCTGATGAACTACGTCGTGATGGGCGCGGCGCTGGCAGCGGCGGCCCTTATTCCGCAGGTTGACTTCTGGGCTACGGCTGCGGGGCTGTTCGCCGCGAATATGGTACTAATCGTCACGCAAGCTCGAGGGCCGCAGGCCGCACGCACGAGGCCGCAGGAGTAGCGAATGAGAGAGGAGATCGAACCGGCCCTGCCCGTGAATTTGTGGGGGCTGGATTTTGACTACGGAACGATCTTCGCCTGCGTGCTTTGCACGCTCATTCTGGTGATCCTTGCATGGCTGGCGACGCGGAAGCTCAGCCAGATTCCCGGCAGAGGGCAACTGATTCTGGAAGGCGTCACCAAGACGTTCGACAATATGCTGCAGCAGGCGTTTGGGAAGGTGCGAGGGAGGAAGTTCCTCCCCTTAATCGGGTCGCTTTTCCTGTTCATTCTGCTCGCGAACATAATTGGCGTGGTGCCGATTCCGGAGGTGGAGATCGGCGGAGAGGCGTACGCGGATCTGGACGGGAGCGGGGATTTCGACGGGGGCGAGAGCTTTGTGGACGGCGACGGCGACGGCGTCCGCGATAGTGGGTTCTTGCTGCCGGCGTGGGAGGAGCCGACGCGGGATCTGAACGTGCCCGTGGGGCTTGCCGTTTTCTTCCTGATAGTGGCCCACATGAGCGGCATGAGGGTCAGAGGCATCTGGGGATATGTGAAGAGCTACTTCGAGCCCTTCTTCATCATGGCGCCGCTGAACGCGGTTGGCAAAGTGGCGGGAGTGGTGTCGGTATCGTTCCGTCTTTTCGGGAACATTTTCGGCGGCGCGGTGATCATGATAGTTGTTTCGCACCTGATTGCAAGCATCGCGCTGCCGGTGGGGCTGAGTGCATTTTTCGGACTTTTCGTGGGAGCGATACAGGCATTTGTCTTCACCGCGCTTAACATGACATACATTGCATTGGAAGTAACGGAGTAAGAGATAGCGATGGGCGAACACCTGGTGAGCTTGGCCGCGTATCTGGGAGCGGGATTGGCGATGGGTTTGGGCGCGTTCGGCCCTGCGTTCGGCGTAGGGTACACGGCGGGGCAAGCACAACAAGGGATGTCGCGGCAGGTAGCGCAGCGGGGGCCGCTGGTGAGGCTTATGCTCGTGGGACAGGCTCTTTCGGAGACTGCCGGGATACTATCGCTGCTGGTTGCGATAATTCTGCTCTTCGGCAGCGGGGGAGGGGAGGAGTTGGACAAGGCGGTGGCGCTTTTTGCCTCGGGCCTTTGCATGGGGATGGCGTCCGTCGGGGTGGGGATAGCCAACGGCCTGGCGACCGGCGCGGCGTGCAACGCGGCGGCAAGGCACCCGAAGCACTTCGGGGCAATTCAACAGACCATGATTGTCGGCACGGCAGTCAGCCAGAGCACGGGGTTTTACGCATTGGTGATTAGCTTGTTGCTTGTCTACTACACGTGAAGGAGGAGCGCGCATGGATGTAGAGGCCATCAAGGTTCTGGCCCCGCAGATTACGAGGGCGGCAGCGTATCTGGGAGCGGGGCTAGCTATGGGGATAGGCGCGATAGGCTCGGCCATCGGCGAAGGCTTCGTGGCCGGCAAGGCCTGCGAGGCGATCTCAAGAAGGCCGGACGTCTACGGCGACCTGTTCAGGACCATGATCGTCGGCCAGGCGATCTCGGAGTCCACAGGGATCTATTCGCTGGTCATAGCGATCATCCTGATCTTCGTCGCATAAGAAGGTTTGGGATTACGGACCGGTTGGGGAGAGCGATATGTCAGGCCGAGCAAAGGCTCTTACAATTCTTCTCGCCATCGCTTACGGGGCGGGCGTAGTTTACTTCTTTGCCAGTGCGAACGCCCGAAGGAGCATCGTTCCCGTGCCGGACTATGTTGAGACGGAGCTAGCCATTCCCGACGATGAGTTCAAGATGTTCGGCCTGGAGCTCGAGCAATACATCGTGGTTGACGACGGAGCTGGGGGAAAGGCGGCTCCGGGGGAGTTACTGAAGGCGCGCCATATGCAGGAGCTGAGGGAGCTCGGCATAGACCGGGTGAAGGTAAAGGACCAGCGCGCGATACAAGCTTTCGTGAAGAGAAAGCTGGTGGCGCTGGCGGACGTCAAGAGACAAGACGGACAGAAGCTTATTGATGCGGGAACGGTTCTGGGCGAGGCCGAGGTGAAAGAACTGCTGGGCGAGGGGGCAAGATGGGTCCGCGCTCAGGGGCACGGGTCTATCGTGGGTTTAAACGCGACGATGCTGTTCGTAGTGCTGAATTTCGTTGTGCTCACTGTGTTCTTGTATCAGCTTATGTGGAAGCCGGTGGTACGGAGCTACGATGCGCGAGAAGAGAATATTTCCGGCGCCGCGAGGGCGGCGAGAAAAGCGGTTTCGCGCGCGGAGGAAGTGAAGAAGGAAAGAGACGAGCTGGATTACGAGACGAGACGGGAGAGGATGAGGATAATCGGCAAGTGGACGATACAGGCTCGAACGGAAGATAGAGAAACCGTTTCGCGCGCACGGGCGGAGGCTGACAGGCTGCGCGATGAGGGGCAGGAAACGCTCGCGACGAGCATAGAGGGCTTGAGGCGCGAAATGGAGCCGCAAATTCCCAGCCTTGCGGCAGAGGTGG
Source organism: uncultured Planctomycetota bacterium (assembly GCA_964622675.1). GTDB lineage: Bacteria > Planctomycetota > DG-23 > CAZBND01 > CAZBND01 > CAZUUK01. The sequence continues at coordinate 55,724 of CAZUUK010000006.1, read as the reverse complement.
CAGCCAAGCTGCTCGGACGGGAATTCCCGCGGGAGATGTTCGAGGCAGCCGAGGCGCGAAAGGACGAGGGAGGGGATGCATGAGCGCAAAGGGGAAGCTGGCCGTTAAGGTGTGGGCAGTCATCTACGCGGCGGTCGCTGTGTTCGCGATACTGGGGAAGGTGCTCGGCGCGGGAGTAGTCCCCGTGGATAAGGCCGTCGGGAGGCTGCTGGATGAGCCGGTCAAAGTGGAAGGGATGCAGTTTGGGGTCGGCGCGCAAATGACGCGGACACTGACCCAGGCCCTAGAGCGGAGTGGGGTTGAAGAGGTTCGTGCCAGAAGGCGGGGCATACTGGGCTTCCGGCATTACAGCGCGGCGCTGACTTTGCTCAACTTCGCCGGGCTGGTGATTCTGATCTATGCGTTTGCCTGGGAGAAGCTGATAGCGGCGCTGGACTCCAAGATCGAAGCGATAAGAAATGAGCTGGCGACGGCCGACTCGCGTAAGAAGGAATCCCTGGAACTCCTTAGAACGTATGAGCAGCTGCTGAAGAAGACTGGGGCGGAGCGCGAGAAGATGCTTGGGGAGGCGGAGGCGGACGGCAAGAGCCTCCGTGAGGAAATGGTTGCCTCGGCCGAGAAGACAGCAGCGGTTATAGAGGAGGCGGCGCGGAAGGAAATCCTTGCGCGAGAAGAACACGCCCGCTCGGAGCTCGGCAAAGAGGTCTCACTGAAGGCGATTGATCTCGCGAAGGACGTGCTCCGGCGGGAGGTGTCGGAGGATGACCACGAGTTCCTGGTTCAGGACTTCCTGAAGAGACTGAAGGAGATGAGTCTGGCGTGAAATTCCAGGAGATGGAGGTCGCAAGACACTACGCTGAGGCGCTCCTTTCCATAGCGCTCGAGCAAGGTAAAGCGGATGATTACAGGAAGGAGCTGGACAGGGCAGCGGAGATGCTGACTGGGAGCGAGGAGCTTGTGTCTTTCTGGAATAACAGGCGGGTGCCTTCGCGAGAAAAGAAAGCACTGATAGTGGAGACGCTGGAAGGGCTGGGTGTTAGCCCGAAGATGCGCGCTTTCGTGGAAGTCGTGTGGGACAACGAGCGGCTCGGGATTCTCCCGGTGATAGCCGAACGGTTCGCGACGGAGCTGGACGTGAGCCTCCGCAGGTTGCATGCGGCTGTGCGGTCGGCCAGGCCGCTTCCGGATGAAGTTGCCGAAGAGATAAGGAGCATTCTGGAAGACAAGACCGGTTGGAGCGTGGATGTTGACGTTTCCGAAGATGCCTCTCTGATAGGGGGCATGGTTCTGAAGTTGGGAAATACGATAATAGACGGCAGCCTGAGCCGGAAGGTGAGGTCGTTCCGAGAGACCATAAGCTAAAGGATGGGAAGATGGCGATAAGCCCCGAAGAAATCAGCAGTGTAATAAAACAGCGCGTCCAATCGCTTACCGCCGAGGTGGACGTTTCGGAAGTGGGAGAGGTGATCCAGGTGGGGGATAACATCGCGAGGATCTACGGGCTGGAGAATTGTATGGCGGGAGAGCTGGTGAAGTTCGAAAGCGGCGAGATGGGAATGGCGTTCAACCTTGAGGAGGATAATGTCGGTGTGGTCGTGCTGGGGTCGGACGCAAACATCAAGGAAGGGACCGAGGTCAGAAGGACGGGGAAGATAATTCAGACGGCGGTCGGCGATGCGATGCTGGGAAGAGTGGTGAACGGCCTCGGGCAGCCGATTGACGGCAAGGGAGAGGTGAAGGCGGAGAAGTTCCGCAACATTGAGCGGGTGGCGCCGGGAATCGTGGTGAGGCAGCCGGTCAAAGAGCCGCTTCAGACGGGGATCAAGGCGATTGACTCGATGATCCCCATAGGCAGAGGACAGCGGGAGCTGATAATCGGCGACAAGAAGACGGGCAAGACGGCTATTGTGCTGGACACGATCCTTAATCAGAAAGATACGGAAGTAATCTGTATCTACGTTGCGATCGGGCAGAAGCTTTCGACGGTGGCACGGATAATAAAGACTCTGGAAGACGCGGGGGCCATGGAATACACGGTGGTGGTTTCGGCGACGGCGAGCGAGCCGGCGCCGCTGCAGTACATCGCTCCATACACGGGCTGCACCATCGGGGAGGAGTTCATGGAGCAGGGAAAGCACGCCCTCGTCGTCTACGACGATCTCTCCAAGCACGCGGTGGCTTACAGGGAGATGTCGCTGCTTTTGAGGCGGCCGCCGGGTCGAGAGGCGTATCCAGGGGATGTTTTCTACCTCCACTCGAGGCTGCTGGAGCGGGCGGTGAAGCTGAGCGATAAAGAAGGGGGCGGATCGCTCACGGCCCTTCCGATAATCGAGACACAGGCGGGCGACATCTCGACATACATTCCGACGAATGTGATATCGATCACCGACGGGCAGATTTTTCTTGAGACGGATTTGTTTTATCAAGGCGTCCGGCCAGCGATCAATCCGGGGATATCGGTTTCGCGCGTAGGAGGTGCCGCGCAGAACCGGGCGATGTTCCAGGTGGCCAAGAGACTGCGGCTGGATCTCGCGCAGTACCGCGAGCTGGCGGCTTTCGCACAGTTCGGGACGGATCTCGACCCGGCCACGCAGAAACAACTTGCACTTGGGGAACGACTGGTGGAGGTCCTGAAGCAGAATCAGTATGACCCGATGCCGGCGGAGGATCAGGTTGCGATCCTGTTCGCCGGGGTAAACGGGCTGTTGGACGACGTGAAGGTCTCCGACGTACAGCGGTTCGAGGGGGAGCTTCTGACGTTCATGAAGCGAGATGCGAAGGATGTGCTGGACCGGCTGCGGGAGAAGAAAGAGTTTGACGATCAACTGACGAAGGATCTGGAAAGCGCGATTGTGCGGTTCAAGCAGGCTTTCTCTCCGGGGGAGGAGCTTCTACCCGGCGAGGCCAAACCGGTTTCAGAAGAGGAGGAAGGCGAAGCCGAGGGGGAGAAGAAGCCGGGAAAAGAGGCGGAGAAAGCGGAAAAGCCTTCCACGGCTGAGGAGTAGCGCGTGGCGACGGTTCGAGAGATAAAGCGCCGGATAAGAAGCGTGCAGAATACGCAGCAGATCACACGCGCGATGAAGCTTGTGGCGGCGGCGAGGTTGAGGCGATTTCAGGACAGGACGATAGCGATGCGCCCGTACGCCGACGAGATAAAGGAGAGTCTGGCGAGGATTCTGCCAGTAACTGCAGGGTACGAGCACCCGCTGCTGCAAAAGCAAGAGCCGTCCAAGGTGCTTCTCATCGTGATCACGGGCGACCGGGGGCTATGCGGCTCGTACAACACGGGTATGTTGCGTGAGGCGATGCACTATGTTGCGTCAAATCCGGGCAAGGAATTCAGCGTCATCGCCATCGGGAGAAAGGGGCGGGACTTCTTCAGGAAAAGGGCGATGAAGGTGTTGAAGGGATACATAGACATTCACGACGGGCTGTCGGTTACGACGGCCGAGAACATCGCGCGCGAGGCAACAGGGCTTTTCCTGGAAAGGAAGGTGGACGAGGTTCAGCTCTTATACAACCACTTCGCTTCGGTGATCCGGCAGGTGCCTGTGGCGATGAGGCTTTTGCCGTTCAACGTGGAGGATCTGGTAGAGGAGCCGCTAGCGGTCGAGCGGGAGGTGTACATATTCGAGCCAAGCCTGGACGAGGTGTGTGGAGCATTGCTTTCCAGGTACATTTCCGCGCAGGTGTACCGCGGCCTTCTGGAGGCAGCGTCGAGCGAGTACGCCGCAAGGATGACGGCGATGGAGACGGCAACCGACAACGCGGATGAGATGATCAACACCCTCACCCTCGACTATAACAGGGCGAGGCAGAACAGCATCACCCGCGAGATTATAGATATAGCAAGTGGCGCCGAGGCGCTGAGATGATAATGACGGCTGGAGATAACCAAATGAACAAGGGCCACATCAGGCAGATAATGGGTCCGGTGATAGATGTGGAGTTTGAGCCGGACAAACTTCCTGCGCTTTATAGCGCTTTGAAGATAGAGGACAAAGAGAGGGGGCTCGACATCGTTGTGGAAGTGGCGGAGCATCTGGGGGAGAGCCGCGCGCGCTGCGTCTCAATGTCGCCGACTGAAGGTCTGCGACGGGGGATGGAGATCATAGATACCGGCGAGCCGATATCGGTCCCGGTCGGCCCGGAGACGCTGGGACGCATCATGAACGTCGTCGGAGAACCGATCGATGAGATGGGGCCGGTAAAAGCAAAGCAGCGATATTCAATTCACAGACCGCCGCCTTCGCTCGAGGAGCAGGCGACTTCTACGGAGATGCTGGTGACGGGGATAAAGGTGATCGATCTGCTCGAGCCTTATCCGAAGGGCGGCAAGGTGGGTCTTTTCGGCGGCGCCGGCGTCGGCAAGACGATTATTATCATGGAGATGATCCGCCGGATCGCGGAACATCACGGCGGCTACTCGGTTTTCTCCGGCGTGGGAGAGCGAACGAGGGAAGGTAACGACCTGTGGCTGGAGATGAAAAGTTCGGGTGCGATAGAGAAGACAGCGCTGGTGTTCGGGCAGATGAACGAGCCGCCGGGCGCGAGGTTGCGGGTCGGGCTTACGGCGCTCTCGGTTGCTGAGTACTTCCGCGAAGATGAAGGGAAGGATGTGCTGCTTTTCATAGACAACATATTCCGCTTCGTGCAGGCGGGGTCGGAGGTGTCGGCGCTGCTGGGAAGGATGCCTTCAGCCGTCGGCTACCAGCCGACGCTCGGCAGGGAGATGGGGGAACTTCAGGAGAGGATTACGTCCACGAAGAAAGGGTCCATAACGTCCATCCAGGCGATATTCGTGCCTGCGGACGACTATACGGATCCTGCGCCGGCGACGACGTTCGCGCACCTGGACGCGACGACGGAGCTTTCAAGAGCGATCTTCGAGCGCGGGATCTATCCAGCGGTGGACCCGCTGTCGTCCAGCTCGACCATCCTGGATCCGCGGGTCGTGGGCGAGGAGCATTACGAGACTGCGCGAGCGGTGCAGTTGGTGCTGCAGCGCTACAAGGACCTGCAGGACATCATCGCGATCCTGGGGATAGACGAGCTTTCCGACGAAGACAAGCTGATCGTCACTCGCGCGAGGAAGACCGAGAGGTTCCTGTCGCAGCCGATGTTCGTGGCCGAGAGGTTCACAGGGATGTCAGGCGTGTTCGTGCCGCTCGAGGAGACGATAAAAGGCTTTAGAATGATCGTGGGCGGCGAATGCGACGATATCCCCGAGCAGGCGTTCTATATGGTGGGCACCGTCGAGGACGCACAGAAGAAGGCGAAGGAGCTGTAGGAGAGAGGCCGTGGCGCTGGAAGTGGATGTGACGACCCCGGAAAGGGTGGCGTTCTCGACGAAGGACGCCGAGATGGTGGTGGTGCCAGGGGTGCTGGGAGAGATGGGGTTTCTGCCGGACCATACGCCGCTATTTTCGCCGCTGAAGGTGGGAAGTGTGGAGATAACAGCTAAAGGAAAGACCCAACTGCTGGCGATAAGCGGGGGGTTTGTGGAAGTGTCGCCGAAATGGGTTCACATACTGGCCGAGACGGCTGAGCTGGCGGACAAGATAGACGGCGAGCGCGCGCAGGCAGCGAAAGGGAGGGCGGAGGAACGGCTGGCAAGCCGCTCGGAAGAGATCGATATGGCGAGAGCGCAGGCGGCACTGGCAAGGGCGACTAATCGCCTGAAGGCGGCGGGGCTGGTGAGGGGTGAGATGCGTTTGGGGTCGACAATAAGCGCCTGAGCTTTGCCAGCTCCTCGGCGGAGGCAAGCCCGCTCTTTTCCAGATATCGGCACAGCTTTTCCGGCTCAGAATGCAGCCGCTCGCTTAGCTCTCTGGCCGCGCGTTCCAGCGTGCTGGTCTTCCTCCTGACCAGCCTCCCCACGAGGGGCCAGACGACCTTTGTGACGAGCCTAAGCACCCTGTTGTCGAGCTGAAGCCATATGGTGACGCTGTTTTCCACAAAGCCGGCGTCGCTCTGGCAAAAGCGTATCTCCATGACACCCCTGCCAGATAGCGTGGGCAGGAAGGAGGCATCGGCAGTTCCTTCCGCGTAGAAGATTCGAAGGCCCGGCTCCTGATGGAGCGGGTAAAGCATCCCGCAAAGGCCGACCTGATCGTCCACGTGAAAACCGTTGTCCCGAGGCTCGACGACATAGGTTGCGATATCCGCCGCGCGGCTGATCTTCGAGGCCAGAGGGAGCTCCTCCAGCAGAAACTCGTAAGTGGGTAGGCTGCTTTTGAAGGGGTCCACCTGCACCCGTTTCGAGATCGTCGGGACCCGAACGACGACGCCGACCTTCTCGCGAAACCCGGACGGGATGTCGTCGTAAAATTCGCTGTCGAACTCGGGTGGCCTCGCAAGTGAGGCTGCCGGCAAAACGGCCGCGAGCAGAAAAAAGAATAATCCTTGAACCCGGTGCATAACGCTGATACTTTTCTCTGATACCGTCACGTTGCCCCTGCAGGTGAGCGTCCGGGGTGCCAATTGCATCTACAGTATTGGCTTTTTGGCCTCCTTGAGTCAACGTTTCTTCACGCATACGGACGGATTATCCGCGTGACGTGGCTTGGCGAGGAGAACGCCGCGCGCGCCAGGGCGACCTCCGGGGGGGTGATCTACGCGTGCTGGCACTCGCGGATGGCAGCACCACTTTATGTATACCGGGGGAGAGACCTCCAGGTGCTGGTGACGCACCAGCGGCACGGACAGTACCTAGCAGAGACGCTGCCCCGAATGGGCTTCGGGGCTGTGCGAGGAAAGAGTGCCACGGAAGCGGTCAGACAGATGCTGGAGAAGGCAAGGGCCGGGCAGGATTTGGCGGTAACACCTGACGGTCCGCACGGCCCCCCCGAGGTCGTTCAGCCGGGGATAATTTACCTGGCGCAGAAGACCCGGGCGGCGATCGTGCCGATGGGCGTTTCCTATTCGCACGCAGTCCGCCTGCCAACCTGGGACGGATATCGGGTGCCGCTGCCGTTTACCCGTGTGCTGCTGCGCATCGGCGAGCCACTCCGCGTGCCGCAGGACTGCGACTCCTCGAGAAGGGAATCGCTGAGGCAGGAGCTGCAGCGCAAGATGGACGCGCTTCACGCGGCCATTGACGAAGCGGTACGTCAGCCCTGGAGTTCGATGAGGAGCGCGACTTCGTCACAGTCCGGAAAGAACGGACAGCGGACGCACTCGGCCCAGATTTTGTGAGGGAGCTGGTCTTTGGAGACCTGGGAGAAGCCGAACCTTTCAAAGAAGGCGGGCGAGTAGGTAAGGGCCAGGACTTTCGGGACTCCCAAAGCGCGGGCCTCCTCCAGACAGGCCTCAACGAGCCGGCTGCCGTAGCCGCGGCGCTGATGCCCCTGGCGGACTGCGAGGGATTTTACCTCGGCCAGGTCCTCCCAGACGAAGTGGAGTGCGGCGCAGCCGACTACCTTGCCGTCAACTTCGCAAACGAAGAAGTCGCGAACGTTCTCGTAAAGCTCGCCCAGCGGACGCGGAAGCATTTTCCTTTCGCTCGCGTAGGTCGCGACGAGCTCGCGTATGGCAGAAACGTCGGGGATGGTTGCCTTTCTGACGCTGCCGCTCAAGCCTACAACCTCACCGCGTAAGCCGCGATTACGTTACGCACCGCACATATTGCCGCCAGGGCGTTCTCGTCAGGTGAAGCGTCAAGGTTCATGATCGTGATGGCCTGGCCACCCGGCGCTTTCCGGCCGTACGCGAGTCTGGCGATGTTTATCGCTTTGTCACCGAGAACCTTCCCGAGCTCGCCGATGAGACCGGGCTTGTCTTCGTTGAAAACGACGAGGAGTGCGCCGCTGGGGATTACCTCCACGTCGAAACCGTCCAGTCGAACGAGGCGTGCGTCCGTTTCGCGAAAGAGGGTGCCCGCGGCGCTGTGGACGCCGCGCTCGGTAGCTACCTGGACGGAGACGAGGCTGCGGAAGTCGGCGGAGGCGGTGGTTTTTTCCTCAGAGACATGGATTCCGCGCTCCTCGGCGAGCATGGGGGCGTTTATCAGGTTGACACTGTCGCCCAGGAAGACCGAAAGGACTCCCTGGATGAAGGAGCGATTGAGCGGGTCAACGTTGCGGCGGGCAAGCTCGCCGGCGTAGGTTAACTGCACTTTTTGGAGGCGTCCGTCGGAGAGCCGTGCCAGCAGGATGCCCAGCTTTCGGACCAACTCGGCGTAGGGCCGCAGCCGGCGCGCCTCCTCCGGCTGGATGGGAGGCAGGTTTACGGCGTTGCGGATGCCGCCTCCCTTGAGCGCGTCGAGAACCTGCTCGGCCGCCTGGATGGCGACGGAAACCTGGGCTTCCTCCGTGGAAGCGCCGAGATGCGGAGTGGCGAGCACCTGCTCGAGCTCAACCAGCTTGCGGTTTTTGGGGGGTTCTTCCGAGAAGACGTCGAGCGCTGCGCCCGCCACCTTGCCCGACTCGACGGCCTCGCAGAGGTCCGCTTCGTTGACGACGCCGCCGCGGGAGCAGTTTATTATCCTGACCCCGTCACGCACCTTCTTCAGAAGCGGCTTAGAGACGAGGTCCCGCGTATCGTCCGTGAGGGGCACGTGGAGAGATATGTAGTCGCTGAGCTTGCAGAGTTCGTCTATCGTGTCAACCAGGGTGACACCCGCTTCTGCGGCCGGCTCGCGGGAGATATACGGGTCGTAGCCGACGATTTTCATTCCAAAGGCGGCGGCGCGCTTGGCTACTTCGCGCCCGATGCGCCCAAGGCCGATTATGCCCAAGGTTTTGCCGGCCAGTTCCGTTCCCATAAATCGCTTCCGGTCCCATTTCCCGGCGCGCAGCGAGGCGTTCGCCGGGGCTATGTTGCGAGACAGCGCCAGCATGAGGGCGACGGTGTGCTCGGCGGCGGCGATCGTGTTTCCGCCGGGTGTGTTCATGACGATAATACCGCGCTTGCTGGCGGCGGGGACATCAACGTTGTCTATGCCGACGCCCGCTCGCGCCACGACGCGAAGCTTCGTCGCAGAAGCCAGCACGTCCGCCGTGAGCTTCGTCCCGCTGCGGACGATTATGCCCTCGTAGTCGCTTATGACCCTTTTGAGCTCATCGCTGGAAAGACCCGTTCGGACGTCCACCTCGATTTCCGAATCCGCGCGGAGGATGTTTACACCCTCTTCAGCCAATTTGTCGGAGACAAGCACCTTCACTTTGTCAGCTCCTTCTTGCCCAATCGCTGCGGCGGGCGAAAAGCACCTCCTCAGCCGCGGCCACGCCGGCTCCGATGGAGACCTTGTGGCCAAGCTCAGCAAGGCCGATTTCGAGCGCCGCGAGCGCGGTGACCACATCGAAAGGCCCTGCGTAACCCATATGGGCGATTCTACAAATCTTTCCCTTCAATTGCGACTGCCCGCCGGCAATCGTCACGCCGTAGGCGTCGCGGAGGAGCTTGGTGAGGGCGTCCCCGTCCACCTCCTCGGGTAGTTTTATGGCGGTGACCGAGTTGGAAGGAGACCTGGAGAAGACTTCCAGGCCGAGGGCGCGGGCGCCAGCACGGGTGGCTTCGGCCAGGGCGTCGTGGCGGCGCCATACGTTGTCCAATCCCTCCTCGCGGATCAGCTCGAGGGCTTTCACCAGCCCTATGACCATACTTATTGCAGGCGTGTAGGGGGTGTCACTCTTGATACCGGATTTCCTTGCCGCGGGCAGGTCGAAGTAGTATGCGCGGCGGGCGGCTGTTTTGTCCACCTTCTGCCAGGCTTTCTCGCTCACCGCCAGGAAGGCCAGCCCCGGCGGGAGCATGAGGGCCTTCTGCGAGCCGACCGCGAGGAGGTCTACGTTCCAGGCGTCCATTTCGAACTCGACAGCGCCCACCGCACTTATCCCGTCAACGACGAGGAGGGCGTTGGTGGGCGCTACTATTTCGCCGACGGCTTTTACGTCTGTTACCACACCGGTAGATGTTTCACAGAGCGTGGTGTAGACGGCGACGGCGTCGGGATGCTTCTCCAGAGCGCGAGCGATTGCCTCAGGCTCGACCGCCTCGCCCCACTCGATGTCTATAGGAATGACCTTCGCGCCGAAGGCCTCGCAAAGCTCTCCCCAGCGCTCGCCGAATTTGCCGCCGCGCACTACGATAGCCTCCTCCCCGGGGTTTACTACGTTTGCGACGGAGGCCTCCATGGCCCCGGTCCCCGAGGAGGCGAATATGAAGACATCGCCCTGCGTCCTGAAGACGTAGCGCAGTCCTTCGACGGCGTTTTTAAGGGCTTGCTTGAACTGAGGGGTCCTATGGTGATAGACCGGCCTGGCCATTTCGAGGAGGACCTCGGGAGGCACCTCAAACGGCCCCGGGGAAAGAAGATATCGCTTCAGCATATGAGTTCGTCCTTTCTCTCAAGGGTTCCAGCTAAGCAGTCATTAGTATTCACGCGAACGAAGCGGTCAAGAACGGATTGGTTCTGGCTTCCTCTCTTATCGTCGTCGCGGGTCCGTGCCCGGGGTAGACGACGGTTTCGGGGGGGAGGGATAAAAGTCTCTCCTTTATCCCCGTGATAAGCTCCGGAAGATCCCCGCCCGGGAAATCGGTGCGCCCGATGCCTCCCGCGAAGAGCGTATCGCCGGAGAAAAGAATGCTTCCAGCATCGCCGTAGGTCAGCAGGCAGATGCTGCCCGGACTGTGCCCGCCGATGTGAATTACCGAGAATTCTACGTCGCCCAGCCTCACAACGTCGCCATCAACCAGGACGCGATCGGCAGAAGGACTCGTTATCGGCAAGCCGAAGAGGGCAGACAGATTGGCCTGTGGGTCTTCAAGCATGGCAGCGTCAGAGCTGTGGATGGCGAGCGAAGCCCCGGCGAACCGTCGCTTAAGCGCCGAATTGGCGGCTATATGGTCCGCGTGGCCGTGCGTGTTGAGTATGAGAGCTACCTGCAGGTTCTCGCGCTCCACAGCGGAAGCTATCCTTTCCGGTTCGTCGCCGGGGTCCACGATCATGGCCTGCTTTGAGCGTTCACAAGCTACGATATAGCAGCACGCTTGCAATTGGCCTACCACAAGAGTTTCAACTTTCATGGGAAATTCCGCCTGACAACTGCGGCTTTTGGGTCATCCGGAGCGCCGGAGATGAGAGAGCAGCAGCTCCCTGAAATCACTGCGTCCGGGGTTTTCCCAGAGCCCCAGGATCTTCCGCTCGCGTTCAGCGTTCTCCACCGAGTCAGATGCATGGGCGCCGTTCTTCATAAGGTCAAGGCCGTAGTCGCTCCTGACCGTGCCGGGCGCGGCCTTAGCCGGGTCTGTGGAGCCGAGGCGCTCGCGAATCTTCGCTACTGCATCTATCCCCTTGTAAAGGAGCGCCAGGCATTTCGTCGAGCCCTGAAGTTCCTTCTGTGCTAGGCGTTCAACCTTGGAGCGGTCCACGCCCGTCATATACTCGATTATCCTATCGAACTCGCGCTCGGCGTTCTGTTCCTTGAGGAGCTCCGCCATCCGCGCGAAAGCCTCCGGCGGAATGCGAAAATCCAGCGACTGACCCAACGTCGCATCTAACTGTTGTGCCAGGGCGGGCTTGAGCCTTTCGACGAAATCCTCCCTTAGCGGCCCGTAAAAGACCTCCGCCTCCGCCACGGTTATGTGAACAAGGTCCACCGATACAATATAAAGCCCGGTCTTGGAGAACATGTCTATTATATTACCGGCGCGGGAACTCCTTCTGACGAAGAGGTCGGGTTTAAGAAGTACAAGCGTTGTCTGGGGGCTCGTACCCGGCCCAAAAGGCACGGCATCCTCGACTATCCCGCCGTCGGAGTTGGCGAAGTCAGCGAGTATCTGAAGCTGCCGTCGCGCCGCCTCTGCGGTGGTCGCGCACAGCACCGCGGGCTCAAAATACTTCACCTTCCCGCCACCGTACTGCACGTAGTCGCCGAACGTCCCCCGCACTGTGTCCCCCTTCGGCTTCGGCGAGAGCTCGCCGATCACGTCGTGGCTCAGCACGTTGACGGCGTCCTCCCCTTCGAAGAGTAAAACCACTACCCGGTTGGAAATGCCGAAGGGATTCGTCGCGCGGAGGTCCTCGTCAACGTAGCCGGCAAGGGTTTCCTTGACGGAGGCCGCGAGGTTCTCGGCCTCGATGGTTTCGCGGAATCCGTCAACGAAGGCATCGCTGGGGGCATACATTCTGGCCCCCACAAACTGGAGGTTAGCCTGGGAAAGGAGGCGCCCGATTATGCCGCCGGTGCGGCTTTTGAGCAAGCTGTACGGGGTTATCATCGCGTATGCAAGTTCGACAACCATCCTCCAACCCTTTCAGACGGATCGGACGCGTAAGGATCAATCTATATGTTACACCCCCTCCTGACCTGGATCAAATTTTTTGGTGCCAAGGGTGCGCCCAGGCGACGCGAGACGAGGTCGACCGCCTATTTCGGGATCAGAACCGCTTTTAAGGCGGTCTTGCCGCGCATGGCTTCGAGCGCCTCGTTGGCTTTTTGAAGCGGGAAAGTGTGCGTGACCATCTGTTTGAAAAGCTCCGGCTGTCCCATTACCGTGCTCAAGGCCAGGGCGGTATCTGCGGTGTCACTTACCCACACGCCAGCCATGTGCAGATTCGGCCGGACGAGGTTTGCGAACGGGTCAAAGGTTAGCGCTCCGCCCGGCTGGCCGAAGCCAACGGAGACGTAAGCCCCGCCCGGGCGGACCAGCTTGAGCCCTTCCTCGACGGCCTCGGCGACCCCGACGGCCTCGTAACAGACATCGGCGCCGCGGCCATCGGTAAGCTCGCGAATCGCCTCAAAGCGGTCTTCGACGGACGTTTGGAAACGGTCAAACGTGTGCGTCGCGCCGAAGCTCCTGCATATATCGAGTCTCTCGGGAGGGTCACCGATTACGATGATCCGCGCGGCACCAACCTGTTTTGCAAAGGCTACCAGGAAGACGCCCAGCGGGCCCGGTCCCTGGACAACCACGGAGCTGCCCACCGGTGGAGCGAACTCCCTGACGGCGTGCGCAGCGGTGGCTCCAGAGCAGGAAGCCGATACCACAATCGAGGGGTCTACTCTGTCGAGCCCGTCCGGCTTGAGGATGTCGGTTCCTGCGTCAAGAAGCAGGTACTCGGCGTGGCATCCGACCAGGTGCGGGGGCTGGGCCGAGGACCTGTGAATTCCGTAGACCCAGCGATTGGGGCAAAGGAAGGGCTGCCGCGCCTTTGTGCAGTAGAAACACTTCCCGCAGACGACGCCGCGATTCCAGAAGATGACGTCGCCCTCGCGCACCTCCTTCCCTTCGATGGAAAGCCTCTTCCCCCCAACGCGAGCTGCCCGCCCTATCCCTTCGTGGCCGAGGATTATGGGAAGCGGGGTCCTTGGGTCGTGGCCCTGCTGCATGTGGACGTCGGAGCCGCATACGCCGCTGGCAGTTATCTCCACAAGGATTTCCCCCTCCTTCGGTTCGGGGATGGGGAACTCCTGCAGCTCGAGAGGCTTCTTGAACTCGACCAAAACCGCCGCTGCAGCCTTTTTCATGCCAGACCTCCTCCAGGTGTTGGAGACTTGTCGTGCGCCGGAAGCGACAATTGTAGCTGGTACTGCGACGAGATAAAATAGCCGTAGAGAGGGGCTGGGGGAATGGCTGAATACAAGCTTGAAGAAATTCGTGAGCTGCGGAACCAGCTTGACTTCTCTCCCGAGCGAGTGCGGACTGAGCAGCTCAGGCGGGCGGAGAGGCTGATAGGGGAACTCGACGCAAGTGGCACAGTTCCATACGGTTACGTTCACCTTTTCATCACAGGGCACCCCGTGGAGTCGAGGGATCCGGGAGAGCTGCTCAAGGCGGGAGAGGTCCGCAGAGACCTGCAAGTGCTCCTCGTAGAGCTCAGCGAAGGGATGGAGGTAAAGGCGGAGGAAGAGGGGGAGAGGGTATATACGCTGCGGGAAGCGGCGGGCGGATGTCGCATCTCGGTGAAGACGCTGGGCCGGTGGCGGCGTATTGGGCTCCCGGTGAGAAGCTTCGTCTTCCCTGACGAGTTGAAGGCTCTGGGGATTACGAGGTCGGCTCTTACGACTTTCGTCAAAAAAAACCGTCGGCGCGTATCGCAGGCGCGGAGTTTCCGCCGGTTGTCCGATCAGGAGTATAGGCAGGTCGTGGATGCAGCGCGCAGGCTGGCGAAGGAAGGCGCGAGTCAAACTCAAATCGCGAGACTGCTGGGTAAGCAGACAGGAAGATCACACGAGACCATTCGCCAGGCACTGAAACGTTACCAGCAAGAGCGCCCCGAAGACGATGCGTTCGCAGATCTCGGAGGCAGACTGAGCGACGAGCAGAAGGAGGCGGTCGTCCAGCGCATGCAGGAAGGCGACTCCCCTTCGCGGCTGGCGAAGGAACTCGGAGTCGATCGCAGCTCCATATACCGAACTTTCTACCGCAAGAAGGCCGCCGAGGAGCTGGACAAGCAGATAACGTACGTCTGGTGTCCCGACTTCGAGAAAGAGGATGCCGAGGAGACATTTCTTTCGGTGGAGCTGCCTTTGGGGCCCGAGGAGCTGTCCTTTTCGGCAAGCAGTTTGGAGGAATACCTGCAAGGCTTTCGGAAGGTTCCCGTTCTCAGCGCCGACGAAGAGCGGAAGCTGTTCATGAAGTACAATTACGCGAAGTACTGCATCGCCCGGTTACAGCAGGCGCTCGACGCAAAAAAGCCAAGCGGCAAGCTTCTGAGCGAGATAGAGGGCTATAAAGAGGTGGCGGTTGACGTGAAGGGCACACTCGTCTATTCGAACATGCGGCTGGTGATGTCGGTCGCCAGGCGGCACGTAGGAAGGTTCGTCCACATGGCCGAGTTGGTGAGCGAAGGTACTGTGGCGCTGCTGAGTGCGGTGGAGAAGTTCGATTTCCGGCGCGGGACCAAGTTCAGTACGTACGCCACGTGGGTGTTGGTAAGAAGGTTCGCGAGGCTCGTTCCAGAGGAGAACTACCAGCTTGACACCTTCCTAACGGGCCGCGCTGAGCAGATAGCCGGATTGTCCGCTTCAGAGCCTTCCGACGGCTGGCGGGAGGGGATTGCGCGGATGCTGAGAAGCGTCATCGGACGGCTGCCGGATAGGGAAAGGCGCGTGATAAGCTCCCGGTTTGGCCTCGAACCGGGGAGTCAGCCGCGCAGCCTCCGGGAGATCGGCGAGAAAGAAGGGCTTTCAAAGGAACGGGTCCGACAGCTTGAGGCGGAGGCGTTCGCAAAGCTGAGGGAGCTTCTGGCGGACGAGTCGCTGGAGCTACCTCCGGGGTAAAAAGTTTCATTTTTTCCGCCGCCGCCGAGCGCATTTCGATTGACTCTTTCGCTCCGCCTCTGTATCATAAGGTTTCCGGGGATCAGCCAGCTCAGTTGATGTAAGATCATACTATATGTTGAGTTACGCATTGCTCTCGTTCGCCTATATTGACAAGCGGCACTGACGGGTGAGCCGCTTGAGAGAACCGGTGTGTGTATGCCTGAAGATGGTTCAATGCTGTGGCAAGAGGTCTGCCAAATTCTCTCCCAGAGAGTTAGTTCCGAGCGGTTGCGTACGTGGGTCCTTCCTCTGAGACAGGCCGGCCTCGACGATGGAAAACTGTTGCTGCTGGCACCAAATGAATTCGTGAGACAGGGTGTCGAGAAGAGCTATCTGCCTTTGCTGCGAAACGCGTTGAAGCAGATCTCCGGGCGAGAGATGGGGGTGGAGTTGGAGGTTGATACATCGTTCTCGTACAACGGGTACGAGGAGAGGTCAAGCGAACCTCGCGGTTCAACCTTCAGGGCGGAGTTGACCTTTGACACTTTCGTCGTAGGGCCATGCAATCGCCTGGCACACGCATCGGCCTTAGCGGTGGCTGACAACCCGGGCACGGTGTATAACCCCCTGTTCTTACACGGGAAAGAAGGCCTAGGGAAAACTCATCTGCTGCAGGCGATCTGCCAGAGGTTGGTTTCCGCCAGCCCCAGGGCTCAGGTGGTCTATCTGCCCTGCGAAAGCTTTGTAAGCCAATACATCGGAGCTCTGGAGCGCTCAACGGTTGCGGAGTTTCAGCAGCATCACGCAAATGTTGATGCTTTCGCGGTGGACGATGTCCAGCTCTTGCGTGGGCGACCGCAGGCACAGGAACAGTTCTTTCATATCTTCAACCTTCTCCACGAGGCGAAGAAGCAAATCGTGCTCTCTGCGGACTGCCTCCCACAACACATAGACTTGCTTGAGCCGCGTCTCACGTCCAGATTTAACTGGGGTCTCGTGGCTCGTCTTGATGCCCCCGCGTTTGAAACCCGCACTGCAATACTGCGGAAAAAGGCAGACTACAGCGGCCTGAAGGTTGACGAGAGCGTGTTGGAACTAATTGCGGGGATAGAGGTTCCGAATGTACGCGAGCTTCTGGCAGCATTTACACGGACTCTGGCCTATGCCTCACTTGCCGGCAGGAAGCTGACGAAGGGTCTTGCGCGCGAAGCTCTGGAAGAGGCCGCGGGCTTTAGAAAGAGGCCCTCTATTGACGATATTCTAATCGCGGTGACACAACATTTTGGGGCAACAACAAGTGAGCTTCAATCGGAGAAGCGTGGCAAATGGCTTGTTCTGCCGCGACAGGTTTCGATGTACCTGGCGCGCCGGTTGACCGACCATTCTCTGAAGGAGATTGGGGCGTATTTCGGCGGTCGGAACCACAGTACCGTACTGCGCGCGGCGACGCGGGTGGAGAATCTCGCACGACAAGATGCGCATTTGCGAGACCTGCTGCTGCAACTGGAGGCGCGTCTCTAACATATAACAACGAGTCAATAACTTGTTAAAACCGAGCCTCGAATCTGATGAAAACAGGTTCACCTTCCTACTGCTTTTGAACAGGGGCCTGAGTGCTGTTGATAACTACGGATACTACGAACACGCTTTGAACAAATTTTTGTCACGTGCCAGACGCTTTAAGCCTTTGGTGGGAAACGACTTCCGACGTTTGTGAACAGTATGAACATCACTGGTGACTGTTAAGGTAGATCTAATTAGATAACGGAGTAATAGAAATGAGGCTCAAAGTAAGTCAGCCGGTGCTCGCGGAAGCCCTTCAGACAATCCTGCCGATCGTTCCAAGTCGAAGTCCAAAACCAATTCTGCAAAACGCCTGCATCTATGTCGAAAAAGACCTCCTTCGACTTCTTGCCACGGATCTCGAAGTGGGAATTTGGTACGACGTGAAGGATGTCGTAGTAGAAGAAACAGGCAACGCGGCAATTCCTGCGAAAGAGCTTGCCGCGATCGTAAAAAGTATGCCGGATGAGCAAATAGAGATCGAAAGTTCAGCGAACCAGTGTGTGATAACAGGGGCGGATTCAGAATACCGTCTCTTGGGTGAGGATCCAGCGGATTACCCGGAGATGCCGACTTTTGATCAGAAGGCGACGTTTTCAGTGGCGCGAGATGAGCTGTTTAGAATGATAGAACTGACTGCGTTTTGTGTGGCAAGGGAAAGGCGGCGGTATGCGCTGAACGGAATATACATGGTGGCAAAGGGGAGCGGGCTGGAACTTGTGAGCACAGACATGAAGCGGCTCGCGGTGGCAAAGAACAAGATCAAAGGGAAGGTGAAAGAGGAGAAGGTGATCGTGCCGAGCAGGGCGCTGACGCACCTTCCCAGGATGAGCGCGCCGGACGACGAAGTAGTGGATGTGCTGATCAAGGAAAATGTTGTTCTGTTTAGAACTTCGCGCGGGGTGCTTTGCAGCCGTCAGATAGAGGGACAGTTCCCGCCGTATGAGAGCGTGATTCCATCCGGCTATGAAATCAAGGTCGAGTTGCCGCGCGAGGCCTTCCAAGCGGCGGTTGAACGGGCGTCGTTGCTGAGCAATGAGGAGGCGAAGTCAGTACGGTTTGCCTTTGAGCGAGGAAAGGTTGTGCTCTCGTCTCAGTCAAGCGAGCTGGGGTCGGCCAGGGTGGAAATGGAGGTTGATTACTCGTGCGATCCTCTTGAGATTGGGTTTAACCCGGTGTACGTGACGGACCTTCTGCGTCGGCTTAAGACCGAGAGGATCATCCTGGAGCTGAAGGAGGCGAGCATGCCCGGTGTTGTGAAAGGTGAGCCGGGTTATGTCTATGTTGTTATGCCTCTAACACTGGTGTAGTGATGGCTGCAATTCCTGAAGAGCTGGGTGGGATCCTCGATAGGTACCTACGGCAGTCGGGCCTAGGCGAGGTGCTGAGTAGTAATGAGTTGGTGATGTGCTGGAGGGAAGCTGTTGGGGGGAGTTTTAGCGAGCACACAAGATTGCTCGGGATCAGAAATCAGGTATTGAAGGTGGAGGTTGACTGTTCACCGAGATTGCAGGAGTTGGATTGCTTCTTGAAGGGGGGAATTCTACAGCACCTTCAGCAGAATTATAAGCGACGGTTCATTAAGGACATCAGCTTTACGCTGGGGAGCTTCTAGATACAGATGGCAAAGGCAACGAAGAAGCGGAAGAAAGCAACCAAGAAGACAGCTAAAAGGAAAACGGCTGGCAAGAGAACGGCCAAAAAGCCGGCCGCGGGAAAGCCGAAGGCGTCCAGCCAGGGGTACGATGCGAGCACGATTCGCGTGCTGGGAGGGATTGAGGCCGTTCGCAAGCGCCCGGCTATGTACATAGGGGATGTGGGGCTGCGCGGGCTTCACCATCTGGTGGAGGAGGTGGTGGATAACAGCGTTGACGAGGCGATGGCGGGGTACTGCAGCAACATAAAGGTGACCCTCCACGCGGATGGCGGCGTGGAAGTGGTAGACGACGGCGGGGGCATCCCGGTTGATATGCACAAGCAAAAGAAGATACCGGCCGTCGAGGTAGTTTTGACCACGCTGCACGCCGGCGGGAAGTTTGACCACGGAAGGTACAAGGTGGCGGGCGGGCTCCATGGGGTGGGCTTGTCAGTTGTGAATGCCCTCAGCGAGTGGCTGGAGGTGGAGGTGCGTAGGGACGGGGGTGTTTACAGGCAGGTATTCGAGCGGGGGGCGAAGAAGGGGAAGCTTATGCGAATCGGCGGAAGCTCGCGCACCGGGACGACGATTCGATTCAAGCCCGATACTGGGATATTTGAGGTAACAGAGTTCAATTACGAGCTTCTGGCGGGGAGGCTGAGGGAATTTGCGTTCCTCAACGCGGGTCTGGCGCTGTCGGTTTGCGACGAGCGGACGGGCGAGGGAGAGACATTCAAATATGAAGGCGGGGTGAAGGCGTTCATTAGGCACCTCAACGAGAATAAGCACGTCATCCAATCCCCGCTATTTCAGTTCCAGCGCGAAAAAGACAACGTAGTGGTTGAGGTGGCGCTGCAATACAACGACGGCTACGCGGAGCAGGTGCTTTGCTACACCAATAACATAAGGAACCCCGATGGAGGAACGCATCTGAGCGGGTTCAGATCGGCGCTGACGCGGACGCTGAACGCATATGCGCGCAGCAGCGGGCTGGTCAAAGACGCCAAGCCACCCACAGGCGACGACTTGCGTGAGGGATTAACGGCTGTGGTGAGTGTGATGGTGCCGGACCCGCAGTTCGAGGGACAGACGAAAGGCCGGCTCGGCAACCGAGAAGTCCAGGGGATAGTGGAGACGCTGGTCAATGAAGAGCTGAGCACTTACTGCGAAGAGAGCCCCGCAGGCGCCAGAGCGATAATCCGCAAGGCAGTCGAGGCGGCCAGGGCCAGAGAGGCGGCAAAGAAGGCAAGGGAGCTTGCGAGGCGGAAGGGGACGCTGTCTTCCAGCGGGCTTCCCGGCAAGCTGGCCGACTGCGCGACTCGCGACGTGGAGACGAGCGAGCTGTTCATCGTCGAGGGAGACTCGGCAGGCGGAAACGCAAAGCAAGGGCGGGACAGGCGCTTTCAGGCGGTGCTGCCTCTGCGAGGCAAGGTGATAAACGTTGAGAAGGCGCGGATAGATAAGGTGCTCAACAACGACGGGATCGCAACCATCATCACAGCCCTAGGTACGGGAATAGGGGCGGATGAGTTCGATATATCGAACACGCGTTACGGGAAGATAATTATCATGACCGATGCCGACGCGGACGGGGCGCATATCCGAACGCTGCTGCTGACGTTCTTCTACAGGCAGATGGCGGAATTGGTGGAGAAGGGATACGTGTACGTGGCGCGGCCGCCGCTTTATCGCGTTAAGCGGGGGAAGAGGGAGGAGTATGTCTACAACGATGCTGAGATGGAGAAGGCGCTGCTCGACCTCGGCATGGATGGGGCAACGCTGCAAAATAGCAAGGGCAAGACGATCCTCGAGAACAAAGCGTTGCGGGATGTGGTGAAGCTGCTGGCGAACTTAGAGCGACACCGCCGAGCTATAGAGGCTCGCGGGGTACTCTTCGAGGATTATCTCTCCCAAAGGAAGGCGAAGACGGGGGAGCTTCCCGTGTACCGCGCCGTATTCGACGGCGAAGAGCGCTACTTTTACACGCGGCAGGGATTCACCCGGTTTACCAAAAAGCTGGAACGAGAAGGTAAGGTGGAGGCCAGTCCCAACGGGAACGGCGAGAAGAGCGGCCTTTCGTTTGACGAATTCCACGGGTCGAAGGACTTGGCGAAATTGCTCAAGGCCCTCAAGCGGAAGGGATTCAAGGAGGAGGACTACATTCAGCTGGCGGGGTCCGCGCCGGTGCCGCGTTTTCAGCTTGTCTCGGACAGCTCCGTGGCGGAGCTGAGAAGCCTATCCGAACTGATCGGCGCAACAAGGAGGCTGGGCGAGCGAGGACTGGACATCCAGAGGTACAAGGGGCTGGGAGAGATGAACGCCGAGCAGCTTCGGGAGACGACGATGGATCCGGACTCGCGCACGCTGATGAAGGTGACCATGGAAGAGGTGGCGGAAGCGGAGAGGATGTTCACCATCCTTATGGGAAGCGATGTGGCACCGAGGAAAGAGTTTTTGGAGAAGCACGCCCTGGAAGTTGCTGAGTTAGATACGTACGTATAAGACGGAGCGAGGGGCGGAGATGCCCGGGCGAGAGAGAATCGAAGAGCTGCCGATCGAACGGGAAGTCAGGAGTTCGTATCTCCTGTATTCGATGAGCGTTATAGTCTCTCGGGCGCTGCCTGACGTCAGGGACGGGCTGAAGCCTTCTCAGCGAAGGCTTCTAGTTAGCATGAACGACCTGAACCTAACGCCGAGGGCGAAGTTCCGGAAGTGCTCGAAGATTACGGGGGACACCTTCGGGAACTATCACCCGCTTGGCGAGCAGAGCCTTTATCCGACGCTAGTCCGATTGGGGCAAGACTTTGTGCTTCGCTACCCGCTGGTTGAGGGCCAGGGGAACTTCGGCTCTCAGGACGGTGATCCGCCTGCGGCTCAGCGCTATACGGAAGCAAAAATGAGCGCCATTGCGGTCGAGATGCTGGGTGACATCGAGAAGAACACAGTTGATTTCGCTCCCAACTACGACAATACCCGCATGGAACCGTCGGTGCTGCCAGCCAAGTTCCCGAACCTCCTTTGCAACGGGTCGTCGGGGATCGCCGTGGGCATGGCTACCAGCATCCCCCCACAAAACCTCGGCGAGATCTGCGACGCGCTCATCCGATTGATTGACGCTCCTGGGACGACAGTGGAGGAGCTCTGCGAAATAGTGCAGGGGCCGGACTTCCCGACGGGCGCACTGATATGCGGCAGGAGCGGGGTGTTGAGAGCGTACAAGAGGGGCCGGGGGCAGATAACCGTGCGGGCGCGGACCCACGTGGAGACCGGGCCGGGCGGGAGGAAGTCAATAGTAGTCACGGAGATCCCCTACCAGCTCAATCGCGACACGGTGCTGGAAAGGCTGGCAGGGCTGGTAAAGGCGGGCAAGTTGAAAGATATTTCGGACATCCGCAATGAAAGCGACCGGGAGGGAACGCGGCTGGTAATAGACCTGCGCAGGGATGCCGACGAAGAGGTCGTGATGAACCAGCTCTTCGAGCACACGCAGCTTCAGGATCGCTTCAACATAATGATGATAGCGCTGGTGAACAGGAGGCCGCGGCAGTTCAACCTCAAGGAGATGCTGCAGTGCTTCATAGATCATAGGTTTGAGGTGGTTACGCGTCGGACGGCGTTCTTGCTGGCGCGGGCGGAAGCCAGAGCACACATCCTCGAAGGGCTGCTCATCGCGCTGGACAATATCGACGAGGTGGTAAAGCTCATCCGCCGCTCGAAGAACGTGGACACGGCACGGTCGGGATTGATGAAGAAGTTCAAGCTGTCGGAGAAGCAGGCCGACGCGATCTTAAGGATGCAGCTTCAGCGGCTTACGGCCCTCGAGCGGGAGACGCTGAAAAAGGAGCACAAGGAGCTTCAGGAGGAGATAGCCGGTTACAAGGCGCTGCTGGCAGATCGCGCCTTGGTCTACGACGAGATTCGCGAGGATCTCTACGAGCTTAAGGAGAAGTATGCAGACCCGAGGCGGACCGAGATCGTCGGGGAGGCGGAAGAATTCTGCATGGAGGACCTTGTGGCGGAGGAGATGGTGGTGGTTACCGTAAGCCACGCGGGCTACATAAAGAGGATGCCCATCGCAACCTACCGAAGACAAAACCGGGGTGGAGTGGGAATAACCGGGGCCGTGACGAAGGAGGGGGACTTCATACGTCAACTATTCGTGGCTTCTACGCATGATTACATTCTATTCTTCACGGACAGGGGGAGGGTTTACTGGCGCAAGGTTTACGACATCCCACAGATGGGCAGAACGTCGCGGGGAAGGGCGATGGTGAATTTGCTCAACGTGGAGCGCGGGGAGAACGTGACCTCGACGATTCCGGTGAGGGACTTTGCGGCTGGTTCGCTTACGATGGCCACGGAACGCGGGATCGTAAAGCGGACCAAACTTTCGGCTTACAGCCATCCGATGAAAAGAGGCATCATCGCGATCCGGCTCAACGAGAACGACCGGCTGGTGAGCGTGCGGATGACGAGGGATGAAGATGGGGTTATGCTGGCGACGCGGGGAGGGATGGCGATTCGCTTTGCGGTTGGGCAGGTTCGGCTCATGGGCCGCAACACGAGGGGGGTGAAAGGCATATCGCTGCGGGACGGCGATTCGGTTGTGGGGATGGTCGTGGTGAACGAAGGCGCCGGCCTGCTGGCGGTCTGCGAAAACGGCTACGGGAAGCGAACCGCCTACAAGCAGTACCGAACCCAGAAGCGGGGGGGAAAGGGTCTCATCAATATCAAGACAAGCAAGCGCAACGGGCCCGTCGTGGGTGTTTTAGACGTGCGCGAGAGTGACGAGTTGATGGTGGTCACAATGGGAGGAATGGTCGTGCGGATGCCTGTTTCCTCTATAAGGGAGATCGGACGAAATACGCAGGGCGTACGCGTGATAAGTCTGAAAGCGGGCGATAAGCTGGCCAGCATCGCAAGGGTCCCGGTCGAAGAGAAGGGCGAGGAGACGAGCGAGTAGCAGTGCGACGTCACGTGCAGATCGAGCATACCGCCGACGTTGGGGTGGACGCCGAAGCCGATTCTTTCCAGGGGCTTTTGGAAGAACTCGCTCAGGCGATGTTCGAGCTGATCGTCGATCCCGGGAAAGTAAGGGTCGGGCGGGAGTATGATGTCGGGGTGATTTCGGGAGAGTCGCGGGAGCAGCTCGCATTGAACTGGCTGAATGAACTCCTGTACCTGCACGAGGTGGAGGAGGCGGTTTTCAGCCGGTTCTCTTTGGAGATGGAAGGGTCGGTGCGCGCGGAGGGGAAGGCGACGGGCGAACCGATCGATTCCGCCAGGCACGTGCCTTTAGGGATCGTGAAGGCGGCCACTTACCACGGCCTGGTTATAGAAGAGCGAGGGGGAGTGTGGCACGGGCGCGTCTACTTCGACGTCTAGGCGCTAGAAAGTCCGGCGGCTGTCGAGCAGCAGGGTAACGGGTCCGTCATTCACGAGTGAAACGTCCATCATAGCGGCAAAGACGCCCTTTTTTACAGGTACCCCGGTCTGGGCTATGCGGGCGGCGACATCCTCGTAGAGGCGCTCGGCGACCTCGGGCGGCGCGGCGTCGGTATATGATGGGCGGCGGCCTTTACGACAGTCGCCGTACAGCGTGAATTGGGAGACGATAAGGACGCTTCCGCCGACTTCCCGCAGCGATCGGTTCATCTTTCCCTCTACGTCGCGGAAGATGCGGAGGCCGGCGATTTTGCGAGCGATGTATTCGGCATCGGCCGGCCCGTCCGCAGCCGCGATGCCGAGGAGGACCAAGAAACCGTTTTCTATGGCCGCGACCTGCTTTCCATCCACGCTCACACTTGCAGAGGAAACGCGCTGAACGACGGCCCTCACCTCGTGTCCCTCCTTTGGGATAGGAGCTTTCTGAGCGACTCACGATCCAGATATCTTGGCGACGGTGAATCCTCTCCCTTGAGGAACGCCGCGGCGGCGCGGATGAGGTCTTCCCGCCTTCCCATGGCGCGATAAGGGGCGGGAAGGGAGCGAAGGAACGCGCTCCCGTAACGTTTGCTGACGACGCGTTTGTCACAGACTACGATGACCCCTTTATCTTCCTTCCGCCTTATGAGCCTGCCGAATCCCTGGCGGAAGCGAAGGACAGCGTAAGGTAGGGAGTAGGAGAGGAATGGGTCCTGGCCGCGTTCGCGAAGGAGCTCGCAGCGTGCTTCTACGACGGGGTCCGTATGGACGTGGAAGGGAAGCTTGGCGATGACGAGGCAGGAGAGGGACTGGCCCGGGAAATCCACGCCTTCCCAGAAGCTGTGGGTGCCCATGAGCACGGCGCGGGAGTTGCGCTGGAAAAGACGGGCGATTTGCTCCCGTGAGCCGCTGAGGCCCTGCGCGAGAAGGAGCGTCCCCTTCGGAAGCGCGCGCGCTAGAGGTGGTTGCACTTCGTTTAGCATCTGGTAGGAGGTGAACAAAACGAGTGTCCCGCCCGGTATTGCGGGGCAGAGCTTTGCGAGGAATCCGGCGAGCTCTTCGGCGAATTTGCCCGACTCGTCCCTCGGCTCCGGCAGGAAGGTGGGGATGAGGACCCTGCACTGGCTGGGGTAGTCAAAGGTAGTTCCAACATCCGCGGCCTCGATGCGGTCCTCCGGCACGTACGCGAGCCCGAGGCGGTTTTTTAGATAGTCGAAGCTGCCGCTCGAGGTGAGGGTGGCGGAGGAAAGGATCACCGAGCGCTTAGGCTCATACATGTGCGCGTAGAGGAGGCGGGAGATATCAAGGGGTGCGGCTGCGAGGCGGTAGTCGGGCGGCTGGGCGCTCCGCCGCTCCGCCCAGTAGACGTAGTCGGGGTCGTCGGCGCGGAGGAGGAATTCGATGTCGCTCGAGATCTGTTGAAGCAGCTCGGACTGAGCACGCAGCTCGGCGAGCGTTTCCGGGCCGAATTCTATCGCGTCCAGGGCGGGCCCCTCCATGGCGTCCTGAAGCCTTCCCATGGCGGAGATAAGGGAGCCCAGGCTGGAGATGAGCGGCTCCTTGCGTCTGATAACTTCCTGCCAGGACTCTTGCCCGAGAAGGGCCTGCTCGTAGCGGATCCGGTCATCGGACAGGCGGCTGGAGACGAGGGCTTCGACAGCGGCGAGCATGCCTGCCGCTCTCTCTTCCACGGGGATGACGAATTCGAGTATGTGGTTGGCGAGTTCGCGCAGGCCGTCCTGCGTCGCCTCAGGCAGAGCGGTGGCGCGGGAGATTTGAGCCAGGGTGGTGGGGATGAGGCCGGTGCCAGCGCCGGTCCGGTCGTGGCGGAAGAGGCGGCGCAGGGGTCGGTACAGGCGCCAGCGGTCGAGGGAGACTGCAAGATGGTCGGTGGCGACATCTTCGATGTTCTGCGCCTCGTCGAGAACGATGTGGTAATACTTCGGAAGGACGGCGCTGGATTGCAGAGTGAGTTCAGAGAAGACAAGCGCATGGTTGGCGACTATGAGGTCGGCGGAGAGGGCGAGCGCCCGGGCCTTCATAAGGAAACAGCTCCGGTAGTACCGGCAGTGGCGGCCCGGGCAGTCGGGGCCGGAAGAGAAGAGATGCTCCCAGAGGGAGGGGACGCCGAGGCCGAGAAAGCCGGTGTTTTCGGCGATGTCGCCCGTGCGCGTCTTCATAAGCCAGGTAAGAATGGGAAGCATTGCTGCGCGTTCCTCCTCTGACAGCTCGCGCTGTGCCTGGCGGAGCGTGTAGAGGAGCTTTCGGAGGCAGAGGTAGTTTGCGCGGCCTTTGATGAGCGCGGCGTCGAAGGGTTTTTCGAGAGCTTTCCTCGAAAGGGGGATGTCCTGATCCCATAGCTGTGACTGGAGATTCTTTGTGTTGGTCGAGACGACGACGGGCATTTTATTGGCGAGAGCCCACTCTATGGCGGGCAGGAGATAGGCCAGTGACTTGCCCGTGCCGGTTCCTGCTTCGATCATCAAGTGGGAGCCCTGGTTAAGGGCGCGGGCGACTTTTTCGAGCATTCTTGTCTGCGGCTGGCGCTCCTCGTAGCCGGGCAGGAGCTCTGCTATCCGTCCGCCTTTCCTGAGCAGGCCCGACAGCGATGCCGTTTCCAGAAGGGTGATGTGGTCGGTCGGCCGCTTGGGCTTCCTGCGGAGGACCTGGGAGAAGTCAGGCAGGAGTTCCTCGAGTTTGAGGGCGCCGGCGCCGAAGGCCTTCTTCGTAGCCTCCCTCTCGACTTCGGCGAAGATCTCCCGGAGAGGCGTGTCAACTTGCGCCAGGAGCCAGTTCGCCTCGTCGAGCAGCGCGGGGGGAAGCGATGCAAGCTCCTCCACAAGACGAACCAGCAGCTCCTCGACGAGGTCGCGGCCGCGCTCGGCGGAGAGATTGTAGTGAGCGGCGAGCGCCTCCAGGGAGTGGTCCGGACGTGTTGGCAGGGCTATTCGCGCAAGGTATAAAAGGAGTTCTTCATCGAGCATGGCGGGTTCCTATGAACGCTTGGGGGAACGGGGCGTTAACAGGAGATCATACCGCGCTGCGCCTGCAGGTCAATGCCGCCGGGCTCAGTAGTACACGCCTTCCGTGGTGGAGGTGTCGAACTGAGTGCGGTCGGTTAGCGCGAAGCTGAAGGTCGCTTCGCGCGCGCGGTTTACCTCGCTCCACAGGACGGTCACGTCAAGCAGGTCGAAAGAGATGTCCTCCTCGCCTGAGGGTAGTGGGAAGGGGTTCGGGGGCGGCAGGTCCATTGTGTAGGAACGCCTTCTGAGGCGAAAGCTGTAGGTCGGGTAATCGGGGAAGTAGAAGGTTGGGAAAATCTGCACGGCCCCATCGCCGCGTATGAATTCCTGCGGATCCGTGCCGAGAGCGCCGCGCGTGCATTGAAGCAGCGCCGGCGGGTTTTCCTGAAGGACTTCAAAGCTTATCCATTCTTCCTTCAGTTCGTTGTCGCCACGGTTATACTGCTGGATGAGAGCGAAGGCCGGCCTGCCCGGCGAAGGGATCCAGAACATGCCTCTATCAGGGTCAACAGCGAGGTGATCCGCAGGGTTCTGGAAAAGATCCAGAAGTGGGCTGCGGGCGAGGTCCGGGTCGAGGGGAATGGACATCGCGGTATACTTGAGCTCTGCCAGGCCCGGGTCGAGTGTGGCGTACCAGGCTGGTAGCACGTTGGGCATGGTTTTGGACGGTGGAAATGCCCGAACGTGGGCGAAAGCGCGCTGGGCGACAAGGGCGGCCGTCTCTCTGTCCACCTGCGTCTTGTGAGTGCCGATCGCCACGCCGAAGAGGGACATTATGCTGACCGAGGCAATGAGAAAGATCGCTACGCCGGCAAGTATCTCGATCAGGGTAAAGCCTTTGGAGGCGCGGCGGCAAGTGTTTACCCTTCTCATTGCTGGAATCCTTTGTCGGCGGCGCGGTAGGAGGGGAGCTCCACCTCGAAGAAGAAGGTCATGCCGCTCACGAGGAGCGACTTGCCCTGTTGGAAGCGTCTGCGTAATGTTGATCGTTCGCTTCTCCTGTCAAGCAGGTAGCGCTGGTGAGGAGGTGAGTGGAGGCTGCTGTCGTAGTGAATCCACTCATAATTAGAGTCCGCATCCACGAGGAGGGCGTGCTGCCTTTCGCGAAGTGCGGGCAGGTCCCCACCCTGGGGGGATCTGAGGGCCTCGGCAAATCCGCGGGAGGCGGAAGTCGTTACGGGCACGAGGCCGGTGGCGCTGCCGGAAGGATCCTCCCAGGCCTCCAGCGTGCGGCCTAGGAGGGCCCGGGGGGTCAGATGGGGGCCGGCATCCAGCACCAGGACGGCAAAGACCCGTCTGGGGAATACGTCGTCGGCCGGGGTGAGCAGCGATGGAAGGCTGGCCGGGCCCGAAGCTGCGGGCTGGAACACTTCCTTGTAGAAAGCGAAGCTATTGGGCGCGGGTGGGAGAATCCTCGGGAATTTCCTGGGGTCGTAAAGGCCGCGGCTGGAATCCCACATGCTCTCGGGCGAAGCTAGATAGGGCTCTGGTGTTCCCGTAGGCGGTGGCGAAGGTGCCGGGCTGGGGGGCCAGGTGTCCCAGTCGTCGTAGACAGTGGGGTAAGGGGGGCGGGTGTGAGCATCGTCCCCGGGGCGGTCTACGAGCGCCGAGTTTGAATGGAAGGCGGTCTGGAAGCTCAACCCAAAATACATCACATCGCGCGCCAGAACGGGCCAGGAGTCCCAGTCGGGCTCGCCGTCGCCGTCCGCGTCGGGGGGTGCCGCGAGGACCCCGCTTACCGGTGATTGGATTCCGCGGCGGAGGACGTAGTGCGGGATCACGGGCAGACCGGACGCGCGGGCAAGTTCTTGCTCCGTTTCCCCATAGTCGAGCTGGAGCATGTAGGTGACCGACATGAGCCCGCCGGTGGAGGCCAGGTCTTCGTCTCTCAGCGTATCGCCGTCGTCGTCGTGGAGGTTGTAGGACTCCTCGTCGACGCGTCCGTCGCCGTCGTCATCGAGGCCGTTTCCGGCCAGCCGCAAAGCAGGATCTTGCGCGAGATCCTCGGGCGTAATGCGGCGGACGAGGGTAAGCCGTTGGGGCCTCCCCCAGCCTGGTGCGGGGTCTGTGCCGCCGGGGTAGCGAGGAGGTGCGGCGACGTCTTCTGCATCCGTCAAGGAGCCGTTTAGCTGTGGGTATTTTGCGTAGTCGGATATGAGCAGGCACTGGGGCTGGTCAGGGGGGGCCGAATAGACGTCGGAGTCGGCGATATTATCCGGCAGCGGGTTCTGCCACGCCTGGCGGGTCGCCGAGGGGACGGCAAGCGCCTCGAAGTCTTCGGTGAGCTGCTGCTGCACGAGCCGAGCGGCATCAAAAGCCGTCCGTCGCTGCTCGGCACGCTGCCAGCTCGTCATCCCTATGCGCAGCACGGTGATTATCGTAATGCCTATGATGAGGGAGATGGCCAGAGCGACCATGAGCTCCATAATCGTAAAACCTCGCCGATTCCCAGCGGGCGAAACCTTCAAGGTGCGCTCCTTCATCCAGGCCCTGGTACGACCAGTGCCGTAGAGACAGGCTGCCGGAGATACAAAAGGAATTTGTCTATTTTGGGGGCCACGTCGGAGATACCGGAGGTGTATGCGTCGTCCGGGTCCGAGGAGGTAGAGTTCGGGTGCGCGGTATAGTCGAAGTAGACGCGTATTTCTATTTCGTCGAACTTGCGGTTAACGGCCCACGGCTCGGAGTATGCGTCTACTGGCTCTTCGAAGTAACCTAGCTGTCTGCTGCGCTCCTCGTGATAGACCCGCCGGCCGTCCAGCAGCAGCTCCACGTAGACGTTGACGTAGTCTCGCAGGTCGCTTGGGAGTTCCAGGCCGGGAGTGGGTGACGGAGTGGCCGGGTCATAATATCTCCAGGAGAATTCTTCCAGATAGCTGCCGGGGAGGCGTTTTCTTGCGCGGAATACGAGGGCAGGCGGGGCCTGGCGCACCCATTCGTAAGTCTCCGTGCCGGGGGTCTCCGGCTTGAAGCCGACGAAGCGGTCCCAGTAGCGCACGGGGATGCGGGTGACGACCTTGTAGGCGTTGGGGGGCAGGGTCATGTCGGAGACCGTCAGCGGCGAGGTGCCGTAGGCGCCCTGGTTGGAGACGTTGAGATCGCCGTTGTCACGAAGCCACTTGGGGATGATGAGGACGTTGTCGGCGTCGCGCTTTGCAGCGTAGCCTACTACACTTTGCGGATCCCTGCTGAGGTCGGATCCCTGGACCTCCAAATAGCCGCGGCTGGGAAAGGCGGTCGTGTCGTTGAGGAGGAGCTCGTCCACATGGGTATCTGTTGAAAGGGAGAAGGCCTTCGCCGTGTCCATGAAAGTTAGAAGCGTTACGAGGTCCCCCTTTGCGAAGCTCCTGGGCGGGTCGGGGGGGTTCAAGTCGAGTTGCGGCCGGGGGACGACTTTCTTGAG
>CAZUUK010000006.1:20629-25366 GCA_964622675.1 uncultured Planctomycetota bacterium | reverse complement strand
TCCCAGGAGGTTTTCCACCAGGGCGAGGCGCCGGTGAAGTGTGCCGCCAGCCAGAGCAGCCTGCCATCGCGTCGAGTGTCCCGGAGGGAAACGGGGTCCAGCGGTATGCGGGCCAGTTCCCAGTTGTAGTTGGGGTCGGACGCGGGGTCGGCGCTGGTGTGCTGGTGGGCCATAAGTACGATCTGGTCGCCTCCGGCGGGGATGCGGCTTGCGCGCATGTAGCCGCCCGGGTATTCGATGGCAAAGGGGACGCCGATCTCCGAGGGTCTCGACGAAAAGGGCTCACTATCGAGCGTGAGGGTCCACGTGCGCAGCGGAGGGGTCGGTGCGGGGGTGGGCGAGGGGGTCGGTCCAGGAGTGGCCAAGGGGTCCGGGGCTATGCTGTCCACACCAACGAAGCCGGAGCCGTCCCAGACGTAAGGCGGCTTTCTCGCGCAGTATCCGCGGAAGGTGACCTTCTTATTCTCCTTGTCCACGCTGGTGCAGTAACCGTCGAGGGGGACGTCAACCACTCGATATGCATAGCCCAGCGTCGTTATTGTCGGGGAGTAGTATCCGCTGCTTATGAAAGGTTTGAGCCGCGAGCGGCTTGCGCCCGGCGGGCTGCGGTCGGGGTCGCGCATGAGGAGGGAGAGCTCTCCGGGTTCGCCTCCGGCAACGACGGCTGTTACGCGATGCCACCTGTCTTCGGTCCACGGCAGCAGCGCCGAGGGGGTTGGATCCGGCGTAGGGGAGGCCGACGGCCATGCGATAAGTTCTCGAGTATCCGCCGTCCGGCCCAG
The DNA here is from genome assembly GCA_964622675.1 of uncultured Planctomycetota bacterium. Classification (GTDB taxonomy): domain Bacteria; phylum Planctomycetota; class DG-23; order CAZBND01; family CAZBND01; genus CAZUUK01. The sequence goes on along the minus strand of CAZUUK010000006.1, from coordinate 24,584 downwards.
CGCGTCGGTGACCGTGAGATGGAGACGGCTGAGAAAATGTCCGCTGCCGGGGGGATTCTCTTCCGTTCTCTCGAAGAGCCTTATCCTGTTGGTCGCTTCGTCGCCCAGGTCGAAGAGGTAGCGGGTGTCCTCGGTTGTGAACCAGACCGGGGACGGCTTGATCCACATTTCAATGGCGATGGGGGCGACGGTTGCCGAATCGGTCGCGGCCTCGATGTTGCGGTGGCCGTCGATCGTGTGGCGGTAATCGGTGTAGTAAAGTATTCCGTCGTCCTCGCAGATGATCCCTTCCGGCGAGAGCCATTGGGTGGGCGGGAAGGCGGCGATGCCGGATTCGGTCGCCGGCGTAATGCGCCCGCGGGAGGGGCCGTCGGCGGAGTAAGCGGCCGAATCGGTGGACAGATTCAAGCCCCAGTCGTAGTGGGCGAGGAACGTGGTGTTGGCATCGTCCTCATCGGGGATTGAGCCGGGCTGAGCGCAGGCGGCCGTGTCGTCTTTGGGGATGCCGGCCGACTCAAGCGCGTGGATGGGCGAGCTGTAGCTGTCGGTGGCGCCGATGATCGCCAGGTGGCTCGTGCCGTCGGGGAGGGTATCCTTGCCGGAAGCCCAGTCCACGAAGTAGTCCTGGGTGTCTATCTCCAGAGGAGCCGGCGTCGGGGCCTGGGATGGGACGATGTCGGGCACCTGGACGATCTGCGTGGTGGTATAGCTGGCGGCTATTTCGCGGCGGCTGCCCTGGACGCTGCCGGTAGCCTCGACGCGGAAGGTTCCCTTGTTCTTTACGGCAAAACTGTTTCGGAAGTAACGCAGGAAGAGGGAGGCTTTTTCCTGCGGGAGCGAGGCGTGCTCTTGATTGCCGGGAGGGGAAGCGAGGTCGTTGACGTCCAAGAGGTCGTCGGCCTTCTCTATAGGGAGACTGCCCGCCAGGGCGTGGGTCAGGGCGGCGGCGTCGGCGAGGGAGAGCGCCCTGGGGAGCTTGACGCGGCGGTCGGGAACGAGGGCTTCCGGCTGCCACGCCTCGGGGACGGCGCCGGCGGTCTGCAGGTCGGCGATGCATGCGAGCACTGCCAGAAGCGCCGCCCTCCCGCGGGGCCCCTCGGCGCCGATGGTGTTGATATTGACCTTGGCGGGGTTGGTTATGCGAAGGTGGGCGGGCTGGTACTCGTCCGATCCGACGCTAAAAGCTGCTCCCCACTGGATCGCGTTCTGCCACCTGACCAAAAGGGGGTCGGGAACAGCGGCATCGCCTTGCCAGCTCCCTCGGACGTCGGTGCAGTCCCTAAGACTCGCATCGGTACGGTCCGCATAATTGAACCACTCCCTTCCGCCGAGTCGCGCCCGGGCGGCAGGCCAAGGGAAGAGTGCCGCGTCGTACAGAAGCAGGCGGTCCGTCCCAGGAGCGCCGTCCTGATTGAGATAGCCGACGCCGAAGCTGGTGAGGAGCCGCTGCTCGCCGTTGGGAAGGATGAGCCACGTGCGCCAGGGGATCAAGGGAGCGGAGGCGTCGTGGTGAATCCAGGCAGCATAGTCGCTGGGTGTGGGCGTCGGAGAAGCATCGAGGTCCAGCATGACCGGGATTTCCCTCGGAGCTTCGGGCGGCGTGGCGATCGTTACGTAAGGCCTTATCTGATCGAAGATGGCCGGCGGGATGTTCTCCATTAGATCGGCGAGGAGGTCGTCGCTTGGGATCCGCAGCTCATTGTCCGTTGGGCCGTAGTCGTACATGAAGAGGTAGCGGATGGTGGCGGGAGCGGAATGGATGGAAAGGGGAGAGCCGAAGCCGCCGCGGCCGCCGCTCCCTGCGGCAAGTAGGTCGAGGTGCCAGTTGCCGCCGGATTGACTGACGTCGGTGTATTTGATCAATTCCGGACCGATCCGGGCGACGCCGATTTCCCCGGGCTCGGGGTTGGGGAAGTATTGAGTACGGGCGTCGTTCTGAAGTGGGAGAGCGGAGAGCGAGGAGTCGGCTGAGACGACAGCGTTGGTCTGGAGGAAGGCCTTCCGCGTAGGATTCCGCATTTCTTCAATGCTGTCGAACGGCTGAGCGAGGAACTCCTCCACGTAAAGCGCCGGATAGACCAAAGCGCCGAAAGAGTGCTCGGTGGCGGTTGTGCCCCTGAGGCCCCTTAGAGTGATATCCAGCTCGAACTGCTTGAAGTCCCAGTCACCCCTTGCGCCCGGGGGCTGCGGGTCGAGTCCTACTTGGCTTACTCTCACCTCCCTGTAATACATGACCTCGCCGTCAACGTTGATGTAGCCCTGCGGCGGGAACCAGGTCGCATCTTCAACGCCGATGAGACCGGTGTAATTCGCGTCTATCTGGGGGGTAGTCAGCCGGGCGGGCAGCGGATAGGGGGGGATGCGGACGACGGAGCCCTCGTCGTGCGTGGTGAGTGTGGCGGCACGAGCTGGCCATAAGCCCCTCTTGAGGCGCCTGGCGGCGCCCGGCCTGAGGCCGCCGCGCACATCGGCGTCTCTATCGGCCCGAGTGGGGTCAACGCGGTAGTAAGTAAGCCACTCGCTTCCGGTTGGCTGGTTCTCGGGCGGCGCGTTTTCGATCAGCAGCCAGGCGTGAGCGTTGTGGGAGACGGCGCTCCAGGCGGCTGTCCAGGAGCTCTCCTCCGCGGCGGGGCCGCGAGCGCTGGAAAGGCTGTCCACGTCGTCGAGCTTGGCCGTAAGGGCATTAAGACCGGTTGGGGTCAGGTCCTCGGTGAGCGCGGCCACAGGCAGCGGAAACTCGATGAAGACGGTCCTTCCGGAGTGGTGCGATCTTGCGGATGTGCCCCTTGCGCCCCGGATGACGCCCGTGAAGAGGGTCGAGCCGTCGCCCGGCACCGGGTCCAGAATATCCCGGTAGGCCATCCATTCGTCGTCTATACAGAGGAAGCCGTCAATTGTGGCGGGGTCGCCGTCGCTAAAAATCCCTCTTATCGGGTCTGGCGCGTCGTTCACATGGCTAACGGGAATGATTGTAGAGTCCGTGAGGACAACCATCGGGAGGGAAGGGAGGTCACCGGTAGTAGGATCATCGGGCAGGTTTTCGAAGTAGAAGGTGTAAAGCGGCAGGCGAAGGAGCTGGGCGAAGCCTTCGGGGGTGAGGGTGTTAAGGTTTATGCGCGAGTGCTCGTCGGATATCTCCGCGTCCCATCGGACGCCCTCGGGGGCGAGGGAGACCTCGGCGTATTTCCGGTGGCGAGCCCTTTTTGTGTTAAGCTCGCCGCGGGTGCACTCGTCGAAAACCCCGGGGCTGCCGCGGACCAGGCTGCGATACCGTATCCACTCGTCGTCTATGCGGATGTAGCCGCTGTCGGGGAAGCCCTCAGTGTCCCGGGCAGGGATGGCGGTAGGCGAGGGGGTGATTGACCTTGTAAGGAATGTATGGCTGCGGACGGCGAATTCGCCGCCGGCCGAATCATCAAAGAGAGGGGTCGAGTCATGTGCCTGGGCGGAAGCCTGGAGCATGTTCGTGGCGTAGGAGACAGCGCCGTAGGCGGCGATTCGCGCCTCCTCCTGCCTGAGGGAGGCGGTGGCGGTTTTCTTCGCCAGCCGCATGTTCACGGCGAACGGGACGGCGATTATGGTGAGGGCCATGAGCACGGTGATGACGAGGATGAGGACGATGCCCCGCTGGCTTTTTTTCTTACGTGCCGTCGTCAACGCGCACGTCTCCTTTCAGTCCGGCCCACACGAGCACGGCCTGGAAAGCGCCGAAACCTTCGTCGAGCGATACACCTATGTCGGACAGGTAGTCGGGCGGGTAGCCGCGCCCGTCTTCGGTCCCCGCCGCATTCTCCCATACGATGAAACTGTCGGTGGCAGCGCCCCTTCCCTTTTGCGCCGCGCTGTAACGCACCAGTTCCTTAATCCGAAGGCGGCTTCGCGGGTCGGAGGGGTCGTCCACGAGTTCCCCGATCGCCAGGAGCCCCTTGGGCGCGAGCGGGCGTACGCTCTCAAC
>CAZUUK010000006.1:9935-20529 GCA_964622675.1 uncultured Planctomycetota bacterium | reverse complement strand
AGGCCGCCATCGTTAGGCCCGTAGTCGCGGCCAAGTGGCGTGGAAACAAAGGGAGCAGGATCGATTTCGTCCTCATCGCTTGCGTAATGTATGGGTTTACACAGCTTGGTCCGTTTGATTCCGTCCAGGTAGAGGGAAAGGCGGTTTGCCCTGTCCGGCGCCGCCGGGTTCCAGTTAACCGCTACGTGGGTCCACCTGTCCGCAGGTATGCCGAAGCGGCCGGTGTAGGCCGAATCAGTGGCGGCTGTGAGCCCCGCGCCTTTCTGCACGAAACTCACGAAGCAGGCGTAAAGCTGGGCATTGAGGGGGTCGGTTACTCCTGTTCGATTGGTCGAGGCGTCGGTTATCGGGTTCGGGGTGGGTGTCGCGTCAGGCCATATTTCGATCAGGTAGCCAATCCGCCTGTCGGGGCCGCGGGGCGGCCTCCCAGGCGCCTTGGCGAAGAGGACGCGCGCGGCATCTGGCGTGGCGTCGGGGTCTCGCCGGACCCACGCTTCAAAGCGGAGGCCGGGCCTGCCGAGGTATCTATAACTGTTGTCAATGCTATCGGGGTCGGTGCTGTCATAAGGGTAGGTGGTATTCCACCAGATCGGTTTCGTTGTCGGAGCCGGGGTGGGCTGCTCGAGGCGAGGCCCCAGGCGAAGGTCGTACGGCCGGAGAGCATATTCCAAGGGGTTAAGAATATGGATAGTGGGGGTGGGGCTCGGCGTGGGGGCGGCGGTATCCTCGGCGAAGCGGCTCTCGTCGTAGGCGTAGAGCCGAAGATAGTTAACGTTGCTGCCGTCGAAGCGGAGAGCGTTTCCGCGCTTTCCCTCGACTAAGTTGTCGCTCAGGTCGCCGCCTAAGGGGATCTCGTAAACTACGGCCAGGTGCCCGGCGACCCCGGGCAAAACGTCCGGGGGCGTGACGGCCGGGGCTGGTGAGGGGTCAGGCGCGACTTTATATGCGGGCAGAGGGAGGGGAATTTGGAAGTCCCACTCGCTTATCAGCTCGGGCAGCTCGGCGGAGATGTTGCCCTGCCAGATGACGGGTTTGCTTAATGACAACGGGTCGGTCACTCCGCCTATACGTCTTGAGGAGACGTTGGTCACGACGATCCGGGAGGGTGCGCCGGCGGAAATGGCGCTGTTTCGGGCGCTCCTTATCAAAGTGTCTACCTTTCCGACGGCGGTGCGTAGGGTCAGCCCTTCGCGCGTTCTGAAGAAGGCGAGGAGGGAGAGCCCCGTCAGAACTGCGATAACACTGATGGCTACGACCAGTTCCACAAGCGTAAAAGCTTTGCGGCGCCCGCGCCGGCTAGTGGAGCGTGGAAATGTCATCTTCATCGTCAATAATTCCGTTGCCGTCGTTGTCGAGTTCGTCGCTGTGTGCTTCGCCGCCGAACCCGAGGTTGTCGGCTTTGTTGGGGCCGAACGAGTAGAGCTGATAGGAATTCTTTCGAGCGAACTCGTCGGTACGAGGGTCTTTTCTGGCGGGGCGGAGGGTCCGCCCGTCCGGTGATTGGCCGTCCACGTCGGAGTTGCCGTCGCTGTCAACGTCAACGCTGTTTGAGAGCCCCGAGACGTAGTTGTCGTAACTTATATAGACGTAAGGGTTGTCGAAGGGGTCGTAGAGTTCCACGAGATATGTGGTATTGGAGACGCTCTCGTGGAACGGGCTGCCGAAGATTCTGCCCGGCAATAGGTCATCGTCGCGATTTTGGAAATTGGTCGAGGAGAAATAGGGGCCGCTCTTCCTGCTCGTGGTGAGGAAAAGGATGAGGAGCTCAATTCCGTTCTCCTCGTACTGAGCAGAGCGCGGGTTGCTCGGGTTTGAGTTGGGGAGGAGGACGTCGGCGCGGCCGTTGCGGTTTAGATCCAAGAAGTTTGCGACGTAATTCTGCGGGGGCGGAACTGGGAGGGGCGTGGGCGTCTCGTCCTGGTATTGTCTCCAGTTGGAGACGCGGCTGGGAGGATAGAAGCCGAAATCGTCCTTGAACTGCTGGACGCCGCGGGCCAGGGCTTCGAGGTCCGCCCTTGTGGAGGTCGCTCTGGCCCGGCCTCTGAGCCGCTGTACCACTACAGAGGTAAAGCCTGCCAGGATGGCGACGACGAAGATAACGGTGAGGAGTTCAATAAGCGTGAAGGCGAAAGCTCCTCGCCCGCGCGCCCGCGCTTTGCCCCTGGACATTCTTCTTTCCTTTCCATCTGTGCTTGTACAGAGGCTCCTTACCAGAGGGTAATATCGTCCTCGTCGTCAACCACACCGTTGGCGTCGTCGTCAATGCCGTTGGAATCATCGTTGTAGCCCAGGTTGTCAATACCGTTGGGGCCGACCGAGTAGAGAACGTAGCTGTCCGGCCTATGGGGGTCGGCGGTCTTGGGGTCAAGCGCTGTTACCCTGCGGTACTCGTTGTTCTCGGTGCTGGAGATCGTCTTGCCGTCTATGTCATTGTCGGAGTCGGTATCGTCGCCGTCCGTCGGAAGCGTGAGATTTATGCTCGTGTAGGCGAACTCCGGGCTTCCATTGAACTCGTTGTAGCGACTGAAGCTGACATAGACGAGGGGCCGGCCGAAGAGGTCAACCCATTCGTAGAGTTCCGTCTCGTAGCCTTGCGTCTCGTCACCCTTGCTGAACGCCGAATTGTAAAGCGGGCCGTTGGAGTTCATGCGGTCGTTGTCCTGGTTTTCGAGCCGGGCGGAGTCGGTATCGAAATATGCCCCGTTCTTGTTCTTCGTCGAGAGGTAGAGGACGAGCAGTTCGATGCCGTTTTCGTCGTAGCTTGCGTTTCTGGCCGAGGAGTCGGTCGGCGGCCTCATCGGAATCAGCGCGTCAGCGTAATCGTCAAGGTCGACGTCAACGAAGTTCCAAGGCCTTAAATTGGTGGCAGGCTCGGGTGATGCTATGGGGCTAGCAGTGGGGATGACCACGAGGTTCCTGACGGACTCGCGCCAGCTCGGCGGATAGAAGCCGAAGTCGTCGTAGAACTGGTCAACGCTGGCGGCAAGGTGGTTGACCTCGGCACGGGTTCCGGCGATTCTGGCGCGCTTTCTGGCGACCTGGATGCCGCCCAGGGCCAGGCTTGCCAGGATGGTGATGATTGCAATCACCGTGAGCAGCTCTATCAGCGTAAAGCCGCGCCCATGTCTCCTAAAAAGCTTCATGTCTTACTACCTCCTCTCTTTGGTGCGCAACCTTTTCGCCGCAGCGAAGGCCGCACACTGCGTTTGTTTGACTTTTGAACCATTTTTGCGACTCTCTCTCACTCGCCCTCCGCGCCCATCTCGGTCATCAGCTTGATGAGGGGGAGGAAGAGCGATATGACGATGAATCCGCCTACGAACGCCACGGCGATGATAAGCAGCGGCTCCATAATGCTGACCAGGCCGTTCACCGCGGCATCAACGTCTTCGTCGTAGGTGTCAGCTACGCGGATCAGCATGCGGTCGAGTTCCCCCGTTTCCTCGCCGACCTCGACCATGTTTACCACCATCAGGTCGCAGACTCTGCTCTGTGCCAGCGGCTCGGCCATGCTTTCGCCTTCGCGAATGCTGTCGTGAACGCGGCCGATGGCGTTCGAGACGACGGCGTTGCCGGCGGCGTCCTTGACAATGTTAAGCGATTCCAGAATGGGTACGCCGCTGGCGAGTAGCGTCCCCAGCGTTCGCGTAAAACGCGACAACGTGGCTTTTCGGATGATCACTCCAAGCAGCGGCAGCCTCAGCTTCGTCAGGTCTATGACGAACCGACCGGTGTTAGTCATCCCTATCAGCTTTATCACAATGAATATGCCGATAGGCACGGCGGGCACAAGATACCAATGGCCCTTGATGAACATAGCCGTGTTGATCAGCGCATAGGTCATGGTCGGCAGGTCTATACCGAAGTCGTCGAATATCTCCTTGAACTTGGGGATGATGTAGATCATCACGAAGGTAACGATGAGTGTAGCGAAGATGAGGATGACGGAGGGATAGATCATAGCGCCGAGCACTCTTCTCTGGAGGCGCTGTGCCTTTTCGCGGAATTCCGCCAGCCGGGTAAGCACCTGGTCCAGCACCCCGCCGGCCTCTCCAGCCCTGACCATGTTAACGTAGAGCTTATCGAAGACACGCGGGTGCCGGCCGAGCGCCTCGGAGAGGGTGCTTCCGGCTTCTATATCATCTGCGACGTCCAATAGGGTGTTCTTGAGGATGCCCGGTTTTATCTGTTCTTGAAGGACTCGCACGCTGCGGAGGATCGGCAGCCCCGCATCCTGAAGGGTGGAAAGCTGGCGGGTAAAGAGGGTTAGCTGCTTGCCGGAGACGCGGCCGAAGGCGAGGCTTCTCTTTCTGGCGGGGCCTGCGGCGCGCGTCGCGCCCGCTTCCGCTTTTTCCCGGAGACTTGTCGGGAAGTACCCCAGGCGACGTATTCGCTGGATGGCCTCTTCCTGCGAGCGGGCATCAACTTCATCCTTGACTGTTCTGCCCTGCCCGTCCATTGCTTCGAATGTGAAACGGGGCATCGCCCCATCCTCCTTTCGTCAGTGCGCTAATCCAGTTCTATCTGCACCGTTGCTCTTGCGACCTCCTCTATCGAGGTTATGCCGTCGAAGATGGCCAGAAGCCCCGATTCTCTCAGCGTTCTCATTCCCCGGCGGACAGCGGCTTCCCTGATCTCGCTGGTGGAAGCATTGCTGAGGACCATCTTCTTGATCTCCTCGTCGAAGGGAAGAATTTCAAAGATGCCTACGCGCCCGCGGTAGCCGGTGTTCTTGCAAACGGGGCAGCCGGCGCCTTTGTAGAATCGCTTGCCTTCTACGTCCTCGGGCCTGACGCCGAGCTCCATTAGCTCCTGCTGCGAAGGGGTATAAGGACGGCGACATTTGGTGCATGTTCTTCGCACCAGCCGCTCGGCGATAATCGATTCGATCGTCGCAGTCAAAAGATACGGCTCCACGCCGAGGTCCACCAGTCTGGTTATCGCGGTGGGAGCGTCATTGGTGTGAAGCGTGCTCAAGACCAGATGGCCGGTGAGCGAAGCCTGAATCGCCATCTCGGCAGTCTCAAGGTCGCGCACCTCGCCAACAAGGATCTTGTCGGGGTCCTGTCTGAGGATGTGCCTGAGGCAGCGGGCGAAGGTCAGGCCGATCCGCTCGTTTATCTGCACCTGCGTTATTCCTGCCAGATCGTACTCGACGGGGTCCTCAGTGGTGATTATTTTCACGCCAATGTCGTTAAGGTAGGCGACGAAGGCGTAAAGGGTGGTTGTTTTGCCGCAGCCGGTGGGCCCTGTTGCCAGGACGATTCCGTTGGGCTTTCGCAGGATGCGTAAGACGGCTTCCATGTCATCGGCCCGAAGGCCCAGGTTCTCGATGTTAAGCTGGATCACGCTTCTGTCGAGAATTCTCATGACGATGCTCTCACCGAACATCGTGGGCAAGGTCGAGACGCGGACGTCAACGGGGTTGCCGCCGACGTTCAGGTCGATTCTGCCGTCCTGGGGCAGGCGCCTCTCCTCTATCTGCATGTCAGACATAACCTTTATGCGAGAGGCTACGGCGGTGCCCAGGTGTGTGGGCGGGGGGGGCATTTCGTAAAGGATTCCATCAATACGGTAACGGATGCGGTATTGGTCCTCGAAGGGTTCAAAGTGGATGTCGCTGGACTGATCCCTGATGGCCTGAAGGAGCACGAGGTTAACCAGTTTCATTATCGGCGGCAGGTTGGCCACCTCCTTCAGCACAGCCAGGTCCGGCTTGTCCTCTCTCAGGTCGGGGATGCCGGTCAGAGGAACGTCTCGCGTTATGTTGTCAATGAGCTCCTGAAGCGATTCGGTCTTGTCTGCATAGTGCTCTTCGATAACTCTATTAATCGCAACGGGGTCGCCAACCGCGCCCTCCACTGGTACGTCTATCATGAATTTCAGGTCATCCAGCACGCGGATGTTAAGAGGGTCGGCCATTGCCACGGTAAGCACGCCGTCCTGGAAGCCGACCGGTACAATTCGGTAGACGCAGGCGAGGGAAGGCGATAGCTGGGAGACAAGGTCGGGCGTGAAGTCCACCTCGGCAATATTTACGGACTTCAGGCCGCACTGGCGGGCCAGGGCGTTCGTTATGTCGGCGCGGGCCAGGTATCCCAGGTCGACCAGGACGTCTCCGATGGCTCCGCCGCTTTCCGCTTGAACCCTGAGCCCCTCGCGGAGCTGGTCTTCGGTTAGCAACCCGTCTTCGACGAGCATCCGGCCAAGGGGCCTGGTTGCTAGCTGAAGAGGCATACTTGTCGTACCTTTCTAGGCCGGCTGGCTGCGGGAAGGCATGGAGACCCGTGCCTTGGCATGTTTCCTGGCTTCCAGCTCCATCTGGTATCGGTACTCGCGCAGTTTCGAGACCAGGTCCTCCCTGTTTCGGCAGCGGCCGAACATCTCCTCCTCCGAGACGATTCCCGCCTTGAAGAGGTCAAAGAGGTGTTCGTCGAGGAGCATCATCCCGTATTTCTTTCCGGTTTGAATGTGGGAATTAATCTTGTAGGTCTGGTTTTCACGGATAAGATTTCTGATAGCCGACGTTGCCACCAGTATCTCGAAGGCCGCAATTCTCCCGGACATGTTCGCCTTGGGTATCAGGCTTTGCGCAATGATACACAGCAGAGTAACCGAGAGCTGGACGCGTATCTGTTCCTGCTGTTCCTGGGGGAAAGCGTCGATGATTCGGTTGCATGTATTCTCTGCACTGGTGGTGTGAACTGTTGCAAAAACCAGGTGTCCCGTCTCTGCCGCGGTAATAGACGCCTCCATGGTAGCAAGATCGCGCATCTCGCCGACCAGCATGACGTCGGGGTCCTGCCTCATCCCTCTCCTGAGGCCCTCCTCGAAAGTGGGTACGTCAACGCCTACCTCGCGCTGCGTTACGATGCAACGCTTGTGCTCGTGGTAGTACTCGATAGGGTCCTCTACAGTGATTATATGTGAATCAAGGTTGGTGTTAATGTAGTCGACCATCGTTGCCAGAGTGGTGGACTTGCCGCTGCCTGTGGGGCCGGTTACCAGGAAGAGTCCCCTGGGCCTATGGAGGAGCGGCTTGATGCTCTCGGGAAGGCCGATCTCCTCAAAGCTCCTTATCCTCCAGGGGATGAGTCGCAGGGCGACACCTGTGAAGCCTTTCTGCTTGTAGACGCTGACGCGGAAGCGCGCCTTGTCCTGGAAAGAGAAGGCGAAGTCGGTAGTCCCAGTTTCCTGAAGTTCTTGCTGGCACCTGTCAGGGGTGATTGCCTTCATCAGGCTGGTAGTGTCCTCAGGCGTAAGAGGGCCGGTTTGAATGGATCGAAGGCGGCCGTGTACGCGCAAGGTAGGGGGCCTGGCGATGGTCAGATGGAGGTCAGAGGCCTCGTTTTCCACGCAGGTCTGCAGCAGTCTGTCTATGAGCGGCGCTGGCATTTGTTGTTCTCCCTACGCTGGGTTGGCAGCATCTATTACGGACCGGGGCACCCTTACAGTGTGCCCGAGGTTGGTTGGCAAATTTGCGTGTGGCGCATGCGCCATCGCAATCTTTTCGCTGGCTTTCGCCACTTCTTCTCCTTCAGGTTGTTTCTACAAGCTCGTGCGTTACGGCGAGGACTTCGTCGATGGTGGTTACGCCGGCGAGGACTTTCCTGACACCGTCTTCCTGCATTGTATTCATTCCGGAGAGCCGCGCTTGTCGGCGGATTTCGTCAAGAGGGGCCTTCCTGTATGCCATATCGCGGAGGACCTCATCCATTTCAATAAGCTCGAAGATGCCAATGCGGCCTTTGTAGCCGCTGTACTTGCAGCTTGGGCATCCTACCTGGCGATAGAGAGTTACGCCTTCAACGTCCTCTGGGCGCAGCCCTACGGCGCGGAGCTTTTCCTCGGGATAGTCGTGGGGAGCGCGGCATTTCTTGCATAGCTTGCGCAGAAGTCGTTGCGCCATAATGGCTTGCACCGCGGAAGCGACGAGGAAGGGCGCGACGCCGAGGTCGATCAATCTGGTTATGGCCGAGGACGCATCGTTGGTATGGAGAGTGCTGAATACCAAGTGCCCCGTAAGGGCGGCAGTGACGGCAGTATCGGCGGTCTCGGTATCGCGAATCTCTCCGACAAGTATTATGTTAGGGGCCTGGCGAAGTGCGGAGCGGAGGATATTTGAGAAGCCAAGGCTGATGTCATCGTTGACCTGGCACTGGTTTATGCCGGAGATGTTGTACTCTACGGGGTCTTCTGCGGTGACGATCTTGACGTCGGGACGGTTGAGTTCGTTGAGCGCAGCGTAGAGTGTTGTAGTCTTGCCGCTTCCCGTGGGGCCCGTGACGAGGAAGATGCCGTTTGGCCGGCTGACTATTCTGTTGAACCGGGCCAAGTCGCTTTCGTGGAATCCCAGCTCGGATACGCCCAAAAGCAGCGACTCGCGGTCAAGGATACGGAGGACCACGCTGGGCCCGTAGGTGGCGGGCAGGGACGATACGCGGAAGTCTATGTCTCTGCCGAAGGCCCGCATGAAGATTCTTCCATCCAACGGCAGGCGCTTTTCGGCGATATTCATGTCGGACATGATTTTGACTCTGGTGACTATGGCGTTCTGGAGTCGCTTGGGGGGCGAGTCCACTTCGTAGCAAACCCCATCCACGCGGTATCTTATGCGCAGCTTCTCGGCCATGGGCTCGATGTGGATATCGCTTGCGCGAGCCTTTAGCGCCTCAAGGATGATGGCCTTTACGAGCTTGATCACCGGGGCGTCTTCGCCCTCAGCTTCTCCTTCCCCCGTCCTCTCCTCGACTAATTCCTGGAACTCTGTTGATGCCATTCCCTCGATCATTTCCTCCGGCGTGTCCTTCATGCCGTAAAGATCCGTGATGCTGTCTGTTACGACGTCTTTCCCGGATAGCGCGTAGTTGATCTCGCGGTTGAGGATGAACCGAAGGTTGTCAGTGGCGTAAATGTCCAGAGGCTCGCCCATGGCAACGGTAAGCATGCCGTCTTTTAAGGAGATAGGGACGATACCGTACTCTTCGGCGACGTCTCTTGGGAGGATGTCGATGAGGGCTGGGTCGAGCGTTAGCTTGGAGAGGTCGGCGTATTTGAGGCCGAGTTGCTTGGCGAGGGCTTGGGCCACCTCGCCGTCCGATACGAGGCCGAGCTGGAGCAGGGCGTCTCCTAGCCTAAGATTGTTGCGCTTTGCGTGCTCCAGGGCTCTTTCGAGGCCCTCATTGTCGAGCTGGCCGCCCTTAAGAAGGATTTGCCCCAGGAGCTGTTGCTCCATCGAGTGTTCCTCTTTTTCGCGCACATGCGCACTGCTCCATCCCGCTCTACCTTGATTATAGGAAGCAGAGCCCGGATCGTCAAGGAATGCGTGAGGGGCTTTGTTGCGGGAAGCGTCGGCAGAAACGGGGGCGCCGTATGTTAAAGAGTCTTCCTTGATAATACTGGACGGGCTGCTATGCGCGAAAGGCTGCCGGCCCCGGGGAGAGAACGCCGCAGCGAAGGGCGCAGAGACCAGCGGGGCGGGGCTTCCCGCGCGTTCCTTGACTGGGAAAAAGTGGGGTGCTAGAATGCCCCTTCAGGCTGCTTCTGGCCTCAGGCCAGGTTTTGTCTCGCTGGAGATCACACGCAGGAGGATGCCTAATGCAGAAGTATGTCTACTCCTTCGGGGGAGGGAAGGGCGAAGGTGCCGCCGGTATGAAGGAGATTCTGGGTGGCAAGGGAGCGAATCTCGCCGAGATGACCAACATCGGATTGCCGGTGCCGCCCGGGTTCACGATAAGCGCCGAGGTGTGCGATTACTACAACAGGAATGAGCGTAAGTTCCCCGAAGAATTGCAGGGACAAGTGGAGGAGGGATTGGCAAAGCTGGAAGCGGCCATGGGAAAGAAATTCGGCGAAGACGGAAATGCTCTGCTCGTCTCGGTGCGCAGCGGAGCGGCGGTTTCGATGCCGGGGATGATGGATACGGTTCTTAACCTCGGCCTGAACGATGTGACTGTCAAAGGGCTCGTCGAGAAGACAGGCAACGAGCGATTCGCCTGGGACTGTTACCGCCGGCTGATAAACATGTTCGGAAACGTCGTGATGGGGATAGCTCACGAGGCATTCGAAGAGGTCCTGTCCGGGAAGAAGGAGGAAGTTGGGGCGAAGCTGGATACGGATCTTTCAGTGGATGACCTGAAGGAATTGGTCGGCCGTTTCAAGGCTGTCTACAAGGAGAAGGTCGGCGAAGAGTTCCCACAGGATCCACGCAGGCAGTTAGATCCAGCCATCGAGGCGGTTTTCAAGTCGTGGGATATCCCTCGCGCGGTGACTTACCGCCGGATAAACAATATAACGGGGCTGCTCGGAACGGCGGTCAACGTCCAGGCGATGGTCTTCGGCAACATGGGTGAGGATTCGGGAACGGGCGTGTGCTTCACGCGGAACCCGGCTACGGGTGAAAACGTTTTCTACGGGGAGTTTCTCATGAACGCCCAGGGCGAGGACGTGGTTGCAGGCATCAGGACCCCCGAGCATATAGACAAGATGAAAGAGATATCCCGGCGGATTTACGACGAACTGATCGGGGTGAAGGACATTCTCGAGCAGCACTATCGTGACGTTCAGGACATAGAGTTCACGGTGGAGCGAGGGA
>CAZUUK010000006.1:0-9925 GCA_964622675.1 uncultured Planctomycetota bacterium | reverse complement strand
TACATCCTGCAGACCCGAACCGGGAAGCGCACCGCTCCGGCGGCGGTGAAGATCGCGGTGGACATGGTCGGGGAGGGATTGATTGACAAGAAGACGGCGGTGATGCGCGTTGAGCCGGAGCAGATTGACCGGCTGCTTCACCCGATGTTCGATCCTTCTGCGAGGAGGGACGTGGTGGCCAAGGGCCTGCCCGCTTCTCCTGGAGCTGCGACGGGCAGGGTGGCCTTCACGGCTGAGGAGGCGGTAAAGATGGCGGAGGGCGGGGAGAAGGTGATGCTGGTTCGCGTCGAAACCTCTCCCGAGGACATTGCGGGGATGGCAGCGGCGCAGGGGATTCTCACCCAGGTGGGCGGCATGACGTCGCATGCGGCGATCGTCGCCCGAGGCATGGGGAAGAGCTGCGTGGTGGGCTGCGGGGGCGTGAGCGTAGATTACAAAGGCAAGAAGTTCGCCACAAAGGGCGGCAAGACCGTCAAGCAGGGGGATTACATTTCCATAGACGGCTCCACGGGTGAGGTCATGCTCGGGGAAGTGCCGACCGTGCCGCCGGAGGTTGCGGGAGAGTTCGCCGATCTGATGGGATACGTGGACGAAATCCGAAGGCTGGGTGTCAGAACGAACGCAGACACTCCGGAAGATGCGGCGAAAGCGCGGGAGTTCGGCGCGGAGGGAATCGGGCTCTGCCGGACGGAGCATATGTTCTTTGAGGGCGAACGGATCGTGGCGATGCGGGAGATGATTCTGGCCGAAGATGAGAAGGGGCGCAAGAAGGCGCTGGAGAAGCTTCTGCCTATGCAGAGGGGGGATTTCGTTGGAATTTTTCGCGCCATGGAAGGGCTCCCTGTAACGATCAGGCTTTTGGATCCGCCGCTTCACGAGTTCCTGCCGAAGGAAGAGAAGAACCAGCAGGAAATTGCCGAGGCGATGGGCGTCCCTGCGGAGAAGATCCGGCAGAAGGTGGAGTCGCTGCACGAGTTGAACCCGATGCTCGGCCTGCGAGGCTGCCGGTTGGGGATCACGTTCCCGGAAGTGACCGACATGCAGGTAAGAGCGATATTGGGGGCGGCATGTCAGGTGAAGAAGGAGGGGAAGGAGGTTCTGCCGGAGATCATGGTTCCGCTGATCGGTACGGCGGAGGAGCTGGAGCTGCTGCACGGGAGGATCGACGAAGTTGCAAAGGAGGTCTTCCGGGCGGAGGGAACCGAGGTTGGGTACCTGGTGGGAACGATGATAGAGATACCGCGCGCGGCGCTTACCGCCGATAAGGTGGCCGAGACGGCGGAGTTTTTCTCCTTCGGCACCAACGATCTGACTCAGATGGCCTACGGCTACAGCCGCGACGACGCCGGGACTTTCCTGCCCACGTATCTGGAGAAGGGGATCCTCAGGGCTGATCCGTTCCAAGTTCTGGACCAGGAAGGGGTGGGTCAGCTTGTGGAGATAGGGATAAAGAAAGGGCGGAGCACGCGCGCGGATCTGAAGGTTGGGATTTGCGGCGAGCACGGAGGCGAGCCGTCCTCTGTGAAGTTCTGTCACAGGGTGGGCATGAATTATGTGAGCTGCTCGCCATACCGGGTGCCGGTGGCCAGGCTGGCCGCTGCCCAGGCGGTGATTGAGGAAGGGACAAAATAGCAGAGGCAGCGGACGGCTCCTTGCGGGAAGTGCAGAAAGGAAGACCGGCACACGATAAGCGCAGTGGAGATGTTCCAGCCGCCATCTTGTGATGGCTTCTTCGATAGAGGACAGTGTCGCGGTTACACCCACGGTGGGAAATAGATGGCACTTCGAGGGCGGAAGATTTCGGAGTATCTGCGCGCGAAGTCCCTCCTGGAGGAGCCGCCGAAGTCACGTGCCGAGGCGGCGAGGGCCGCAGAGGGGATGTTGGCTTCGAGGAAGTGGGAGGTGCGGAATATAGGGGTGAAGCTCATCGGCAAGGCAGGCCTCGAAGAGCTCCTGCCGAAGACTAGGGAGATGCTTTGCGACAAGCGGCAGGCCGGGATAGTGAGGCGCAACGCGGCCGATGTTCTTGGGTTCATGGGCGGACGGGATCGCGAGACGGTCAAAGCGCTTCTGGGCGGATTGAAAGATCGCTACTGGGAGGTCAGAAGCCGCTGTGCTCTGGCCCTGTGGCGGCTCTGCCGGCCTGAGGACAAGGTGGACGAATTGCTGTACGAGCTTCTCTTCGGGGCGAATTATCGTGAGGTACTGAAGCGGCGCGTTGCGTACGTAGGCGGCTGCTTTGCAGAGAAGAATTTTGAGGTGCGGGGATACGCGGCACAGGCGCTGGGGGGGGTGGGGTCGGGTGAGAGAGCATTCAGGGCGCTCGCCGCGCTGACCACGGATACATGCTGGCTTGTGAGGGATCAGGCGGCGGTGGCGCTGGGCGAGTTGGCGGCTAGGGAGAGGGATTTGCTTCGCTCGGCGCTTGGCTGGATCGAGCAACTGGACGTCATCTGCGACGGATCGATCTCTCTGTTTCCGGTCCGGGAGTCTGTGAGCCGCCTGGCCGAGCTCATGCGTGTGGGAGAACTTGAACACTCGCAGGTGCGCGAACTCTACATTCCCCTGATGGAAGGCTGGCACAAGAGGAGATAGGTAGAGGATGCTTCACCTCTTTTTTCGGCTGTTTTACGACCCGGAGAACGCGCTTCGGTTCCTTCGCCTTTTCAAATACATAACCCTGCGTTCAATGGGGGCGGCGATAACCGCTTTCGTTGTAAGCTTAATCGTTGGACCGCGCCTTATACGCAGGCTTAAGCGGGCGGGTGCGGTGGACCAAGTGTGGGATTACGGGGTGCTGGACGTCTCCTCAAAGAGGGGGACGCCGACGATGGGGGGCATGCTGATCCTGATATCAACACTTGGGGCGGCTTTGGTCTGGTGCGACGTTTCAAATGAGTTTGTATGGCTCAGCATGCTTGCGGGACTGTGGTTTGGGCTGCTGGGTTCGCTCGATGATCTTTTGAAGGTGCGACGCGGATCAGGGGTGGCGGGGCTTTCCCGCGGCGTGAAATACGCGGCGGAGATAACCTTCGGGCTCGCCATTGCGGGCATCTACCTGATGCCCGATCTCTCACCGGTCAAGCCCGAGGTGGCCGGCGCTCTCCACATTCCTTTCGTCAAGGTGCCGATTGTCACGCTTGGTTTCTGGTACGCCGGCGTGATCGTCGTCTTCATTGTGATGTCGTCGAACTGCGTGAATATCACCGACGGGATGGACGGCATGGCGATCGTGCCGGCTGTGTTCACGGCGCTGGTGCTGGGGGTCTTTTCCTACATTCTCGGCCGCGAGGATTACTCTGCCTACCTCCATTACACCTATATGCCCGGCGCGGGTGAGCTGATGGTGCTTTGCTCGGCGCTGGTTGGCGCCGGGGCGGGCTTTTTGTGGTTCAACGCGTATCCTGCGAGCATTTTCATGGGGGATACGGGCTCGCTTGCGCTAGGCGGGATGTTGGGCACGATTGCGCTTTTGACAAAGCAGGAGGTGGTGTTCTTCATCGCGGGGGGGGTGTTCATGATAGAGGCCGCTTCCAGCTTCATTCAGGACTACATAGGGCTGAGGCTGCTGGGGCGGCGCATCTTTTACCGTGCGCCGCTGCATTACAGCTTTCTCTACCGAGGCGTCGGTGAAAGCAAAATAGTTGTGCGCTTCTGGATACTGGCTGCGGTGTTCGCCCTTATGGCACTGGCGACGCTCAAGTTGCGCTAGCTCCGTTGAAGAGCCGACGCTGCTCTGGTATATTGCAAAGTTTACGCGACCCATGAAAGTCGCCAGCTAGTTTCTTCCCTGTGAAAGGAGACAATTGGATGCAGGTCATAGTCGTGAAGAACACCGAGGAGATGGGGAAACGTGCCGCTTCGATTATCGCCGACGATATGGTGGAGAGGGAATTCTACGTGCTGGGACTGGCGACGGGCAGCACGCCGCTTCCGCTCTACAAAGAGCTGGTAAGAATCAACAAGGCGGGGGAGGTGGATTTCTCCACCGTGCTGACGTTCAACCTGGATGAATATATTGGATTGGAGCCGAGCCATCCGCAGAGCTACCGCTATTTCATGGACGAGAACCTGTTCAATCACGTTAACATCAACAAGGGCAACACGCACGTCCCCGACGGCAAGTCCGAGGATCCGGAGATGTTCTGCCTCTACTACGAGGACCTGATCGCGGACGTCGGCGGCATAGATTTGCAGGTGCTCGGACTCGGCTCGAACGGGCACATAGGCTTTAACGAGCCGGGCTCTTCACTTAGCTCCAGAACGCGCGTGGTCGATCTGGCTGAAAGCACCATAAAGGACAACTCGCGCTTCTTCGACAGCGTTGACGAGGTGCCGAAGCGGGCGATTACGATGGGCATTGGAACGATTCTGGAGTCGGAGCGGATCGTTCTCATGGCCAGCGGCGCGGGCAAAGCCGACGCGGTGGCGAAAGCCGTCGAGGGCCCGATAACGGCCAGCGTCCCCGCCAGCGCTTTGCAGCTTCATCCCGACGTGACGTTCGTGATCACTGATGACGCCGCACGCAAACTGAAGATAGTGCGCACGACGAGCTGAGAGGACACGCATGAGGCTGTGCATCTACGAAGATAGCTACGAGAATCTTTACCCGCTAACGTACCTGCGGCCTGTGTTCGAGGTGCGCTGCGGCCACACGCTTTTGCGCGAGAAGATAGAGAGGGTGCTTGGCCGGGCGGACGGATACTTCGTGCGCGACGCGCTTGCGAAGGCCTGGGCGGAGAAATTGGCCGGAAAGGTCAATGAGAAATCGCTGCTTTCAGGTGACGACCTTATGCTGGTGAGCGGCCGTGCCGTATTCGCCGGGGTTTCCATAAAGCGTGAAGGCGCCGAAGAGGTAGGTGTAGCCGGCGATGAAGTTGTGTACGCCAGGCTGAAAGCGGAGACGGCGGCGAAGCTCGAGAAAAACAACCCGGCCGAGCTGGTTAAAGCGGCCGCAGCCGCGCTCCCGAATAAGAAGCTCGACGTGCGCGTGGTTCGTTACCCTTGGGATCTGGTTTTCGCAAACCCCGCGGCGATCCAGGATGATTTCCGTGCGCTGGGGCCGACGGGAAAGGGAGGGAAGTTCGCCGACGGCGCTTTCGTTTACGGTGACGAGTCGCGGCTTCACATCGCCGATTCGGCCGAAGTCCACCCAACGGTCGTGCTGGATACGACCGGCGGGCCGATAATTCTGGACGAAGGCGTGGTCGTCTATCCGCATACGCGCGTCGAGGGCCCCGCGGCGGTCGGGAAGGAGACGTTCCTGGTGGGCGGGAAGATCCGCGAGGAGACTTCCATCGGCCCGGTGTGCCGCGTCGGCGGCGAGGTCGAGGCGAGCATCATCCACGGCTACAGTAACAAATACCACGACGGCTTCCTCGGGCACGCGTACGTCGGGGAGTGGGTGAACCTGGGCGCGCTCACCACAAACAGCGACCTGAAGAACGATTACTCAACCGTTAGCGTTTATATCGGGGGCAAGCTCGTGGATTCGGGAAGTATGAAGACGGGAGCGTTCATCGGGGATCATACGAAGACGGGCATCGGAACCTTTTTCAACACAGGTGCGGTTGTCGGCGTCATGTGCAATCTGCTTGGGAGCGGCGGCCCCCTGCCGAAGTTCCTGCCTTCCTTTTGTTGGTACTTCAATGATATGATCGCGAAGGGGACGGGCCTTCGAAGCGGGATCGAAACAGCGCGGGCTGCGATGGCTCGGAGAAAGGTGGAGCTTTCCGAGGCCGACGAGGAGCTGCTCCGCTACACTCACGGGATAACGAAGGAAGTGCGCGACAGGCTCGTTAAGCGCGACAGGAGAAAGCTGCGCGTTCGATAGAAGCGTTCGCATTACGGCAGAAAATGCGGTTTACGGAGGGCTGCAATGGCGAGTGTCGAGGAGAGAATCAAGAAGGTGGTCTCCAGCATACTCAACGTGCGCGAAGAGGAGATCACTCCGGCGTCGAGCTTTGCCGCGGACCTGGGTGCCGAGTCCATCCAGAGCGTCGAGCTGGTGGCGGCGTTCGAGGAGGAGTTCGACATTGACATGGACGAGGACGAGGCGCTGACGGTGCAGAGTGTCGGGGCCGCGGTCGAGTATATCAGCAAAGTCATGAAGGAACAGGGGAAGCTCTAGAGCGGCGAGGGAGGTATTGTGGAGCAGGGAGTACCGCTGCTGGCGGCCGGCGCGGTGGTCGCTTATCTCATCGGCGCGGTTCCCTTTGCGCTCATTTTGGGGAAGGCCGTCTGCAAGACGGACGTGAGGAAGGTCGGAAGCGGCAACGTGGGCGCGACGAATCTGGCGAGGGTCGCCGGCTGGCGATGGGGAGGGCTCTGCCTGGGGCTGGATTTCCTCAAAGGGTTCATTCCGGCGATGGCGGGAAGATGGCTGGGCGCCGGCGCGAGCATTCTTGCCCTTTTCCCCATCGTCTGGGGCCTGGCGGCGATCGTGGGTCACGTCTTCCCGATCTATCTTCGCTTCAAAGGCGGAAAGGGCGTGGCGACGAGCTTCGGCGTCGTGACGGCGGTCTCGCCGATAGCGGCGGGCGCGGCTGTAGCCGTCTGGGTGCTGGCAGTGGCGGCTACCAGGTACATTTCCTTCGGGTCCATGCTGGGTTCCGTCGCTTACGCAGTCACCGCAGCGGCACTGGCGGATGACCGGCTCGGGCGAGGCCTGCTTTTGACCTGCTTCGCGGTCCTCATCCCTCTCGTCATAATTCCGACGCACCACGCGAACATCCGGCGGCTTTTGGCGGGGAAAGAGCGTAAGATCGGGGCACGCCAAAAAGGTTGACACGCGCCGGCGACGTGGTAATGTAGGAGAAGGGGAGAATCCCCCAGAGGCATATTCGGGGCGTAGCTCAGTTTGGCTAGAGTGCGTGAATGGGGTTCACGAGGTCGCAGGTTCGAATCCTGTCGCCCCGACCAAGGTCAGTTTCGCGTAACTCGTTGTCGTTAAAAGAGATAATGCGAAGGCCTTCAGCACCAACGGCCTCACGGTGCACTCTCATAGCACACTTCTCCCCCACGATCGGCTCACCTGCCTCTTCCGCCACCTGAGCCAAACGCTCTGATCGAGCGCGCGCGTACGTGTTGAGGGTGAGCTCTGCTGTGCTGTGTCGTGCCAGTGTTTGTGCTTCCTTAACGCTTGCACCAGACTCCACCACGCGAGAAATATACGCGGTGCGCAGGGCGTGGAAATCAAGTTTGCCCTCCGCCGTCCATTTGGAGATGCTGGCGGCCGCCAAATCGCTGTCCAAATCCCTGACGGGATGCGAACGCATGTGTAGCAGTGGAGCGGTCGGTTCGGCTCCCCTGATCGATTCCGTCAGATCACACATAAGCGTGGGATGAAGCGGTTGAAACCCCGACTGGCGGTTTTTTGTCCACTCCGCTCTAAGATGAAGGCCGCCTTGGTCACCATCCAAATCCATTACCTTTAGCTGGCGGAGCTCGTTCACCCGAAGGCCGGAGCAGAGGGCGGTCTTGTACAATAGTCTGCGCTCAGGGGGACAACTCTCCAGCAGCGCATGGATTTCGGCGTCCGTCATAGCGCGCCGGCGCGTTTGGGGCGTAGTATCGAAGGCCCGCAGCTTCGCGAGTGGATTCGCGTCAAGATACCCCCGGTCTAGACACCAGCGACACAACGCACGTAGTGCCTCAGCATAGTTTTGCACGGTTCTGCCACTCTTGCCTGCGTGCTGGAGTCCCTGCAGCGCGCTCTCGACCCGACGCAAAATCCCCTCAAAATCAGCTATGGTTTCCAATTCAAGTTCTTTGCGCCACCAAGCTAGCTGGAACCGTCTCCCGCCAGCATGTGCTTTCGCCCACGGCCGACCGTTGCGTCCGCCTTGCGCCTCGCCCCAGGCGATGTATTCGTCGCAAACGGCTGATACCGGCCGCGCTCTGAATTTATCCGCTGGCCGGGGCGGCGGCCTGTACCCTAGCCTTATCTGGAGATGGTCATCCTCTAGGCGTTCGGCCATCCGTCGCGTTTCCGTCTTGCTCCGCCCGCCAGTGCGGAACACTCGCTTTCCGGCACAGTCCTTAAACCAGAATCTATACTTCCCACTCCCTGAAGGCTTGCTAACAACTCCGGCCATCCTATTCCTTCCTTCCAGTCGACGGCTGCATCTGGACCAGCTTTTCTTCTTGCTCTCGTCGTTCTCTCGCTGCAGCCTCCAAGCGGCTCTGCAGGTGTCGAACTATCGAGCCAGCCATCCAGACAGGCCTGCCAAGTAGTCTAGTTGGTGGGGGCAGCTCGCCCCGCCCCACAGCCCGATCAATACTGACCGGATCTCTATTAAACATGCGCGCTAATTCATCCTTCCGTATCAACGCCCCTGGCGGGAGGTCGCCAATTGTGCGGATGATTCCCGGATCGCCGACCCTACCCATTTTCGTTTCCTTCATCACCGTTCTTTCGCCTAGCCTCTTTCTTGCCAACATCAGCGCCCGCCGGCATACTGGTTTCGAGGTTGCCGAATTTCTTTGCGAGTTCACGCCGAAGCACAAGCTTCTTTTCACACTGCTTCTTACCTGCGTCCGCCATTCCCTCTAGGAAAGCAGCAGCTACAAGTTCCTTTGCTACTTTGAATCTCTGCGCTCGGACTTTTGCTACCTCGCGGCGCAGCGACCTTATCTCATCTTTCTTTGCGTCAAGCTGTTCCTCCAAGCAACGGTTTCTCTCCTCAAATTTGCCCTCCCACTCCTCCAACCCCTCACGGACACGTACGGCCTCGGCCCTCTTCCTCTCAGCCTCTTCTATTTCCGCCTGGCTTTCAGCGGGATCGCCGATGTGGAACTGGTCCGCACTTCCCTCTGCCAGCGCGTCGACTATGCGCCGCACACCTTCCAAGTCGAAGAGCCGCGCGATCCCTGCACGCCCAACGTGCTTGATCCGGCGCGAACGAACAATGTTTGTAACCATGTGGAGCTTGACGCCGACCTCGCGTGCGATCTCTCCCGTGGTGAAAAATCGCGAAACATCAGAAGCTTCAGCCATCGGCACCGTCTCCAGATAAGTCCCTGTCGCCGCGCAGCTGCCGATCCTACAACTACTGGTCTACCCTTAATTATCCAACCGTGCGGGCGCTTGTCAAGCCCAATTTCTGAAAAAACTCCATAAAATTCTCTTGCCCGACGTAACCCCTTGTTGCTCTTGCACTTAGGACCCCCCAGCGCCGTTAAATTTCACGCATTTGGGCTATCGTTCAGCGCGGCACGCTGAAGCATGGGCAGGATTACGTGACAGAGCCCACCCACGCTGTCACTCCCTGAATTACCCCCGCCCCAGACTGTTCTTCTCTTGGCCCAAGAGCACTCGAACGAACAGACGCCGCAACAAGAATCGCCAAGCCGAACGGCAGATTCCCCGAAAATCCCCCTTGACTGCAATAGTGCCTGATCCATAATTCGCATGTGGTTATGCATAGAGGCACGCCAGCGAGGGTATCACTGTAGGGGTGGAACGATGGGTAAGTGCAAGCGATTGGCGGCGATCTTGCTGTTCGCTCATCTGGTCTTGGCTGCTCAGCCTGTGTTTCCTGAGGCTAATGGCGATGACGCGACAAAGTACTACGAGCGCGGCGTGGCGCACTTCCGTGAGGGTCGGTATGCGGAAGCAGCAGAATCTCTAGGCAAAGCTGCTCGGCTCGATCCGACCCACTTCGAAGCCTGCATACACTGGGCCCTGGCTCAGATGGCTCTTGAGCAATATCGGTTGGCGCTCGGACCAGGCAGGCAGGCGGTCGCCCTCAGGCCGCGTTCGGCTCAGGCGCGTTATAACCTAGCGTGCGTTCATCAAGGATTGGGGGAATATGCTGAGGCCACGGATTTCTTTAAGGACGCGGTCCGCTTAAAGCCAGACTTCGCAGAGGCGCATTTTGGGCTGGGCAAGGCGTATTTGGGCCTTGCCAAGCAAGAAGGTGAG
>CAZUUK010000005.1:25575-70625 GCA_964622675.1 uncultured Planctomycetota bacterium | reverse complement strand
CAAAGGTTCCTGTGAAGAAGGAGGTTCCCGTTTCTTCGTTCAGCCGCGGCCGCAGATAGTCTTTCGAACAAGCCTTTTCGATAACACATGTGACATCGCCGCACTCCCTCACAATCGTGGGGGAGTGTGCTTATTTCGCGGCGGTGCGAAGGAGCTATTGCCGCTGTTCTTCAGAAGCGGTACGCTTTTCTTGCCGTCACAAATTAGCATTTCGTGGCTCTATGAGTTTGGAAAGGCCGCGAGGGCGGAGGAATGCAGGATTCTGCCAGGGAATCTGACAGTGTGCTTGTGGCGCACACGAAGGAAGGCGATCGCGCCGCCTTCGGCACGCTTGTCCGGCGCTACCAGGACGCAGTCTGCGCAATAGCCTACAGCCGCCTCGGCGACGTCGAGAGCGCCTATGACGTTGCGCAGGAGGCCTTCCTCCTCAGTCTGGAGAACCTTCGGCAGCTCCGCTCAGGGTCGAAATTCGGCCCGTGGCTGCGCCGGATTACGCGGCGGCTTTGCAACCGGTGGCAGCGGTCCGAAACGTACCGGCGGGCTTTAAGGGACGAATTGCGGCAAAGGGCTCCCGCGCGGACGACCCGGACGCAAGACCTGTCCAGCTCAGTAGGCCCGTCACCTGTCCGCCGGCTATCTCGTTTCCCCACAAGACACGTGCCGCCCGAAGCGGTCACATTGCTTTGTGGGCCTCGCCCATCCGATCCTGCGCCCGGGCCTCGAGGTCGACCATCTCACGGATCAGCGACACGAGTTGCTGTCTGCCCTCAGCAGCGCCCAACGCGTCCTTACTCACGTCGGCGGCCCGAAGCTTGGCCAACACGGCATCGAACTCCGCCGCAGCGCGGAGAAGAAAACCGTTAACCGGACGTTCGTAGCGGGCGCTCATCGTGCGGAGGTACGCGCCTGCGGCCTGCCGATTGAGTTTCAAGTTCCCGACAACATTGGCGTGGTAGAAGCTCGGGCCGCACAGTTCCTCGTTGGCGAGTTGCTCCGCCCACAACTCCCAGGAGCGCCGGCCACTGGACTTGCCGGGCAAATCGCTGAGGTCAACTTCGTCGCGGCCGAGGCGAATGGCGTAGTCGAGCGCCTCGGCATCGGCCTGCCGTCGGTCCATCGGTTCGCCCGGTTCGCCGAACACGATGACTACCCATGGGAACTTCTCCACTCGGTCGATGCTCGCCTCATTCGTACAGACCAGTTGCCCCAACAAGGGCGGGTTGCCGCCGTCCCAACCGAAGACGACGCGGGTGCTCCCCTCGACAACAGCCACCGGCCGCCCGGCCCGGAGACTACCAATGACGTCCGCTTCATGGTACTTGCGATAGTGCAGCGCGGGGTTAGCCCTGTACTCGTCCAAGGCCGTGGGGAGTTCCCGCATGGGAACGCCAGAGACGGCACTGACGAAGTCGAGACGCAGTCTCACCCCCCAAGGGGCGAGCGGCCACCAGCCCATGTCGAGCACTTTCACGTTCGCATCGTAGGGCTTGTGTCGCGCGTCGGCCTGGAAGATGAAGGCCGTACCAAGATCCCCCGAGACCGTTTCGTAGTCGGTCGGCGCTCCGACGTAGCCCAGCGCCATGCCGAGCGCGGCCACGAGGCGGTTGCTTGGCCCGACACCGGGCGGAGGGTTCGGCAGGATCATCGCGTCGCCGTGCACCTTGGGATCATAGCCGAGCGGCGGCTTCAGGCCCACTGCGGTCTTCCGCAATTCCTGCCAACTGCCGAAGCCGTACTCCATTGCCAGCGCGAACTGGACCTCGGTCAGCGGCACGTCGGCGGACAGGATCTCCTCATCACCTGCGTCTTGAAACCGCCGAAGATGCCGCAAGACTGTGCAGACGTCCGGGTCCCGTTGCTGGTGGGCCTTGCGAAGAGCCTTGGCCTGGTTCTTGAGATGGTCCAAATCAGGCTGAGGCGGGAGAAACCGAGCCATAGCACACCTTCCTTTCATTCGCGTCCGGGGCCTGCTCGCACGGACAGAAAAGAAGGTTCAGATTGTCGTCCGAGGTTGGAGGTGGACTAGGTCCTTTCCGCAGACCAGGCGGCGCCCTTCACACACCACGCTCAGTTTAACCCACCTCGCCCGGCGTGTCAAGCAGAAAACTGAAGCCACAGGAATAGCGCAACAACTCCCGCCCTGATTCGGTCTTGTCGCGCAAGGAGATGCGCTTGGCCTTGTTGTCAGCATACAAGAGTGAAAACCTGGAGTGGTTTCAGTCTGGCACGGATTTTATAACAAAGTCATTTGGATTCATAGATGCGCATTTCCGAGAGAACCATCCGTGGGGGGACAAAACCATGCAGGCATTCAAGAATTATTCGGCTCTCATTCGCAGCGAGTAGCCAAGCGCCGGACTGGATTTTCTGTAAGGGCAAGAGTCATTCATCCAGCATCCGTTCCGTTCCCCTTACTCCCCTTCTGCTCGAACGCAACCACAACAGCTCGAAGAGCAGCCTGCAGCTCTGGGCTCAGCTTATCCCATTTCGCAGCCAGAAAAGCGGCTGGATTACCTCCAATTTGTTCCGCATATAGTCCGCACGGCGAGTTGCGTTGCCGTAAGCCCTTGTCTGACATCATCTTACAAGTGCCGGTACGAGGGTTCGATTCCCGCCGCCTCCACACGTCTTCCTCTTACAAGGTCTTGATGGGTGCCTGTACGAGGCTTCTCGAGTTTTCCGGAACCGGGCCATGTGGAAAACGCTTGTCGGTGGATTCCTCGCAATAGCTGGTGGGGCCGCAGCCTACTTCGTGCAGGACTGGAACCAGCGACGGCATGAAAGGAAGAACCTGGCATCGGCGTTCGCCGGCGAGATATCGGGAATTCTGGAGCTTGTCAAGAGGCGGGGTTACCTGGCGCAAATCGCCGCGGCATCAGCCGCCTGGTGCGCTCGGGGCGGGCATATATCGTGTGAAGATCGGGCGCAGGGCATTTACCTGTTTGCGGGTCCTCGATGTCGAGGAAGCTGAAGGTGGCTCAAAGGAGAAGGGAACCCTTATGGAGGCCTATGTCACACGGGCCGGTCGCACAGTGTTGGAGCGGCGGTACAACGGGCGGCTTTGGGGAAAACGCAAGCGTCCCTGGGACGAGCGATTTCCCGAGCACGCGCGGATAGTTATCGACGGGACGACTTTCGTCCACTGGTACGACTGCCTCAGCGGACTTGCTTGCGGAATCGGGAAGCGCAGCCGTCGGAAATGAGCGACAAATCAAGCACAGCTCTTGTGTCTGGCCCACGTTGGGATCCTCCTGCCCGGCCGTGTTTCTCCCGAAGTTGTGTGATTAACAGCCGGGAGTTTCGTATATTACAGGGAGGAGGGAGCGCGTGTGCCTCCTCAGTTCCTGATTATCCGGAGGCGGGATGGAGACGAGAAAAACGGTCCTTGCACTGGCTGTGCTCGCGCTGGTCGCCGTCGGCCTGGTCGCGTACTTTCTGACACGCGGTGCGAGCCGGACAGGTCCTGAACCGGGTCTCGCCCAACCCGCCTCCGACTTTCTTGAGACGCGTACAGGCGAGGCAAAGGCTTCCTCCCCGGACGCGCATGAAGTCAAGACCCCCCACCAAAGGGTTAAGACGGCTTCTCAACTGCAAAGTGTCGAGGAGATCAATGAGCTGATCTTGCAAGGCAGCCCTGAGTTCGACGAGTTGGATGAGGAGACCAGAAACTACATGATAAGACAGCTTCTGAGAGATGCCTTGGAGCGGACGGTGAGTCTCGCGTCGATCAGAAGGGAATTCGAATTCGCGTCGGCTCTGGCCCGCGAGGAGAGGTCCGCGGAAGCCCTTACGATCTTTCTCGCTTTGTACGATGTGACCTCGAGTCCGGATAACATTTGCCGGGCGTTACGTGACGGCAGGTTCGCCTCAAGCCCGGAGCACTGGAAAGAAGGGCTGGCTGATTTTATGGCGGGGTCCGCCGAGCAGATACTC
Source organism: uncultured Planctomycetota bacterium (assembly GCA_964622675.1). Lineage (GTDB taxonomy): Bacteria > Planctomycetota > DG-23 > CAZBND01 > CAZBND01 > CAZUUK01. The sequence goes on along the minus strand of CAZUUK010000005.1, from coordinate 66,692 downwards.
CGCATCTATACGAAGTCGGGGGAGGCGGAGCATGCCAGAGAGTGGGCGCGGAATGCAGTAGCGGATATGGAGGCGCTTGCCTTGGGTGTCGCCTCGGGAATGGACAGGGCGAAGCTGACTATCATGGAACCCTACCTGTTTCTTGCTGCTGAAGGGCGGAACAGCGAATCCGAAGCGATAGCCGCCGGAGAGAGGAAGGAAATCGTGCTTGAAGCCGCAACGGCCCTTGAGGCATACCTGACGCAAGAGAACTTGACTTCTGAGGACAGATTCGGCTCCCTGGCATTTGTTGCAGACCTGTACGTGGAGCTTGGCAGGTACGAAGAGGCACTGGCACGGTACAGCGAACTGCACGACCATGCTGAGGCATGCGGCTACAACACCGTGTGGGCGGCGGATCAGATGCGGCGGATAGAGCAAAGGCTGGGAGCAGAGCGGAGTACCACTGCTCGATGAGAACGAAAACGCTGTTGGCCGCTGGCCTGGCCGGAATTGCAGTTCTCCTGACGGTCTTGATCGTCGGACTCCGCGTGAAGGACCGTAGTGGTTCGGAGCGGTCTAATGACGCCCTCGCCCCAGAAGTAACCCCACTCGGCTTTCGTGAGAAAGGAGTGCCGTCAAGCCAAGAGCGGGCAGAGGAAGCGGCGGAGCCCAGAGACACCCAAGCCGAAGACCGCCGTGCCGAGGGGTACCGAAAGCAGGTTCCAGACAACTTCCTTGAAGATCCCACGAATGCATTCAACCGCTACCTCCGCGCAGCAGAACTTATGACACCGCTGGATTCCGCCCCCCGGTTCGAGGAGGTCGAAGGCTTGCTCAAAGCGTTCGTCTCGGGTGAGACCGACTGGCTTTCCGATCCTGACAAGGTGGCTCTGTTGGAGGCCTGGGTTGCCGCGAATTCCGAAGCAATCGCGGAGCTGAAGGCGGCGATACTGGAATCGGAGTACTACGAATCGCCTCCGTGGGTCAGCTTCGAAAGGGACATCTCGTACCTCAAGAAATTTCGCGCATTGGGGGCGCTGCTTGCAGGAGAAGGGCTCCTCCTCCAGCTCAAGAGGGACATGACCGGTGCTCTGCTTGACGGTGGGTATCTGCTGAAAATGGCCCACCATATTCGGGATGGCGGGTTCTTCCTGGACGGTCTCATCGGTGCCGGCATTGCGGACCTCGGCAGTTTGTCAATCAAGCGCCTGCTTTCCAACACGTCCGACGCGCTGATTTGCCGGGAGGCCCTGGCCCAAGTCGGTCAGTTCCGAGCTCTCAAACCGCGTTACTCAGACATGATCCGCAGAGACCTGGAGGTTGAATCCGACCTGATTCGCAGCCGTGGGACTCTCCGGGAACTTGCTACCACGACAAAGGTGTCTTCCGTGGAAGGGCGCAAGCTAATGCTGGAACTCTCGGAGCTACCGGAAGAAGAGCTGCAACGGCAGGTGGAAAAGATGGAAGCACTTGTTCAGCCTCTCATAGAAGCAGCCGACCGGGCGTATCCCGAATTCGCGTCGCTTGAGTGTCCTCTGGAGGCCGAAGGCCTGATGATCGGGGAATTCGTAAAGGGATTTTACGCCAGCAATCGCACGTATATCACTCGTCATACGCTGAGTGAAGCGAGAATGACTGCGACCGAGCTTCTTGCCGGGCTTAAACTGTATCGGATAGAGAGGGGAGAATTTCCCGCAACCCTTGACGAGCTGGTTCCGCAATACCTTCCCGAGATGCTCGTGGACCCGTTTAGTGGCGAGCCATTCGAATACGTGAGAGGGGAGGGCGGAGCGACTCTCTACAGCGTCGGCTACGACCTGAAGGATGATCTTGCCGAGAAAGAAGCCCGAAGGACGAACGCCGAAGGCGACATAATCTTCGAGATCCGGTAGCTTTGGCATTGACGGTGCGCTTTCGGCATCATTCTTGTTTGGAGAGCTGCAAGCTCGGGAGAAGGTCGCATCGGGCGGACTTCACGACCCAGCAGTCTCAGGTTCTGCTTTGGAAGACCGGCCGCAGTTCTGCTTGCGGTGGGAGCGGCTGGCGCCTATTATAGGCGGCTGGAGGGCTGGAGTTCTGAAAAGTTGAGGGGGTGTGAGAAACTTGAAGACCAAGGGTCAGCTTGAGGCCGAGATCAGTGAGGCGCTAACTAAGTTCGAGCAGGAGTACATGGGCCGCGGCCCGGAGGAAACGAAGACTTACATAGTTGACGACATGATCCTCGTCCGCCTGAGCGGGGTGCTCATAGCCGCTGAGAGGCAACTGGCAAAGGTAGAGGACGGCGAGACGGGCCGGACGCTCATCAAACGCCTGCGCATCGAGCTTCTCGAGAAGGCGCGGCCGCTGTTGGAGAAGCTTATCGAGAGCATAACGGGCAGAAAGGTCAGAAGCCTTCACACGGACATAAGCACGGTGTGCGGAGAGCGCGTGATTCTTTTCACGCTGGACGGGAAGCCAAGCTATTTGAACAGCAAGAAGAATGGTTCGGGATTGACGGGGGGCCAAGGCCAGGTATAATAGGCGGTTTGTGAAGGCCGGCAGATTGTGAGAGGGCTTGCCGTAGGCTTGCTCTGCGATGGGCCGGGAGCGTCGCCGGGGGTGGGCTGCCGGCTCTTTTCCTCAGGTGTCCTCTCCGCGGCACGTGTCGGTCTTTATATCGCCTAAACGTCTGCATCTGCGCGAACAGCGGCCTGAGTCGAGCTGGGCAAGCGGTTACCAAGAGAAAGGCAAGCCCCATTCGCCCGACCAGAATATCCCATAGGTGCACACCCAGAAAACGAGGCTGCAATGCCGATAACAGTTGACGAGATAACAATCACCAGCTTTAGGGAGCTCTTCCACCGGATCGTCCGGGAAAAGGAAAGCGCGGGCATCACCGCCCTTCAGCGGAACCCGGACCACCTGTTGGAACGGGGGAAGCTGTACGGGATAAGCTATAAGAACAAGAGTTGGGGCTGGTGCTCGAATATATGGCATCGAAGTGCCGCGCAGAGCGTCGTCGTGAACTCCGAGGAGGAGTTGAAACTCGAGCATAAACAACTGATGCTTGCCGTGCTCGAACATATGCTTTGCCGCCCCATGATCCAGGTTGACCGGAATCTCGGCACGCCCAGCTCCCCAGCAAAGATGCGCTCGCGGCTATATTGCGACCCGCAGTTCCCCGATATCGCACACAGGTGGGGCGAGCTGAGCTTCCCGGGCGAGCCGGAGGCGGAGCCGGACGCAGAGCTGTTTGTGATCCCCCATTACCTGAACAACCCCAACATCCCGGGCAAGGACGAGATGCTCCGAGTCATCCGCTTTCCCAATCACGGATTCAGCATCGTCACGGTAAGTTCGTATCAGGGTGAAGTCAAGAAGGCCTTTCTCAGCCACTGGGTTTGCCACGCCTACAGGCGTGGGGGAACGGGTGAGCATGCCTCGCTGAAGGAGTTCACGGTCAAGACGACTGACGGTTCCGTTAAGCGGATCGTTATGTCCGTGTGGGGGCTGACGGGCAGCGGAAAATCCACCCACGGAATGTACGTTATAGACGATCGGATCAACAAGCTCTTCGCGAAGAGATTCGGCGCTGATATGTTAGAGTTCATATCTGACCAGGTGATCCGAAATGACGATATGGTTGCGGTCTTCGAGGACGGCGTTTACAGTCCGGAGGCGGGATCCTGGACGAAGACCGAGGACGTGACGGAGAACCAACTGGCCATATGGAAAGCTGGAATGTCGCCGCATGCGCTCCACGAGAATACCGAATGGGATGCGGAAGGCAACGTCAGTTTCGAGGGGAAGCTTTTCCAGTACTGCGGCAAGCTGAACCGTAACGCCCGAAGCGTCTTCCGCCTGGAGGACACCGGCTATTATGACGGCAGCGTCGATTCGAGCGAGCCGCTCAATTTCGCAGTGTTCATAAGTCCTGGCTATCTGACTGACTATGCATGGCTCAAGCTGAACGACCCAGTTTTTGCCGCCAAGGTGCTGGCAGACGGAAGGACCGTAGGGCATCCGGCTCAAAGCCTCAAGGGCGTGGGTGAAGTGAAGTATGAGAGTCGTTACTGCCTCCCCTTTACGATGGGTGTCCCTAACGCTGACCATGTTCATCGCTTCTATTCGTACCTCGAAAAAAGATGGGGGACTGATAATCCTATTGAAATATATCAGCTTAACACAACCGGCGCCGTCGGCTGCAAGTACGAGTGGGTCGAGACCGATCGCGGCGGTCGTCGCGTTCGAGCGCCTCGGGTCATATTCCGCGAGGGCGATGATAGGAAGAAACCGGTTGGCGGCGCAAGCCCCTCAATCGAGGAGACGGAACTCTTCCTCTACCAGGCAGCGCGAGGAGCGGTGGAATACGAGCCTCATCCCATCTGGGGAGAAAAGGTCCTGGTGCCGGTGAAGGTGCCCGGGCTCTCCGAAGAGAGGCTGCGCGCCTTCAATCCGTTCACCTATAGAAGCCTTGACGAGATGAGAGAGCTTCTCAGAGCGCAGGTCGAAAGCAGCAAGTACTATATTTCAATACAGTGCGCGGGTCTTGACGAGAAAATCGTCAGGGCGATGGATTTTTGAGTCCGGCCTTCGGCCAGTTCATGGGGGATATTTCAGATGAGCGTGGAGGAAACTATCGCCAAGATTGAAGCCGCGCCCGTGCCGATCGTTAAGAAGGCCGCTCTGGCCTATTCGGGCGGGCTGGATTCGAGCCTTGCCGTGGAGCTTCTTCGCCGAAAGTACAAGGTCAAAGAAATCGTCCCCATAAACGTGGACGTCGGCCAAGGGGAACCGGAGATAAGGGAAGCGGTCAGCAAGGCGAAGCGCCTGAAGATAAATGTTGTCCACGTTGACGCTAAATCCGAGTTCACCCAGCAGTGGCTCACCAAGGCGATAAGGGCCAACTCGGACTACAACGGCTACCCGGTTTCCACTTCAATGACTCGCCAGCTCGTCGCTCGCATTGTTGCCGAGGAGGGTGTAAAGCGCGGCTGCGACTCGTTGATGGAAGGCTCCACAGGCAAAGGCAACGACCAGTACAGGATGCACAACGTCTTCAAAATGTTCGCTCCCGCGCTGGAAGTTTTGGTCCCGGTGAGGGACTTTGACCTCACCAGGAGCGAGGAGGAAGAACTCTGCCGCGCCTGGGACGTGCCCGTTACCGAAACTATCGCTGGCGGCGATGATAAGACCATGTGGTGCCGTTCCATAGCCTCCGGCGCGATCGACCTCAATCAGGAATTGCCTCACGACGCCTGGATGTGGCTGGTCCCCCCGGAAAAAGCCCAGGGCAAACCAGAAGAGCTCACAATAGCTTTTGTCGAAGGCATTCCGACCGCGCTGAATGGAAAGGAAATGCCCCTGGACGAGCTCATAAGCGAACTGAACGTCATCGCAGGACGCAATGGGGTAGGCATGATCGACATGTTCGAGGACGGCATAATGAGTCTCAAATCGAGGGAGATTTACGAGGCTCCCGCGGCTCACGTCGTCCTTAAGCTTCACCGCGACCTGGAACAGCAGTGCCTGACGAAGGAGGAAATCCAGTACAAAAAGGGCGTGGACGCTCGCTGGGCCTACATGGTTTATCACGGCGAGTGGTACCATCCGTTGAAAGACGCGCTTGATGCGTTCATCGCAACGACGCAGCGGGTCGTCAACGGCTCGTACACGGTCAAACTCTACAAGGGGAATATCACCATCACCAGGAGGACCTCGGACACGTCGCTTTTTACTCCCGAGATTCGCTCGATAAAGGCTCGCGGCTTCGACCAGCGCTGGTGCGCGAACGCCGCGAAGGTCAGAGGCCTGCCTTTCGAGATACTGGCGAAGAGGAAGGGGGCGCTCTCGTAGCGCATCCGGGTTCGGGCGAAATCCACCGAGGCATTTCGCCTCTTAGATCTGGCGGCTGAACTAGGGCTGCGGTATTCTAGTTGTGCTTCATCGTGAGCTTTTAGAGGAAAGCCTATGCACCCGCTTGCTGAGGAACTGAACACAATTATCGAGGACAATGCGCCTCACGTGTACGAGATGCTCTCGGAACTCGGGCGAAGGTTATACTTCCCGAAGGGCATACTGGCGCAGACCGCCGAAGCGAAGGCCAAGGCAGAACGTTTCAACGCAACAATAGGCATGGCTACGAAGGAAAGCCATGCCATGTTCCTGCCGTCGGTCATGAGCCATTTCCAGGGGCTTTCCGGCGAAGAGCTTTTCCCCTACGCGCCAGCAACGGGAAGGCCTGACCTGCGTGAAAAGTGGCGCGAGGAAATGCTCTCGAAAAACCCTGGCCTCGCCTCGAAAAGCTTTAGCACACCTATCGTAACAAGCGGGGTAACCCACGCCTTGAGCCTGATCGCAGACCTCTTCGTTGACAGCGGCGATCTCGTGGTAGTCCCTGACATGCACTGGGGAAACTACGACCTCCTTTTCGGAGTCAGGTACCAGGCGGAGATCGTAACGCACAGATTTTTCAATGCGAACGGGAACTTCGATGTCGAAGCCTTCCGTGCACTGGTCGAATCGAAGGCGTCCAGCGGCAAGCTGCTCGTCGTGATCTTGAACTTCCCCAACAACCCGACCGGATACTCGATAACTCCAAAAGAGGCCGATGAGATCGCCGCGCATCTGGAGGAAGTTGCGGACCAGGGATGCAATGTTGTCGCGGTCTGCGACGATGCATACTTCGGGTTGTTATACGAGGAGGGGTTATTGAAAGAGTCTATCTTTGCGCGCCTCGCCGCGCGGCATCCTCGGCTTCTGGCCATAAAGGCCGATGGCGCGACAAAAGAACACTTCGTATGGGGCTTCAGAGTCGGATTTCTAACTTTCAGCGCCGCTTGCGGCCACGATGCGGAAGCCCTTTATGGGGCGCTGGAGAAAAAGACAGCGGCTGCAATCAGGAGCGCCATCTCCAACTGCGCCCATCCTTCCCAATCGCTGGTCCTGCGTGCGATGGGAGCCGAGACGTACGAACAGGAGAAAGCGACGAGCCGCGAGATCCTCAGAAAGCGTGCGCAGAAGGTCAAGGAGATCCTCCAGGCACCTGAGTTTGAGAATATCTGGGAGTCGTACCCCTTCAACTCGGGCTACTTCATGTGCTTACGGCTCAAGAATGTGGACGCGGAGGCCTATCGGCAGTTCCTTTTGGAAAAATACGGCATCGGAGTTATCTCCGTGAGCGCACACGACATACGTGTCGCATTTTCATCCGTAGATGAAAAAAACCTTCCCGAGCTTTTCAACACCATGGCCGAGGCGGCGCGGAGCTTGGCTGAGCAAGACCGGAACCAAGGGGATACGTAGAATGTCTGGGACGATCTACATAATCGACGTAACGAATCGAGACGGCGTGCAGACCGCCAGGCTCGGTCTGGCCAAGATAGAAAAGACACTCATCAACCTCTATCTGAACGACATGGGCGTTTACCAGAGTGAGTTCGGATTCCCGACTACTCGCCACGAAACCAACTATCTTAACGCCAACCTCGAACTTGCCGAGCTCGGCGCCCTTTCCCCCATAGTGCTTTCCGGCTGGGTTCGCGCTGTGAAAGACGATGTGGAGGTGGCGTTCGAGCTGACGCGCGTAAGGGACTTCAACCTTTCCATCTCGACGTCAGACCAGATGATCGTCGGGAAATTCGCCGGCAGTAAGAAACGCGCCGACATAGTGAATATGGCCGCCGAGGCTTTGAGCAGGGCAAGAGAACTGGGAGCGGCCACCCTTGGCATAAACGCGGAAGACGCCTCACGAACGGATATGTCGTTCTTGATCGAATTCGCCAGGGTTTCTAAGGAGCACGGGGCTGACCGAGTCCGCTATTGTGATACCCTCGGCTACGACGACCCCTTTTCAATTTACGACCGTGTAAAGGAGCTTGCCGCCGAGACCGGCATGCCTGTCGAAGTCCACTGCCACAATGACCTCGGAATGGCTGTAGCCTGCTCGGTTGCCGCCGCCAAGGCTGCTGCGGACGCCGGCGTGGACGCGTACATCAATACCTGTGTTAACGGCATGGGGGAGCGAGCGGGCAACGCGGACCTGCTCGCGGTGATCCTTTCCGTCAGGAAGTCCGCCGGCTTCGCAGGCAACTACCGTCTGGACGAGAGGGTTGACCTGTCCAAGAGCTGGCGCCTCGCCAAATACGCGTCATACGCTTTCGGCGTGCCCATACCCATTAACCAGGTTGGCGTGGGCGCGAACGCCTTCGCCCACTCGTCGGGAATCCACGCCGACGGCGTCCTCAAAGACCGGCGAAACTACGAGCTTTACAACTTCGAGGAGCTTGGCCGCGGCGAGCCGGAGATCGTAGAAACCGGCAGCCAGATCGTCACAGGCGAATACAGCGGGATCAAGGGATTTCGCAACGTCTACGAAAAGCTGGAGATCGAATTCAAGGACGACGCCGAGGCGAGGGAGGTCCTGGAGCTCGTGAGGTTCGCCAACGTACTGAAGCAAAAGCCGCTTGTTGCCGACGAGCTCGAGTTCATCGCTAAGTACCCGGAGCAGGTGCGCAAAATGTTTACTGTCAGCCCCTGAGCTCCCGGCGATATGAGTCCCAGAAATCTGCCCTCAACCGGGGATGGCAGGCGCTGATGAAGCTGCGAAGCGGACATTTGGCTGGTTGGTTCACCGCAGAATCATAACTCGAAGGAGGGTGCCGTGAGCAACCCGTTGCTGGAACTTCAAGCCATGGGCCAGAGCGTATGGTACGACAACATTCAGAGGAAAATGCTCCTCTCCGGGGAACTCGCGAGGATGATAGAGGAAGACGGCGTGCGCGGAGTCACTTCCAACCCGACGATCTTCCACAAGGCCATAACTTCAAGCCGGGACTACGACGAAGCGATAGCCGATTTGGTGAGACGAGGCCAGTCTGACGAAAAGGAGATCTTCTATGCTCTGGCCTTTGATGACATACAAATGGCAGCCGACCGCCTCATTCCCGTATACAAGTCAACGGGAGCTGCGGACGGCTTCGTGAGCATAGAGGTGTCGCCTCATTTGGCGTACGACGCTGAGGAGACCATTGCGGAAGCGCGCCGCATCTTCTCTCGCGTCGGGCGAAAGAACGTGATGATAAAGGTGCCGGCGACCGCCGAGGGTATCCCGGCGATCGAGACCCTGATTGCTGAAGAGATCAACGTCAACGTCACGCTCCTTTTCGCGATAGAAAGGTACGAAGAGGCGGCGAACGCCTACATCTCGGGCCTCGAGGCCAGGGCACGGAAGGGAGAGCCTCTTGATGCGGTTAGTTCGGTGGCGAGCTTTTTCGTTAGCCGCGTGGACACGGTTGTCGACGGGCGACTGAAGGAGCGCGCGGGCCGGGCAGAGTCCGATTCAGAGAAGAAGGGGCTTAAGGAACTGGCCGGCAGAGCGGCGGTCGCTAATGCCAAGCTTGCCTACAGAAAGTTCAAAGAGATCTTTTCCGATCCCCGCTTCACGACGCTCAAGAGCAAAGGCGCGCGTGTCCAGAGGGTGCTCTGGGCGAGCACCAGCACAAAGGACCCCCAGTACCGCGATGTGCTTTACGTGGAGGAGCTTGTCGGCCCGGATACGGTTACAACGCTTCCTCCTGTCACATACGACGCATTCAAAGACCATGGGAAGGTAAAGCCGACCCTGGAGAGCGGCGTCGATCTCGCCGCGGAAACCATCACGAAGCTCGGCGACGTTGGGATTGATATTCGGGATGTAACGTCCTACCTCGAAACGGATGGCGTGAAACGGTTCGCTGACTCGTTTGATGCTATCATCTCAAGCCTCGCGGAGGTGAAGCGCTCACTTCCTTCCAGGTGACCCTCGCTGGCGAGTCGCGTGGTTTTCGGGCCGATTGCGGGGTCAGCGGCATGGGTAAGGCGGGCCCGTCTTGCGAGTCCGAAAAGACGCATCCCTGAACCGTGTCGGTGGCAACTGCGGCAGGACCGCGTGCTGCTTGACATTGCGCCGCCGAACACATAATATGTTCTCACGCTCCCCCGTTTCTTCTCAAAAAGCGAGCGTATTCACGGGGTTTCTGTAAGTAGAAGGGCGTGCTGCCGTGGTTCGGAGACAGGGGAGGCTTCTGGTCTCACACGGTAGCCGTTTTCGTAGGGGAAGACGATTGTGAAGCCGCTGATACAGCCGCACGGAGGCAAACTCAAAGAAAACCTGCTTCCGACCCATGAGGCTCAGGCGCTTCGGATCAAAGCCCGATCCTATCCTTCGTGGGACCTGACAGAGCGCCAGTTGTGCGATATAGAACTCATCGTAAACGGCGGGTTCTCCCCGCTGGAAGGCTTCATGCGCCGGGCGGACTATGACGCCGTGCTAACAGACATGCGCCTCGCCGATGGAACCCTTTGGCCCATCCCCATCACCCTTGACGTCACGGAGGAATTCGCACGAGACCTAAGGAAAGGCGCGCCTATCGCCCTGAGGGACCCCGAGGGGGTCTTGGTCGGAGTGCTCCACGTCTCGGATATCTGGGCGGCGGACAAGGAAAAAGAGGCCCGGCTCGTTTACGGCACAGACGATCATTCACATCCCGGCGTGGACTATCTTTTCAACAAAGCCGGTCCGGTTTACGTAGGCGGCCAGGTCTTCGGCGTCGAGATGCCGGCGCACTACGACTTCAGACAACTGCGCAACACGCCAAGGGAGCTCAGGGAGAGGTTCAAGAAATTGGGGTGGCACTGGGTAGTCGCATTTCAAACCAGGAACCCAATGCACCGCGCCCATTATGAACTTGCTTTCAGGGCGGCCCAGATGACTGAAGCGAACTTGCTTATACATCCGGTCGTGGGCTTGACCAAGCCGGGAGACATAGACCACTACACCAGGATTCGCTGCTACGAGCTTACACTTAAGAGGTACCCCGAGGGAACGGCAGCGTTGAGCCTGCTCCCTTTGGCCATGCGAATGGGCGGACCGCGCGAAGCCCTTTGGCATGCTATCATCAGAAAGAACTACGGTTGCACCCATTTCATAGTTGGCAGGGATCACGGAGGTCCGGGCAAGAATAGCAACGGCGAGGAGTTCTACGGCCCATACGAGGCCCAGGAGCTGGCAAGCAGCCATCAGGACGAACTCGGCATCCGAATGGTACCGTTTCCCGAAATGGTCTACGTCGTGGAGAGGGCGCAGTACGTGCCGGTGGACGAGGTGCGAGAGGGAGAATCCGTGCTGAGCATTTCGGGGACTGAATTCCGTCGCCGCCTCAGCGAGGGCCTGGACATACCGGAGTGGTTCTCTTTTCTAAACGTCGTGGAAGAACTGCGGAAAAGCTATCCGCCTAAACACAAACAGGGCTTTACAGTGTTTTTCACCGGACTGCCATGCGCAGGCAAATCTACCCTGGCAAAGGCCCTCTTGGCCAAGCTCGTCGAAATGGGCGGGCGGCGCATAACCTTGCTCGACGGAGACGTAGTGCGCAAGAACCTTTCCAGCGAACTGGGTTTCTCCAAAGCGCACCGCGACCTGAATATCCTCCGCATAGGGTTTGTCGCCAGCGAAATCACCAAGAACGGAGGGATAGCCATCTGCGCGCCGATAGCTCCTTACAGGGAAACACGGCGGCAGGTTAGGGCGACCATATCACAAGTAGGAGGCTTTGTTGAAGTATATGTCTCCACGCCTTTGGAAGTCTGCGAGGCCAGGGACAGGAAGGGGCTCTACGCGAAGGCAAGAGCAGGCGAAATAGAAAACTTGACAGGAATCAGCGACCCCTACGAGGCACCCGACAGCGCAGAAATCGCCATAAGCACGGAGGACTGCTCACCTGACGAGGCAGCACAGATGATGCTCCTTAAGCTCGAGAAGCTGGGATACATAAGGTAGCCTCCCGATTTCTTGCGGCGCGGGCTGCCGTCAAAACACATGTTAGACAGAATTCCTTTTCTGAGTAGCAAGTTTGACGACCACATGCAGGAAGTGCTGGGTGGCGCTGCCGTAGCCTTCGTGCTGCAGGTCTTTGGCAGGGGAATGGCTTTTGGGTTCATCGTGTTCCTCGCGCGGATGGTGGGAGCCGATGGCCTGGGGGTTTACTCCCTGGTTCTAACTGTTGCCACTATCAGCGCTGTCTTCGGCCGCATGGGCCTCAACAACTCTCTTCTCCGGTTTACCGCAGCCAATGCCGCTACGCGCAATTGGCCGGCGGTGAAAGGCGTCTATCGCAAATCTATGGCGCTGGGTCTTGCTGCATCCGTTGTGGTGACGCTGGCTTTGGCCGCGATGGCCCCATGGCTGGCCACGAGGGTCTTTTCCAAGGCTGAATTGGCCGGCCCCTTGCGCTGGATGGCGTTGGCCGTCGTCCCTTCGGTCCTGCTTTTCTTGCAGGCGGAGTCCCTGAGAGGGCTGAAACGCATTCGGGATTCTCAGATTGTGCGGTGGGTGGGTGTGCCGCTCTTTTCCCTCTTGGGGCTCGCCCTACTGGGGCGGCGATGGGGTGTCCTTGGTGCGATATGGGCCTATTCCCTTGCGGCCTGGCTGACTGCGCTCATCGGGTACTTCATGTGGCTTCTTTCCACCCCGCAGTTGCGCAATACCGCAGGCCAGTTCGAGACCCGCGAGCTGCTACAAAGCAGCATGCCGCTCTTCTGGATGGCCCTCATGAACATGGTGATTAACTGGACGGGGTACTTCGTACTGGGGGTATGGGGGACCAAGGCGGAGGTAGGAGTATATGGCGCCGCTTTCCGAACGGCCATGCTTGCGAGTATAATTTTGAATGCGGTCAACGTGGTTGCGGCGCCCAAGTTCGCCGCTCTTTACAAACAAGGTGATAACAGGGCACTGGCGTCCACGGTACGAAGCTCCGCCAGGCTTATAACTTTCCTGGCAGTCCCCGCTTTGCTGGTGTGCATTGTTATCCCGGGGAAGGTGATGAGGATGTTCGGGCCCGAGTTCACAGCGGGCGCATCGGCGCTGACCATACTGGCGGCGGCTCAATTCGTCAACGCCGCGACCGGGCCGGTAAGCTATTTGCTTATGATGAGTGGAAACGAACGATTGATGCGCAACATCACGACTGCAGGAGCGGCGGCAAACCTGTTGTTGGCGCTGCTGCTGGTTCCGAGGTTTGGCTTTCTAGGCGCCGCGCTGGCTGCCGCCATTAGCCTGGCAGGGCAAAACCTGCTCTCCGCCTATATGGCCTATGCGGTGCTCGGGATCAATGTGCTGTATGGCAAGGCGCTGGTCTCCGCGGACGTGCGGGGTGGAGGTAATCGCGTGAAATGAAAGAGCTGCCGTCTTTCTTCATCGTCGGCGCACAAAAGGCCGGCACAACCACCTTACATGATTGGTTGACTCAGCAGCCAGACGTTTGCCTCCCGGCTATCAAGGAGACTCATTTCTTTAGTGACGACAAGAGGTACGAACACGGTATTGACTGGTACCTCAAGCAGTTTCCCAGGCCCAACGGCCCGTGCGTGAAGGGCGAAGTTGATCCCGACTACATGTTCTTCGAGGCCGCGCCCATTCGAATTCGGAAGTGGGCGGGTTCTCCCAAGATCGTGTTTATCTTCAGGCATCCCGTTGAGCGCGCCTACTCACACTACCGGATGAGCGTTCGCCGCGGATACGAGCCCCTTTCCTTTACCGAGGCCCTCGTTGCGGAGAAAGTTCGCCTTGCCGGCCCTGAGAGGGGGTTTTCTCTGCACCATCACAGCTATATGGCGAGGGGGCGCTACTTAGAACAGGTAAGCCGCTACCGGCACGTATTTCCTGAAGCAGAATTCATGTACGTGAAATTTGAAGAGCTGTTCGGCAAGAGCACAAGCGGTTTAACTTACGAACGCATTTGCAGCTTTATCGGCCTCAAGTCCTCGCCGTCCCTCGCGGATCGCAGCAGGAGGAGCAACCAGGCAAGCGCCCCAAGGTCTGCGCTCTTGAGGGACCTTCTCTACAAACCGTCTGCAATCAGAATTGCACTCAGTAAGTTGATGCCTGTTGACCTCAAGATCAGGCTCTGGGCTGCTTTGGATAGGATGAATCAGAAGCCCATTGATGATAATGAACGCAAACGACATCATTCTTTGAGTATTCCGCAGGAGGTGCTGAAGTCGGTTAACGAAGAGCTTGTGATGCTGCAGGTTGAGACAGGTGTGAATCTGGAAGACTGGGTCCGGAAACTGGAGGACAGATATGCCGACGCCTAACGTGATCATCGCCGGGGCGCCGAAGTGTGGCACGACGTCACTGTTTGATTGGCTGGCGGACCATCCGGAGGTTGGTACCTCGAGCGTCAAAGAAACCCGTTACTTTTATGACCGAGGCTACCCCCGGTTCAATAAACGCTCAAACTATGATCGGCAGGGGTTGAAGGGATATCTGGCATATTTCACGCGATGTGAGGGGAAGAATCTCAAGGTCATCCTTGAGGCAACCCCTCACTACATCTACCAGCGGACTGCGTTGGAAGTTCTGCCCCGCTTGCACCCGTGCCCGAAAATCATGTTCATTCTGAGAAAGCCTTCGGACAGGGTGTATTCGCTCTATCAATTCGCGCTGAATAATATGGCTGTCCTTGACAAGCCGCTATCGTTCGCGGACTTCGTGTCAATGGTGAGGTCCGGTTCGGCCGAGCTGCCCGAGGAGCGCGTGATCCCAAGGCGAGCGCTCGAGCACAGCAAATACGTCAACTATATCTCCCAGTGGCTGGAGAAGTTCGGCCGCGAAAAAATATGTGTTCTATTGTTCGAAAGCCTAAGGGAAGACCCGCTTGCATTCATGGAACAAGTTTCTCGTTGCATTGGGATTGATCGGTCTTTCTGGCAAGGGTATGCCTTCCCGCGGAGAAACGAAAGCTTTCGCGTGAGGAATCAAACAGTCCAGCGGCTGGTGCTGAGGGTCGCCAGCTTCGTACCGAGGTCGATACGATATAGCCCGCTTAGAGACCTATACCGTCGCTTGCTGACCCAACCACTTTTGCCCAAAAGCGGTGACGACTGTGAGGTTCTGGACGCGCTCGAGAAGGAGTTTGAGCCGTATAACGAGGCGCTGGCTGAACTCTTAGAGATAGATCTGTCTGCCTGGAAGTAGCAGCGCGTAGCGAACGAATGGTGACTGTGAGATCAAGGTGTAGTTGGCGCAGAGCTAAAGCGGAGCTGGGGGAAATAGGTGAAGCGTTAGAGATAGCTGTTCCGTTCATATGCGGTTCAGCTAAACGTTCCGTAGCGGTGCACCTGAAGGATAGTCGTGTCTAAGAGGTCGCGCGGGCCCTTGCCGTCTATAGAGGGGAAGTGCCGCCGTGTACGATGTCGCCGCCCTAGTCATGATCTTCTCCCTGCTTGGATTAGAGACGAGGTCATGTCTCAAGCGCAAAGTAATCTCGGGCTTCCTCCTCTTCCTGCTTTTCCATTTCGTGTTTCTGCACCTCTGGCTTATTGAGGTATTGCTTGCCCCTAGCCCCCAAGAGATAGATGGGCGGGTGCGGCTGCTTGTCTTCCTCTTCGATGTCGCATTGTTGCTTGGCTGGTCAATTTCTCGTTTTGTTTTCCCTTTCAGCAAGCAGGACGCCGCACTTGTCATCAATGAATCTCGACTGAGCTTGAAAATCGCTTACTGGGGGCTTTTCGCTTGTTGCCTGCTTGTTTCAGCATACCACCTTTACACGGTAGGAATTCCGCTCCTGGGCGAGTATGTTGATGAGAGCAGACACCTTGCGAGAAAGGGCCACGGGTACATCCGAATCTTCGCAAACCGGGGCCTGCCGCTATCTGCTGCTGGAATCATGCTGATTTACGTGGTCAAGACTGGTGGGAATAGCGGCCACCGCGGGATAAATATGCTCATCGGATTATTCCCCGCCGCGGTTTGTTGTGTCGTACTTGTCGCCACCGGATTTCGCGCGCCTTTGCTCACCTTCCTGCTCCTCTTGGGCCTCATCTACAGCAATTACTCCAAGAGATTCTCTATCCTGAGACTCGCACTTGCTGGCACGGCTCTGATGCTGTTATTTGTGGCCATAACCTTATTCAAGTACAGGTTCCAGGTCACCGGCGGGCAATCGGGACCATTCCTGTTGCTCGGCTTCTTGCGGCATCGAGTGCTCATGGAGCTTCCGCGCGTTATAGGGTACACTGTAAGCCTTGCCGACGCTCAAGGGCTCTGGCTCGGAAAATCGTACTGCATGGACATTGCAAGCGCTCTGCCCGGGCCCGGTTTGAGCTTTGGCGACTATCTGCTTGTGTTCGTCAACCCAGACCATCCCTTTGCGGGGCTAATACCGCTGACACCATCGCTGGTCGGAGAGACATTTTTGAACTTCGGTTACGTCGGCGTCGCCGTGGTCGGAATCCTCTTGCCGCTGCTCTGCCACCATTTGGAAAACTGGGGCTACCAAATCGGCATCCACGGCTACGTGTTCAGAAACATTTTTCGGATATTCGTAGCGAACTCCGTAACCTTGGGATTCGGAACACTGCTTGCGGCTCGGATAATCCCTACGTTTATTTTCCTGCTCGTCCTGCTCGCGGCTGATGCGTTGCTTGCAAGTGCGGTGACTCGGAAGGAGAATCGGCCCACGTGAAGTCCGCCGCAATAATAGTCACCTACAACAGTGAAGAGCACATCGAGCGGTGCATCCGATCAGTGCTGAGATTCTGCCCGCAGGCGGAAGTAGTCGTGGTGGATAACGGCTCCACAGATAGTACCCTCGAGAAAGTTCGCCAGTTTGGAAATGGGGTGAGGCTGATAGAAAACGAGCGGAACTTGGGGTTCGGACACGCCAATAACGTCGGCATGCGCGCGGTGGGAGCTGACCTTTACATGCTCCTCAATGCCGACGCATGGCTCATAAGCGACGTTGTAACCGAGGTCCGGGCATGCCGCGCGAAAGGTGAAGAAATAGATATCGCCGGTCCTCATCTTGTATTTCCAGATGGTTCGTACCAGACCTCCGCCTTCGCATTTTCCTCGCCTTTGAAGTGGATTCTGCAAGAGCTGGGTCTCAGGAAAACTGCGAGCGGGCTGGCCAGGTATCGTCTAGGCAGGGGCGCTCTCAGCGTTCTTAGGGCAATACCTTTCGCCAGACCTTTCGTTAACGGGTTGCGTGCCCACGGTTCCGCCGATCCGGAAAAAAGCCGCGAATCGGTCGATTGGGTCACCGGGGCTTGTATGTTCATCTCGAGGAAAGTCCTCGAAGCAACGGGTGGGTTTGATCAGAAGATTTTCATGTACGGCGAAGACGAGGAGCTGTGCTTCCGGGCGAGAAGCATGGGCTTTGCGGTCGAGAGAGCGAGGGCCGGTCCCGTAGTGCATTGCCGCAACGGGGAGGCGAGCAAAAACGACGATCAACTCTCCGCCAGAGTCTACGAGTCGATGAAATACGTGATAGAAAAGAACTACGCCCACCGCCCCGTCAGGAGATGGATGATGCATCAAATACTCAGAGCAAGATATCGCAGGCTCGCGCAGCATCTGCCGTGAGGTTGGATTAGCATGAGCACAGTCGAGCTTTTCGGTCTTGACTTCTGGAAAGACGGGTTGCAGAGCGCAGTCTCCGCTCTACAGCCGGTCATATGGAGCGGGACTGGCTCCGCCAAGGTCGGCGTGACGCTAAACGTTGACAACGTGGTGAAGGTCCATAACAACCCCCAGCTTCTGGAACAATTCCGGCGCGCCGATTTCGTCTTCCCCGATGGGTTTCCAGTGCTGTTGTCAGCAAGGATGTTCGGGAAAAGGATTCGAGAAAGGGTAACCGGCGCCGACCTGTTCCAGGCAGTGTGCCGAATCCTGGCAGACAGGAAGGGGAAAACATTCATCCTTGGCGGCAGGCCGGGAAGCGAGACGGATATACAGGAACGGCTTTCGAAAAAATACAGAGACCTCCAGGTGCTCGCTTACTCTCCTCCATTCGGGTTCACAGCGGACTGCGAGGAGGCGAAAAAGGCAGTTGACCTTATCAATGCGTGGCGGCCTCAGGTCGTTTTCGTCTGCGTGGGTATGCCCAAGCAAGAAAAATGGACTTTCAAGCACCTACCCCAGCTCAGAACCAATCTCGGTTTGTGCCTGGGCGCAGCTCTGGATTTTGAATTGGGTGTAGTAAGAAGAGCCCCCAGGTTCCTCCAGAAGGTGGGCTTCGAGTGGCTCTGGCGCTTGTGTCTGGAGCCTCGCCGTCTGTGGAAACGCTACCTGATCGATGACGCGGCTTTCCTCGGAATACTGCTCCGCGAAATGCGGACGAGGCCACTTCCGCCGCGAAAGCCTGAAATGAAACGCAGCAAAGTGTTGAAATAACCTCTGCCCCCGGAGGTGGAGGAGCGACCGGTGGAAAGCGACCAGGACCCCACCAAGGTAAACTCGACGGACACCGGCGCAGCCGAAGAACGCAAAGGCAAACTCGCCAGACGCACGTTTGACGTAAGCGGCATGACGTGTGCGAGCTGCGCCGCGAGAGTCGAGCGCGCGCTGAAAAAGGTTAAAGGCGTACATCTGGCCAGCGTCAATTTCGCAACCGAAAGGGCCACGGTCGAGTTCGAAAAAGATGCCGTTGACTTGTCGTGGCTCAAGGACGCGGTGGCGAAAGCGGGTTACCAGCTCGGGGTCGGAGGGGAGCGCGCGGCTCTTCGGATTGTTGACATGGAATGTAGCTCTTGTGCCCGCAGGGTCGAACGCGCGCTGAAAAAAGCCCCAGGTGCCACAAGCGCCGCAGTCAATTTCGCTACCGAAACAGCCGCCGTCGAATTCAACCCGTTGGAAACATCCATCGGCGACCTGATCCTCGCTGTCGAGAACGCAGGCTATCACGCCGTCGTCGAGGAGCTCGCGCCGCAGGACGAGCCGGCACAGAGGATGCTTGCCGCCCGATCACGTCTCATAACGGTATGGGCTCTTACCGCTCCCGTGATCGTTCTCATGTTCTTCGAGATGTTTCTTCGGTGGAAATTCCCGGCCTTCGAATTCGTGATGGTCCCGCTTTCCGCCGTTGCGGTGCTCTGGCCGGGGTTCGGCACTCATCGAGATTCAGCGAAAGTCCTCCGTCACGGCCAGGCAAATATGAGTGTTCTGATCTCTATCGGCACACTCGTCTCTCTGGGCACAGGGCCGGCAAAGCTCCTGGGCGCTCCGATTCAGAGTTATGCCGGCGTCGCGGCAATGATCATGGCTTTCCACCTGACGGGCCGGTACATCGAGGCAATCGCCAAGGGCCGCGCCTCCCAGGCGATACGCAAGCTCCTCGAGCTCGGGGCCAAAACCGCCCATGTCCTTGCCGACGGTCAGGAAAGGGAAGTCCCCGTCGAAGAGCTGCAACTGGGCGACGTGATGCTCATCCGCCCCGGTGAAAAGGTCCCCACGGACGGGGAAGTGGTATCGGGTGAAAGCAGCGTGGACGAGTCCATGGCCACGGGCGAATCCATGCCCGTCCGAAAGACCGTCGGCGATGAGGCCATAGGCGCTACCGTAAATCAAAACGGCGTCCTGCACGTGCGCGTCACCAAGGTGGGAAAGGAAACATTCCTGGCTCAGGTCATCAGAATGGTCCAGGAAGCGCAGGGCTCCAAAGTCCCGATTCAGGAGTTTGCAGACAGGATCACATCGTATTTCGTTCCGGTGGTTCTGGTGGTGGCCGCGCTGACGCTGCTATCCTGGCTCCTCTTCCCGTCCTTCTTCAGGGAAGTCTTGTTGGGAGCTCAAGGCGTCATTTTCTGGATCAACCCCAATCTGAGCGCCCTATCGCTCGCCATCCTGGCCGCCGTCGCGGTTCTTGTCATCGCTTGCCCGTGCGCTTTGGGACTGGCGACTCCCACCGCTTTGATGGTCGGTAGCGGAGTGGGCGCCCAGCGCGGCATACTCATTAGAAGCGGCGAAGCTATTCAGATCATGCGGGAAGCACACGCCGTGGTCTTCGACAAAACCGGCACCGTTACAAAGGGGAAGCCGGAAGTGGTGGACGTAGTGCCGGCGTCGGGTCAAACACCGGATGAAGTTCTACGGCTGGCCGCTTCCGTGGAGGTCGCCTCGGAGCATCCTTTGGGGAACGCAGTCAAAGAGAGTGCCGTCGCGAGAAGTCTGGAGCTCTCAGAGGCGCGGGAATTCTCGGCAGTGCCGGGAAAGGGCGTCAGGGCGCGCGTAGGAGGAAATTCAGTGCTCGTCGGAAGCCGAAAGCTCATGGACGAACATGCCATTTCCTACGACCATTTGGCGGATGAATTACGTTCTCTAGAAGACGAGGCGAAGACCGCAATGCTTGTTGCCCGGGATAAACAGGTCCTGGGGATCCTGGCCGTGGCGGACACCCTGAAGGACGATTCCGTCGAGGCGATCCGTGCACTTCAGGCGATGGGGCTCCTAACCGTTATGCTCACCGGCGACAACGAGCGCACCGCCCAAGCGATTGCAAAAAAGGTCGGCATAGCCCGCGTGCTGGCGAATGTTCTCCCCGGCGATAAGGTGCGCGAGATCAAGCGCCTTCAGGATGAAGTTGGCGTGGTTGCCATGGTCGGCGATGGGATCAACGACGCGCCCGCCCTCACGCAGGCAAACGTCGGCGTTGCCATCGGCACCGGAACTGACGTCGCAATCGAAGCGTCGGACATCACCCTCGTGCGCGGAGACCTGACCGGGGTTGTCAGCGCCATAAAGCTCTCCCGCGCCACCTTCGCAAAAATTAAGCAGAATCTCTTCTGGGCCCTCTTCTACAACGTGATCGCAATCCCTGCAGCGATGCTCGGCCTGCTCCACCCCGTAATCGCAGAGATCGCCATGGCCGCAAGCTCCATAAACGTCGTGACCAATTCGCTGCGCCTGAAGCGCGCAAAGATTTGACCCACAGTTCGCCTTCCCAGGAACATTCTTTACATTTTATTACACTACGGAAGTTGACTCATTGCTCCCAAACGTCCATCATGGAACCACCGGGATGCGCTCGGAAGGCAACGCGGGGCGGCCGAATGGCATCCGGGAGTGCCACCCTTCCTTACTGCGCATGGGGGACGAGTGATTTGTTTCCCGGTAGCAAATAACCGGTGGAGTTCTTATCGTATGTGTGTCAGATTTGACCGCATGAGCGACGCATCGTCGAAGGATAAGATCAAAGGAGCAAGCAAAGCATGAGCAAACACGGGATCATCTTAAGGCAGATTTCACTTATCGGCGTCGCAGCCATATGTTTCGTCTCTGTCGCCTCTGCCGCCGAAGTACTCAAGTTCGACATGGGCACGTCCTCTTCACCTGTGGTCGAGGGCTTTCGCCGTGTCACCGAAGACCACCATTACTCGGACGAGGACGGCTTTGGTTGGGTAGGGGAGGGGTATGAGTCCGCGTCAATTGGGCGCGCACCCGAGCCGCAGGGCTTCAGAGGTACCATCCGGGGGCCGGAACACTACGCATTTCTGGCGAATCGCCTCACCGTGGATCGCGTCAAGAACAACGGCGATATGCTGTTCCGGGTGAACCTTCCTGACGGCAGCTACCGCGTGATCCTCTACCTGGGGGACCTCTTGCAGCCGATCGGGAGCATCTGGGTGTACGCCAACGGCGAACTCGTGCGAAAGAACGTTCAGTCAAAGCAGTGGAAAACGCGCGGCGGAGGCGTGGACAATTCATTCGGCAACAGCTTCCCCGTCCGCTTCACAGCTAACGTCATCGGTGGGAAGCTCGACATAAGACTCCACGGCGACGACTCGGACTACAACCGCTGGCTGGCAATAGACCAGAAGAAACCTCCGACGGAGTCATTCCTCAGTGGCAAGAAGGGAGCAGGCTACAAGAAGAACCTGGGGCTTTACGAAAAGGGGCTTCCGCTTCGCGCGCGGAGCGACCTGGGGCATCCATTCGTTTACAACAGCATTCAGGGCATTGAGATATACCCTTCGGCCGATCGGACCTTCTCGTGCGAAAACGGACACATAACAGCCGACGAATCCGTCCTGACGGATAACCTGTTGTCAAAGGCCTTGCCGTTATTCAACCAGGGCGATTTCGCCGGCGCAATCGCTGCCTTCAACGATGTCGCCGACCTCAAGACCCGCGTGCTGGGCCTCCTTTGCGTTCTCGGGCACCCGCAGTACGACGTTCCCGATGGCGACAGGAAGCTCGCCGCGGAGATACAGCCGCTTCTGGAAAAGGCTCTGGCGGAATCTCCGGATGACCCCGTGCTGATCGAGGCTAAGATGAGCTTCGACTACTTTGTTGATGGGATAGATTTGATCCTCGAACGCGGGCGGAGGGATAGCAGCTACGTGATGTGCCTGATGGGCCAGGCGACTCTGGAGAAACTGCAGCCTGACGACCCCCTCTACTGGAAGGCAATGGTCTATCGCGGCCGCGCTTTGTATACGCTCGACGCGCACCGTTGGGGCCCCACTTCCGGTACGGGAAAGAAAGTCCTCGAGGAGGTCGAGAAAGTCTTACCGCAGAATCGCTACGTGCGCCTCTTGCTTGACATCGAATGGGAAGAGAACTACGACTGGCAGATGACCGATTACCTTGCAGACGCGGGGGACGCGCCCAAATGGGCTGCGGTTTTACGCGACGCCAATTGCCTTCTCCTCGACCTGTCCGAATGGTGGATCCTCAACAAGCAGCAGCCTCAGGGCTCAATCGGCGGCGGCTGGGGCGACGATGTCGAGCTGGTAGGGCTCTTCGGATTCTACGGCAGCATCAGCAAGCACATTTCCGATGTCGCATCCGAAGGGGCGCGAAAACTCGTGGATGGGGCCTGGAATCACAGCGAGATTGACCCCGAGGCGGGCTTCTTCGACGCGCTCGGCGATGCCGAGCATGTGTCCGAATTTACCGGCGACACGCTGCCCATGATGATGACCATCGCCTACGGCGACCCTGTGTGGCTGGAACGTTCGATGAAAACGGCAAAGCTCACCCGGGACCTGTGGACCGCCACAAACGACCACGGCTACAGGAGCTTTCGCTCGACCCATCTGGGCGCGTTCATGGTGGGGTCCGGAAAGCAAGCCGCCAGCTCCTCAATCTGCCTGCGCGCCATACAGCCGCTTTACAAAGTCTATGACTATAATAACAACCCGATGCTCCGTAAGCTGTTGGTCGAGCTTGCAGACGGGTTGCTCGACAGCGCCATGGCCACCAGCAAATCGAAACCAACAGGGATAATACCCAACGCCTTCAGTTTCCCCGAGGCGGAGCTGGGCGGCCCGGGCACCCCCTCGTGGTTCAGCCCTGGTGAGGTACCCTGGGGCGCGTTCTTCACGTGGCCCAACTACAGGTTTTATCAGGTTGAACTGCTCATCTTTGCCTACGGCGCGACCGGAGATGAGAAGTACCTGGAGCCGTTCAAGCTCGCCGCAGAATATCTGAACTCCCACACTCCCGATCCTGAGGCCCCGGAGGGCTCTCCAGAATGGATCGCGGCCAACCTCCAGAACCATGCAGGGATAGAGTACGTTCGATTGCTGACCTCAGAGGCGGAAGAGCTGGACCTCGATGGAGCCAGGATTGACCGCGATAGGATCTTCTTCGACTCGAAGAAAACTCGCGACACTCTCCACGCTCACTGGCCGGTTAAGACCACCGAGGCCCTCGCGACGGACCGGGTAGCCTACCCCGGCATCGTCAACCCCTTCTTCCACATGACCGGAGGCGGAATGCGTGGCGGGAGGGCCAGCGTGGGGAGTCTCCAGTCTGCGGTGACGTATGAGAATACGGGGCGCGATTTTGCCGCTTACACCCCGGTGGCCGACGCCAGACACCTCAAGGTTGCTATCTATATGTTCCACGACCAGCCCAGCAAGGTGGGCTTCTGTCCATGGCTACTCGAGGTAGGCGGAGAGTACGACGTCGTCGCCGGTCCCGATGCCGACAACGACGACAGAATTGACTCCGTGGACCACAGAAGTAGCTTCACTCTGGAGACCCGCGGCCAGCCTCTCTACCTGCAGGTGCCCGCGCGACGGACTTACATCGTCCAGATAAGGCAGACCAGAGCGGGTGTGGGCGAGAGGGTGCTGCTGCCAGATCCCGCCGTCGGAGCTTCCGATTTTGCCTTCAAAGACCGCGCAGGGATCATCACGGTCAACGTTCACAACATCGGCAGTGCCGATGTGCGGAACCTCGTGGTGAGCTTCTATGACGGCGATCCTGAGAAAGGCGGCACAGGAATTGGCTCCGCGCTTATTGCAAACATCCCGGCGCCCAACGATTTTGATCCGAGAACCGTAAGAGTAGGCACATTCTGGAGGCCTTCCAAACCTCAGCACACAATATTCGCAGTACTCGACCCTGATAACGAGATGCGAGAAGTTGCCGAGAGCAACAACAAAGCACACGCCGATATGCAGTTCGACCTGAGCCAGCCGGACGAGAATAGACCTACCGCACAGGCAGGCCGTGGTGCAAGCGCTCGCAGACGGTAGCAAAAAACCGCCTGGGGGACGAGGGCACTGTCCCATCCTTGCGGTTAGACGCGTCTCAGCCGCTGGTAAAGCGGTTAATTGGCCTCCGGTTCACCCTCGTGAAAACGGCGAGTGCGCAGGTTCACAGTGTTGACAGTGTGGGGGAGGAGTGATAAAATTGCACGTTGTAATCCTGGGGTGTCCGCATTGGGATGAGCTGGCGTAAGGTACGCCGCATACTCAGGGAGATACATGTCCAAGAATACGCAGATTGAACAGCGTTGGTACGTGTTGGATGCCGAGGGAAAAATCCTCGGCCGTTTGGCTGTCAAGGTAGCTCGCATCCTTCAAGGCAAGCACAAGCCTGCCTATCTGCCTTACGCCGATACGGGCGACTTCGTCATCGTCACCAACGCAGCTAAGGTCCGAGTCACGGGCAGCAAGCCACGCTCCAAAATTTACCGCAGCCATTCAACCTACGCGGGCGGCCTCAAAGAGATCCCTCTCGGTGAGATGTTAAAGCGGAAGCCTGAGGAGGTAATCCGCCGCGCCGTTCGGGGAATGATGCCCAAAAGCACGCTCGGCAGGAAGATGTTCTCTAAGCTGAAAGTGTACGCCGGAGCGGACCACCCGCACGCAGCCCAAAAGCCCGAAACCGTTGAGGTGTAGCGAACATGCCAGACGAAGCCGCCAGCATCGCTGAAAAGCCCGGAGTTTCATTCTCCGGGCCGACCGACGCCCTGACCGACGAGAACCCTTACTATTGGGGAACGGGGCGACGGAAGACCTCTGTCGCGCGAGTAAGAATTCGTCATGGGAAAGGCGCGATCCTAGTCAACGGCCGCGACGTGGATGAATTCTTCACGAACGAACGCGACAAGAACGCGGTTCGTGCCCCCCTCAAAGCCGCCAGGGTTCTAACCAGGTACGATGTCTTCGCCAATGTGCGTGGCGGCGGCATATCCGGGCAGGCTGGTGCCGTGGTGCTCGGCATAGCGCGCGCACTCAAGACGGCCGACTCAACCCTCGATCCGATCCTGCGTGCAGGCGGGTATCTCACCAGGGACAGCAGAGAAGTCGAGCGCAAAAAGTACGGGAGGAAGAAGGCTCGCAAGGGCCCGCAGTACTCCAAGCGCTAATCATCCCTCCCACCTCCTCAACCGGCTGCTCGCCCTGGCATGATCAGCCGCTTTGTTGCTATAATCTCTCGCTGAATGAACCCATCCCTCTAAGGAGGCGATCAATGCTCAGGGTCGGCATACTCGGCGCAACAGCCTACACCAGCCTGGAGCTTGTGCGCATACTGCTTCGTCATCCGCACGCTGAGATTGCTTATCTGGGCTCACGGCGGCCGGGCTCGCCGCGAATGAGCGACTTCTTCCCGTCGCTTCGCGGACGCTTCGACATGAAGCTCTCGCCGCTTGCTCCGGAGGCGGTGCCGGATGATGTGAAACTCCTTTTCGCCGCGCTCCCGCACTCGGTGACAATGGAATTGCTCCCCCCCTTCCTGCGGGGCGCGATGAGGGTGGTTGACCTGAGCGCTGACTACAGATTCACCTCCGCCGAGGAGTATTCACGGTGGTACGGCGTCGAGCACACGGATGCGAAAAACTTGGCCCGTACCGTATACGGCCTTCCTGAACTTTATGCTGACCGCATCGCCGGTGCGAGAATTGTCGGAAATCCAGGCTGCTATCCAACAGGGGCCATTATCCCCCTCGCTCCGCTCGTGAATAGCGGCCTCTGCGAGCGCGCGGAGATTATAGTGGACTCCAAGTCCGGCGTTTCCGGAGCGGGCCGAAAAATTGCCGAGGCATATCACTTTCCCGAATGCAATGAGAGCGTTCACGCTTACTCAATAGGCGTGCATCGGCATACCGGCGAGATGATAAACGTCCTGTCCGAGCTCGCGGGTGCTCCGGTTGACGTTATCTTCGTCCCGCACCTGATCCCGATGGACCGCGGCATACTGACCACCATATACGTCCGGCTTGCCAAAGGAATTGACGAAGGAGATTTGCTGAATACAATTCGCGATTTCTACGAGGAAAAGCCCTTCGTCCGCGTGCGCGAGGACCATCCGATTCGCACCAAAGACGTCCTGGGAACGAACTTCTGCGATGTCGGCTGCAAGGTTGTCGGCCGAAAAGCAGTGCTTGTTTCCGCCGTTGACAACTTGGTCAAGGGGGCCTCGGGGCAGGCCGTTCAGAACATGAACATCATGTTCGGTTTTCAAGAGACTGAGGGCCTCATATGATCAAGGAAGTAAAGGGAACCATCACCACGCCACAAGGCTTTTCAGCCGCGGCGGCTGCCTGCGGCATAAAGCCCGGCAGCGAAAAGCTGGACCTCGGTATAATCCATTCCGACGAACCTTGTGTCGCCGCCGCGCTGTTCACGCAGAACTCCGTCGTCGGCGCCCACGTCGCTCGCGGCCGCGAGCAGATAAGGGACGGCACCGTCCGAACAGTCGTCGCAAACAGCGGCAACGCCAATGACTGCACAGGCCGGCCAGGGCTCGAAGACGCAAACGAAATGGCCTCGATCGCCGCAGAGCTCCTTGGCATTCCCCCTGGCCACGTATTTGTCGCGTCCACCGGAGTGATAGGTGTTCCCTTACCCATGGGCAACGTCCGCAAAGGCATCGAGGCCGCAGCCGCAGGGCTGGAATCCTCCGCCGAAGCCGGTCACGCATTCGCGCACGCCATCATGACCACCGATACCCGCCCGAAAGAGGTGGCTGTCGAAGTTCAGACCCGGGGCGTGCGCGGAGTCGTTGCGGGTGCTGCCAAAGGGGCGGGAATGATCGCCCCCAACATGGCCACCATGCTCTGCTTTATCACCACCGATTTGTCCATATCTCGGGAACTGGTACAGGCTGCCCTTCATTCCGCCGTCGAGCAGAGCTTCAACCGCATAACAGTTGATGGGCACCAAAGCCCCAGCGACACCGTGATCCTCATGGCCAACGGCCGTGCGGGCAACGCGCGGTTAGGCAGCGCCGACCCCGCCTCCGAGGAGTTCGCTGACGCCGTCCTTTACGTTTGCTCCAAGCTCGCTGAGGAGATCGTTCGTGACGCGGAGGGTGCAACCAAGTTCATACGAGTGCGTGTCAGCGGAGCACCCACGGTCAATGAAGCTCTTGCAGTTGCCAGGGCCATCGCCGACTCGCCGCTGGTCAAGACGGCCGCCGCCGGCGAGGACCCCAATTGGGGTAGAATAGTCACCGCGGCGGGAAACTCCGGCGTCAAGCTGGAGCCGGACAAGCTCACCCTCCACATCGGAAAGGAAGTTGCCTACACCCGCGGCCTTCCCTCAGGGGTTTCTAAGGAACGGCTCCGCGCTCAAATGAAACCGGCCGAGATACTCTTCTGGCTCGACCTCGGGCTAGGCGAGCACAAGGCCACCGTGTGCACTTGCGATCTAACCTGCGAGTACGTAAGGATTAACGCAGAGTACACAACCTGACCCCCGCCGTTGTTGACATTGACGGAGAGTGTGGTAAACTTTACGCGAAGGGCGCGAGACTTTCGGAGGAGCCCATGGCAAGAGTTGGAGGAATAGGTGACGCGGGCCAGGTGGCACGTGCCATCTCGCCGCAGCCCCAGCAGACCGCTCCCGAGGCCGCCCCTGTTCAGAAAGCCACTTCTCAGGGCCGCCTCGACAATCCTGTTGCCTTGGGGTACGAGGAGCTGGAGTCCCAGGCCAGCGCCCCCCGTGGCAATGTAGCTGCGCCGCTCCAGGCGCAAGCCCAGCAGCAAACTCAATTGCCGCGACCGGCCCCCTGGCCCATTCGCGTCTATAGAGCAACTGCGAATGTCGAGGACCGCCCCGCCCCTCAGTCCGAGCAGTCCCCCCCGCCGGAAGAAGACCAGTCCCAGGGTTCCTCACGGATTGACCTTATGGCATGAGCTGGGCCTGCGTCCGCTGCCGCCGCTGCGGCTCTTTCTCAGCAACGTTCGCCGCGCTGGCAATTAGTCGAACTCCAGCCTGTATGCCTCGATAGGGTTATCCACAAGCATCCCCCTGGCCCAGGCCTTAGCGTCTTCCAGTGAAATATGTCTCATTCTTCCCTTGTCTCCCATGGCGCAACCGATGTCTTCCCTGGCCATCACTAGGTGCCCGTAAGCATTTTCCACAATCCTGTAATCGCCTCCGAATTCCAACACCTTGTTCCTCGGCAGCATGGCAACCCAGTTCCCGAGACCGCGGCTGCTTATGGAAAAGCTCTGCGGGTCCTGTCGGGGATGTCCCTCGGTCTGTATCAATTTGCCAGGAGATTTCGTGCTTGCGCAGCTCGCCGAACTCGGCAAGAATACCCCGATGCTTGAATGGCCGCAGCACCTGCATGCGAGGCAAAGGCGGATGAAAAGGCTTATCAAGGTCGTCCTTGCCCTAGCTCTGACAGGGTTCCTGCTCTGGCGCGCAGGACCCAGCCACTTGGCAAAGACCTTGGTCTCCGCGAGCCCTCTGCTTATAGGCGCTGCCTTCTTAGTTCATGCCCTGGGTGTTTCGCTGAAAGCCTATCGTTTTCGGGTGGTCAGCGGGCGTAGACTATCGCTTAGAAGACTGTTTCGGATAGTGGTCTTCCAGGACACTTTCAACACATTCGTCCCGGCAAGGGCTGGTGAGCTGTCCTATGTGGTAATGCTGAGACGCGAAGGCGTGCCGACAGGGGAGGGCGTAGCTTCCCTAGCACTTGCGAGGTTGGGTGACTTCATCGCGGCGACCATCATATTTTACGCTTCCCTGGCCGCTATGCATTCTCTCCCCCTGCCGGTGATGGCTGCTGCTTTGCCCGCCGCCGTGATGATTGTCACTCTGTTGGGTGGTATTATTGTCGCGGCTCTTTTGAGAGATAGGTTTCCCGGATCGCTCGAGCGTGCAATGCTATTTGTCCGACTGCCGGAAAAGGCACGCAGCTTCTGCCATAACCGTGCCGATGAGTTCCTGTCAGGCCTCAAGCTGGCGCGCGATCGCCGTATCGCGTTGGTCACGCTCCTAACTTCGATCGGAATCTGGCTCTTGTCGGCCGTTACCCTCTACCTGTGGCTGTCGGCGCTTGGGGCCCGCTTCTCTTTCTGGCAGTGTGCTTTTGTGCAGGCGACTCTCACGATCCTGGCGATCATTCCCATATATGCCTTGATCGGACCTGCGGCGACGGAGGGCTCATTTGTGGGATTGCTCATGCTCTTCGGCGTGGACAAGAGGTCGGCGCCCACATACACGCTGGCTGTTACAGTCTTCCTTGCTCTATATTACGCCATTCTCATTCTGATCGCCGTGCTGACTGAGGGTAGGGCCGCTGAACGCCCTACTGCTGGTTCTCTTCCTTCCAGCGAATCCCCGTCCCGCTGACGATAATTACCTTCTCGAGTTCCTCTTGGCTGAAGTCTAGCACGGCGTCGAAATGCTCACACAATCGGTTGAACTCCACGCGGGCACCCATTACCGGGTCTTCTCTTCCCAGCCCCCCCTTTTGGACCCAGAAGCGAAAGTCCTCCACCTCGATCATCTTGTGAACGTCCGATTCCGGGACTCCGCGCAATGCGGCCTCCCGGCTTACCCACTCCCCGTAAGAGCGGTTAGAGGCCTGCGCGTACTTTACTGGCATAGCTCCACCTCCTCGCAATTTGGCCGAACTACGAGCGCACTGATCTTACGAACGGTTGATCCGAAATGCAAGGAACTTCTAAAGGTGCAGACGCACGGCTTGCCGTCACGGCAGTTCAGACAGGAAGCAATACGAGAAAAGGAATTTGGCGGCGATAATACAGTGCCACCGGTGCTCTTGGCGGGAGAGAATCGCCGCCCGACGCAGCTACATCAAGGAGGCGGCTTTAGCCGCCATCGCAGCACATCCTCGTTGACCAGGGAAGCTTCCCACTATCACTACTAGCCCCCCTCTGCCTCATCCCCGATCAATCATCCCGGATAGCTGCCTCACGTCAATCGTGGCGCCCCTACCTCGTAGAGCACGCCACCTTTTCCTCCGCCTCGCTAATCGCTCGGGCAGCCTCTTCGGGCGTCCCGGCCGCCAGCAGCTTCTCGCGTAGACCATCGTGGTGCACAAGCGTAGATATGATAGCCATGAGCTGAAGGTATTGTGAACGTTTATCGTCCGGGGAAACCACGAGGAAGAACAGCCGGCAAGGGTTCCCGTCAATGGCGCCGAAGTCCACTCCCTTCTTCGTTCTAAGCAAGGCGACGGATATCCCGTTCGCGTCGGTATGAATATGCGGCACGGCCACTCCGTCTCCGATGCCGGTGCTCCCCAACTCCTCCCGCTTCCTCACCTTTTCAAGAAGATCCGGGCCCGAGCAGACCGTTCCGCGGCACTCCATAATGTCGCACATCTTGTGTAGCACGTCCTGTGCGGAATGCGCTTCAAAGTCAAGTATGATTCGTTCTTCGCTGATGTAGGCAGACAGCTTCATAGCTATGACCCCAAAAAGGACTCACACGATCAACACTGGCAACTTCAGTTCCCTGAAGGCCCTTCCAACGAATCTAGCTACATCCATCGCGCCTCCGCGTTTGCCCCCTGAGCTGCCGGGGAGTGCCACGATATCCGCCTCGAACTTCCTGGCGGCCTCGAAAACCTTCGCTTCCGGAAAGCCCTCCATTTGCTGTAGGACGATTTTCACCCCTTCATCTTTCGCCATCTCTTCAACCATATACAGATATTTCCAGCCGGTTTCCTCAAGCTCCACCAGGATTTCATGCTCGTGCTTGCCTGAAGCGTGCCGCATCCTCCTGGCCACGCTTACGTCAACCACATTGAAAGCAACTATTTGCGCATTCAGCGCCTTCGCTAACGGAATAACCGCCTCGGCCGCGCTTTTTGATTCCGCAGAGCCGCTGACCAGCAGTAGGATCCTCTTTATCGTCACCGCCCTCCACCCCGCTTGCGGGCCAGTTTCGCCTTCACCCGCTTCTGCCGGAAGAATCCCTCCCTTTCATTCTCTTCAAGCGCGGCTCCAATGAAGTTTATCGTCTCTTCGTATTCAGGAATAAAGATAATCTCCAGGGCGTTCACCTGCCGCTGTGTCTTCTTTATCTCCGCGCTCAGCCGCCTGACGACCATAGCGCCTTCTACATATTTTACCAGGTACTCCGCAGCCCCGCAAAACAGATCGTAACACCTATCCAACTCGCTGTTTCCCTCCCACGTGCCCGCTCTCACCTGGGAAACGACCTCCCCCACCGAGAGCGCAGGCATCCTGACTCCCATCAGGCTCCTCTCCATCTCTATTACGTTGGCCTCCTCAACCAGGCCGGCAAGCGCCGCTCGTGCCCGTTCCTCACCAAGTCTCACGACCGCCCTTCTGAAAAGCTCCAGCGCCGGAAGCAGTTGCTCATTCACCCGCCGGGCCTGTTGCGAGTATTCGCTCACCAGTCGGTAAAGCTCGTTTATGAGGACCTCGCGCTTATGGTCGAGCAATTCGTGCCCTTCGCGCGCTAGACCTAGCTCCTCCCGCAGGTTCAGCAAGTTCCCTTTGGTCGGAGCTACGCCTTCTATTGGCATCCGTTACCCGCTCCTCATAGAGTACTTCTCGATCTGTTCCTCGGTAAGTCTGTGCAGCTCCGACTGCGGCAATACCGACAGCACCTCCCACCCCAGATTCAATGTTCTCTCGACGGCTCTGTTCTCGTGGAATCCCTGATTGACGAAGCGATTCTCCAGCTCTTCCCCGGCCTCCAGGTGCTGCTTGTCGATTTCGGACAGTTCTTCTTCCCCAATTATCGCCGCAAGCGCCCTGATCCGCCGCACCTCCGCGTACGTCGCGTAAAGTTGGCTCTGCAAGTTGGCGTGATCTTCCCGCGTCCTTCCTTCGCCGATCCCGTCCTTCATCAACCTCGAAAGCGACAGCGGAATGTCCACCGGTGGGTAAATCCCCCTCCGGTGCAGCTCCTGGGAAAGGACTATTTGCCCCTCAGTTATGTAACCAGTAAGGTCAGGCACCGGGTGGCTTATGTCCATGCTTGGCATCGAGAGTATGGGTATCTGGGTGATGGATCCTTCTTTGCCGCGGATCTTTCCCGTCCTCTCATAAACGCTCGCAAGGTCGGTATACATATACCCGGGGTATCCTTTCCTGCTGGGCACCTCTTCCCTCCCGGCGGCTATCTCGCGGAGCGACTCGCAGTAGTTCGTCATATCGGTCAGGATCACCAGCACGTGCATGTCCATCTCTAGCGCTAGAAACTCGGCGAAGCTCAAAGCGCACCGCGGCGTTATTATCCTCTCTTCGGCAGGATCGTCGGCCAGGTTCAGAAACATGGTCACATGGGCCATCACCCCGGCTTCTTCGAACTCCTCTGCAAAAAATTGCGCCTCGTCGTGTTTTATCCCCATCCCGGCGAACACCACGGCGAAACGTTCCCTTTCCTCTATGGTGGACTGCATGACTATCTGCGCCGCAAGCTCGTTGTGCGGGAGCCCGCTTCCGGAGAAAATCGGCAGCTTTTGTCCTCTGACCAGCGTATTCAGCCCATCAATTGCGCTGATTCCCGTCTGAATGAAATCCCTGGGGTAGGCTCTCCTTATGGGATTTACCGCCGCGCCGTTTACGTCGTAGTGGGTGTCACTCCGCGCAGGCGGCCCCCCATCCAGAGGCCTCGCGACGCCGTCGAAGACCCTCCCCAGCATATCCTCCGAAACCGCTAGCATCATCGGTTCGCCCGCGAATCGAACCCGCGTCTCCTCCACGCTCAGCCCCTCGGTCCCCGCAAAAACGTGCACTACAGCCCTGGACTCGCTCACCTCCAGCACCCGGCCCATCCTGGTGTCGCCGCCACGTCCCCTTATTTCCACCAGCTCCCCAAAACCTATTCCCTCCACCCCATCCACCACAACGACCGGCCCGGTCATACTGGCAAGCCCCAGGTACTCCTTGGAACGCTGCACAGTCATTCTCTTACACCGTACCTCTCTGCAAGTTCATCCAGTTGCTTGTCCACCTGCTCTGCCAGCTCTTTCATCAAGTCCAGCTTGTCGTTGGGGACGGTGCTCTTCATTCGTATCAAGTCCGTTACGCATTCGAGTTCCATTATCGTCAGCGCAGGAGCGCCTGCTTCCAGTATATGGCGGCCTCGATCATAGAAGTGGAGTATAAGCTCCATCATTTGCACTTGCTTCTCCGCCGGACAGTACGAGTCAACCGGGTCGAAGGCGTTCTGTGCAAGAAACCCATCCCTTATGAGCCTTCCGATTTCGAGGAGAAGCCTTTGAGAGTCCGGCAGCGCATCAGCACCGACAAGTTTAACAACTCTCTCCAAACGGCTTTCGGATTGGAGTATCTCCGTCGCTCTCGACCGAAGTTCGTGCCATCTTTCCAATCCCCGCTCTTCCCACCACTTCGCCACTCCCTCGGCGTATCCGCTGTAACTCAGCATCCAGCTCACCGATGGGAAGTGTCGCTGCCCCGCAAGCTCCCTGTCCAGCGCCCAGAAAGTTCTGGCGAAGCGCTGTGTGTGCTGTGTTACCGGTTCCGAGAAGTCGCCCCCGTGCGGAGAGACCGCCCCGACAACAGTCACCGACCCCTCTCTTCCTTCCACTACCTCCGCGCGGCCCGCACGCTCGTAAAACGCTCCGAGCCGCGATGCTAAATACGCAGGATAACCCTCCTCCGCCGGCATCTCCTCCAGCCTCCCGGATATCTCCCGCAACGCTTCCGCCCACCGACTCGTCGAGTCAGCCATCACCGCCACATGGTAGCCCATGTCCCTGTAGTACTCAGCCATCGTTATCCCCGTATAGATACTTGCCTCCCTCGCCATCACCGGCATGTTTGAAGTATTGGCGACCAGGATCGTTCTCTCGATCAACGGCTTTCCGGTTCGCGGGTCGGTGAGCGACGGGAACTCTTCAAGGATCTGCGTCATTTCATTCCCGCGCTCTCCGCAGCCGACGTAGACGATTACGTCGGCATCCGACCATTTGGCAAGCTGGTGTTGGATCACAGTCTTCCCAGTTCCGAATCCGCCGGGAACAACGGCGGCTCCGCCTCTGGCAACGGGGAAAAGGAAGTCCAGAATCCGCTGGCCCGTTATCATCGGCTCCGACGGCGGCAGCCTCCTGGCCACGGGCCTGGGGCGGCGGATAGCCCAGCCCTCAAACATCTTCAACTCCCACTCCCTCCCTTCGCCGCGAACCCTCCCTATCACATCGTCAACGCCGTATTCTCCCTCGCCGGCCAGCTCCACAAGTTCTCCGCTCACGCCGTGCGGTATCATAATCCGGTGCGTTACCACCTCAGTCTCTTCCACCTCGCCGACTATCGCCAAAGGCGCTACCTTTGCTCCCACCTCGGCAGTCGGAAGAAAATGCCAGCGCCTTTTCCGGTCGAGCGCCGGAGGCTCAACCCCTCTACCGATGAAATCTCCCGAAGCCTCCGCCAGCGCCTCCAGGGGGCGTTGGATCCCGTCGAAGGCAGTCCCGATTAGTCCCGGGCCCAGCTCTGCAGAAAGCGGCCTTCGCAGGCTCACCGCCTTCATCCCCGGCTTCAGCCCCGTTGTTTCCTCGTACACCTGTATCGTGGCGACCTCACCATTCATCCCGATAACCTCCCCGATTAACCCCAGCTCTCCCACCTCCGCCTGATCCCCCATCCCTGCGCGCGACATCCCTCGGGCCAGAACCAAGGGGCCGTTTATCGAAATGAGTTCTCCTACGATCTTTTCTTCAGACATCTTCTTCCTGTAATACCTCTCGTGCGACTGCCGTTATCAGCTCGTCCTTGCGCCTGTCAATCATTTCCTCGAAGGTGTTGTAGTAGCGGACGCGCCCCTCCGGCGACGCCACAACCACGCCACCTGTGCACTCTATAGGTTCGCTTGAAACCTCCAGACTCACGTCCGCGCCAAGATCCGCCGCCACAAAGTTCCTCAGCTCCGACAACCGGCTTTCCCCGGCGAGAAAGCTCGCGTCTTTCGCGTTGACCATTAGCTTCGCCCTGTTCCCGCCGAGCTCCCTTAAGCCTTCCAGGACAAGTCGGCCCAACATCCTCTGGTAAGCTTCGTCCCGGGGCAGTTGTTCGAGTCTGGAAAGGGCCGAGCTGAGCACCTCGTCATACAGCACCTCGCGGAGGGCCAGCTTCTTGTTTCGCACCTCCATTCTCGCCCTTGCCGTCTTTCGATCCAACTCGTGTCTCAAAAGAAGCCCAAGCTCGCGGTGGAGTTCCTGTTCCATCTCCTCGGCCTTCCTCTTGGCAGAGGAAACGTGCCTTCCAGCCACACGCCTTGCGCGTTCCGTCTCTTGTTCGGCGCGGCGGGCCGCTTCCGCATGTATCTGCTCTGGAATGGAGCTCAGTTCCTCTTCCGGCATCTTACAGCCTGACCCCCAGTACTCTTTCCACCAATTTCCTCTCCGATTCGACCTCCAGTTTTCCCACTTTGAGGTCCGGGATTTCAACGATGCAAAGATGCCGGTGTTCGGTCAGCAGCCGCTCCACGGACTCCCTAACCCAGCGATACGCACTTCTCCCAACAAGGATTATTGACTCCTCGCCCGCATACTCGCCCAGCGCCTCGGCTGCTTCCTGTTCGTTCTCCACGGCGCGGCCCGTGATGCCCGCTAATCTAAGCGCTGAGACTAGGAGTTCGTCACCAATGCATCGGATTCTCATTCACACCTTCCCCAAAATTATTATTGAGACGATCAGCCCGTAGATCGCGATACCTTCCGCCAGCCCGACGTAGATGAGTGACCTTCCCATAAGCTCAGGTCTCTCTGCTACCGCGCCCATCGCCGCCGAGCCCACGGCTCCTACGGCGATACCCGCAGCTATGCACGAAAGGCCGACCGCCGCGGCTGCCGCCAGGAAGGCGAACCCCGCAACCCTCGCAGAAGACTCCACAGCCGCGCCTGCTTGAGCTTGCTGAGCGTGAGCTTCGTACGGCATGGTTAGAATCGCTATCCCCGTTATCAGAAACACCAGACTGACGCCGCCCAACACTCCGTTCGCCCTCATGCTCCATTTCCGCGCTTTTTCCATTCCTCAGCTCCTCCTCTTCATTCCTCTGCCTACCTTGGGAGGCAGAGCGGTTCGTACCTCTTCCCCTGATCCAGGAAGAATTTCGAGAAGAACTCGTAGAACTCAAGCCTCATGCACTGTATGAAAACGATAAGCCCCTCCAGCAGAATTACACCTATGTTGCCCTCCACGATGAAGTGAAAGCCGCCCAGCGCCTCCGACGCAATGTACACCGCCGACAGTAGCGCCGCGTGGCTCAGGCTGAAAGCTCCAACGCGCACAAACGACACCGTGTGCGTGAGAAGGTAAAGCAAAAGCTCAATCGGCCTGAAGATGATTTCCGCCGCGCCCTCTTCCTCGTGGGGTTTGCGCTTCGCGAATCTCGCCGTCAGTCGCGCGCCGATCGTCATGGCCGCAAGCGGCCACAGTATCAGTATCGCGACAACCCCGGCGCCGATGACGGGACCCTCAGCGCGCAGACTCCCCCATATCAACCCCAGCGCCGTCCAGTAAAAAACGATGCTCAAAAACCCCCACTGCCCGAAAAATGTCTCGTACCAGTCCTTCCTCTTAACCGACTGTATGATGTTAAGTATCAGACCCAATGAGATGCAGCCAATCCCGATAAGGACGCCCACCTTGAGAAACTGCTCCGGCGACTCCAGGGGTCTCCGCCACACTCTCGGCAGCACCCTCTCTGCGCCGAATACGCTGCCGAATAGAAATCCGAAAGCGATCGCCGAAAGGCCGCACCACAAAAGCACACCCCCGAACTCCGCCAGCCTCTCCACTTGCTTCCTAAATGCCAGCAGCGCCGCCCCCGCCGCCATCAGCACCAGCCCGTGCCCCACGTCCCCAAACATTATTCCGAACATCGGCACAAACGTAAGCATCAGGAACGGAGTAGGGTCCAGCCCTTCGTACCTCGGCCATCCATATACGTTCACGAGCTGCTTGAACGGCCTCATCCAAAACGGATGTCGCAGCTTTGTTGGAACTTCCACCTCGTGCTTCGAAAGCACCTCCTCGGCCACCTCGTAGTCCATCTCCGTCCCGCAATCCCTCCCCGAACACAACTCGCGCCTCAGCGGCTCGACCTGGTTCATCGGCACCCATCCGGTTATGTAGTAGGCGTAGTCCGTCTGGATGAACTTGTCCATCGATGCCAGAACTCTTCTGTTGGCTTCCAGCGTCCTCTTCCACAGCCACACCTCTTCGCGGAGCTCCTCGCGCAGGTTCTCCATCTGGGACCTCAGCGCCGACAGGTCCTCGCGCCGTTCCCAGAGATCGACTTCTATCTCCTCGACTGCGTTGGTAGAGTGCGTATACCTCGTAGGGATCCTCATCCTGGAGAAATGTGCCCCCCGGAGCGCCCCACTGACGGCTTCCGCGTGCGGCTTCGTGGTTACGACGTTCACCAGAACGTCTTTCCCCACCCTCCTTGACACCTCAAGATGTACCGGAAGCGATTCAATGCTGTTTCTCAAACTCGTCAGATTCGCCGCCGGAACTGTTCCCGTCTCGAACGATATGAAAACCGGTTCGTTTAGCATCTTATCGCTTACTCCCAGCTCGGCAAGCGACTGCAATTGCGTCGAGAGCAGCTCCAGATTCTCTATCGCGATCTCTCCCTCCTCCATCTCCCGAATGTGAGAATCAACCCGGTCGGTTATCTCGCCGATTTTCTTGCTCGCCTCATCGGCGATGTTTTCCGGGTCCAGATGGGGGCAGGAGGTGGTCGTTCGCCCCGAGACCCAGGGGACGCCCAGCCGCCGCGCAAGTTCCTCTAAGCGAACAAGGAGACCGTCTATCTCTGAGAGTTTCTCCGTTGCTCCGGCGGTTCTTATTCGAGGGAGCTTCTTCACAAATTGCTCGGCATTCTCTATGTGAAGCACCCCTTCGGTCATCAATGTTGTCGTTACCCGCGGAAGGGCTCTTCTTAACGCATATATGTGAACCAGAGCCATCCTAACTGGTCTGAACACGCTTCAGACTCCCGGCGTAAATGCTAGCATCGGCCGAAGCTCGTCTTCCGGCAAGCCGAATCGCTTGGCCGCCAGAGCCGTCACCGCATCCTCGGTCAGCAATTCCTGCCACACAAGGTACTTCAGAAAAGTCACCAGCGAAAATGGGTCGCCGATGCGCCTTGCACGAGCGCGCCCCCAGCTATGCTTCCTCGCCAGCAGCTCAAGCTGCGCGACTGATCTCCCGTAGGCATTGAGCTTGCTCAGGAGTTCTGACAGCCCGCCCTTGGGAACTGCTTGCAGGGACTGCTCCGGTCCGTCTTTCTCCACGACTTTCCAGAAGTAATACGCGGAAAACTCCGGGCTCGCGAAGGCTACGTAGTGGAAGATCTCCTGAGGCTCCATTCCGTACCCGAACCGCAGTCTGAGTGACTTCAAAAGGTCCCTCAAGGCCCACGCCTCTCCCAGAAGCTCCCGGCGCGCATCCCTTCCCTCTTCCCCCAATTTCAGCAGCTCTGCGTTCAGCATCTGCTCATAGCCCGCTTCCAGGGCCAGCTCAAATCTAAGCAAACCTTCCTCATCTGAAATCGCCGGAAGCGCTCGCTGTAGTACGTGCTCGAGCGGCGTGCCCGCCGCCGCTTTAGCCAGGGCCTTTGACGTCTTCACCCCTTCCAACCTCTCATCCCGCAGGAGCACTCCCCGCCTGCGAAGAATGGCGGTGGTCGCCCCTTCTCGCTTCGAAAACTCCCTTGCCTTAAGCTTCAGTTTCCTCACGTCTGACCTGGCTACGTACAATAGCAGAAACTTCCCAGCGTTCCCGCGCATGAACCTGGCCAGCTCTTTCGCGTTCCCCTCCCACTTTCCCCAGAGCCAATCCTCCACCTCCAGAGGCCCTTTTCCTGCAGGGGAATCCCCGACAGCCTCCGAAAGCATCTCAACGCCCGCTTCGAAGCTGGCCGCTCTCAGTACCCCCTCCACGACCTCCTCGGTCACCGCCCTTGCTTTTAGCGCCCCGAGAACGGGATAAGCGGCAGAATACGCATACAACTTCAGCGTCATGATCTCTCACCAAGGATCTTGCTTACGATCTCGCTTACGAGATCTTCGCGCTTTCGCTCGAACTTCCCCCGCCAGGAGTTCATGCTCTGCTCGGCCTCTTCGAGGATGCTTCTTCGGTTCTCTTCGGCCACGCGTCTTGCCTTCTCGACCGACTCTTCTTTTTCGCGCCGGATTCTTCCCTTTGCCTCCTCCAGCAGCTTCGCCGCGTCTTCCTCCCCTTTGGCCCTTATCTTCCCCGCCTCCTCCTTGGCGTACTGGAGTATCTGCTCGGCCTCGAGTTCGCTCCTCAAGATGGCTTTAACTCTTTCCGAAGTCATCTCTTGCGATCCCTTCGGATCTCCACAATCGCATAGTAAAGGAGGGCGAGGAGTCCCAGAACCCTCGCCCCGGCGTAGATGATGCCGATTACGCTTGGGGTATCCATCTTTCCGCCTGGAGCCGCGTGCCTTCGGCAGATCCGTATTCCTACCTTCTACTTCCGCCTCCTGTCCGATGCAAGAGATTTTTCGTCCTCGGTTGGCGCCGTCCGCGCGGATTTCACCGGCTTGACACCCTCTCCGTCTAACCATAGAATCCGCACCGGGTTAACCTCGTTGTTTGGAAAGGAGCTGCTCGATGCGTCAGGACCGCGATCGTTATGGCGGATGGCCGCAAATTCGTTCCAAGGCTACCGGCTTCTTTCGCCTGGAAAAGATTGATGGCCGTTGGTGGTTCGTAGATCCCGATGGCAACGTCTTCATCATGTTGGGGGTCAACCACGTCACCCACACCGCGCTAAAGTACCCCGACAACATCCACATATGGAAACAGCGCTACCGCGGCAGCATGAAACGCTGGATACAAGACGGGGTTGTAAAAGACCTCCTGGACTGGGGATTCAACACCATCGCCTGGACCCAGGAACTCGCATCCAAAGACTTCCGCCATACGCCCGAGTGGCACTACTGGGAGTACAAATGGGCAGGTCTACCCTACATCTATCACATTGACTTCGCCCATATCGAGCACTGGTACCCGTACGCCGTATACCCGGATGTCTTTTCCAGAGATTTCGAGGAGCACTGCGATTACCTCGCGCGCGAGGCATGCGTGGACATGGCCGAGGAGCCGCTTCTCATCGGCTATGCCTTCTGCCCGATGCCGGGCTGGACTTCCAATGATTATGTGCATTCCTGGGCCGACGCTCTCGACCTCGATACTGAAGAAGGCCGCG
Organism: uncultured Planctomycetota bacterium; assembly: GCA_964622675.1. GTDB lineage: Bacteria > Planctomycetota > DG-23 > CAZBND01 > CAZBND01 > CAZUUK01. The sequence continues at coordinate 26,229 of CAZUUK010000005.1, read as the reverse complement.
ACGAACTCACGCGAATAGCCCGACGCTATTATCAGCTCATTCACGACTCGATTCGCCGCTACGATCCCAACCACCTTCTCCTCGGTGACGGATACCGCGGCGCCAGCGGCGTTCCTGACTATATCCTCGAGGCCATGATGCCTACGATGGATGTCGTTTCGACCAACTGGAACTCCAAATTCGACCCGATGGCCGAGAGCCTTAGGCACTGGCACGAGTTCACCGGCAAGCCCGTGCTGCTGACTGATTCGGGGCTCCTTGCTCCCACCGAAATCCTAAAGGTCGGCCCGGCGGCTCCGGGATACTGTAAAGATCAGAAAGAGCGCGGCGAGGGTTACATCGAGTTCGGCACCAAGGCATTCTCAAACCCCTACATTGTCGGCTGGGGCTGGTGCGGCTACATCGAGAACCGGACCCGCTGCTCCGGTATAAAGACTTACATGGACAATCCTTACGCAGAACTGGTTGCGGCAATGAAAAAGTTCAACTCCCGCGCTTATGAGGTCGCTGCGGCAGCTTCGACTGCATAAGGCTGTCCCGTTCCGCATCCTGAACTACCTCGCCATAGTTCAACTTTTTATGCGACTTGCACAATCGGCATATTGAATCAGGAGGGACCGTGTGGTGGACGTATACGATCTTTCGATGCATCTC
>CAZUUK010000005.1:6598-25475 GCA_964622675.1 uncultured Planctomycetota bacterium | reverse complement strand
ATATTGAATCAGGAGGGACCGTGTGGTGGACGTATACGATCTTTCGATGCATCTCAACGATCAAATGCCCATCTTTCCGACCGACCCGAAGTACTCAGCGCAGAAGTTCCTCGACCACGAAAAGGACGGCTGCAACCTTCTCAAGCTTTCGCTCGGCACGCATACCGGTACACACGTTGACGTCCCGCTCCATCATATCCCGGGCACGGAGGACGTTTCGACCTTCCCGCTCGAAAACTTCATCGGTCCGGCGGTCGTTGCAGGCCCAGATAAGGAGGCTGGCAGTTTGATCCTCCCGGAGGACTTGGCCGCCGCCGACATTCGGCCGGGCGACATTCTCCTCGTCTCCACCGGGTGGGAGCGCTTTATATATGATGAAAACTACTTCAAAGAGTTCCCGGCCTTCGCGCCGGAGACAGCCGATTTCTTGAAAGAGAGAAATGTCAAAGCCGTCGGCGCTGACATACCATCGGTCGATCCTATTGGCTCGAAAGCGGAGTTTCATCACCGCACACTCGAATCGGGGATCGGCATAGTTGAGGCACTGATAAACCTTAGATCCCTTCGCGGCAGGCGGCTTTTCTTCGCAGCGCTCCCCCTCAACATAACATCGGGGGACGGAAGCCCGGTTCGTGCTGTGGCAGTTGCAGATGTGTCGGAACTATAAAATGACAGGAGGAACGAACATGGCAGAGCTCGACCGCTTCGGAGGCTATAAGCCTATAAGGTCCGAGGCCACCGGCTTCTTTCGTGTCGAGAAAATCGGCTCCCGCTGGTGGTTCATAACTCCCGACGGACACGCCTTCATCTCTATGGGCGTCAACCACATGACGTCTACGGCACTGAAGTACCCTGACAACGTTCATATCTGGAAAGAAAAATACGGCGCCAGCCAGGAGCGATGGATTCGCGAAGGCGTCGTAAAGGACCTCCACTCCTGGGGATTCAACACCATAGGCTGGACCCAAGAAATCGCCTCACCGGACATGTCTCACACCCCTTCCTGGTCCCGACAGGAATACGAGTGCGCCGAAATGCCTCACTGCCACCTCATCCCCTTTGCCAGCATCGCCATGTACGACCCTAATCCGGTCTTCCCCGACGTCGACGCCGCGCATTTTGAGGAGTGGTGCGACTACCTCGCGCGCGAATACTGCGTGGACATGGCCGACGACCCTTACCTCATCGGCTATTTCTACAGCGACATGCCGGCCTGGATAAAAACGCGCCGCGGCCAGACCTGGGACGAAAAAACTGACCTCTCCACTCCCGACGGACAGGCGGCGCTCGGCGAGATAGCCGAAAAATATTACAAAATCATTCGCGATTCGATTCGCCGCTACGACAAAAACCACCTCATCCTCGGCGATCGCTACGACGGCGACGGCGGCATCCCCGACATAGTTCTGGAGAAGGCTGCTCCGACTATCGACGTACTTTCCGTCCAGTACTACACTCGTTTCGAATACATGGAAGCCGACCTCGACCGCTGGTGCGGGATGCTCGGAAAGCCCATACTGCTCGCCGACTCGGCATTCCTCGCCCCGACCGAACTCCTCAAAGTCGGCCCGCAGGCCAAGGTTTACGTGCCAAACCAGGCGGAGAGGGGAAAGGCGTATCAGGACTTCGCGGCGCGCGCCTACGCCAAACCCTACATAATCGGCTGGCATTGGTGCGCCTACATAGAGAACCGCACGAGGAAATCAGGCCTCAAGAATTACAGGGACGAGCCCTACACAGAGTGCGTAACCCGCATGCGCGAATTCAACGAGAAACTCTACAAAGTCGCAGCACACGTGTGAATGTCTTCTCCCTCACCGCAGCTCGAAAACCGTGTCCCCTTCCCCCCATATGTTTGTCGCTCGCTTCTCGGCCCGATCGTCCTTCAGGTCCGGCCCCACGCTGTAGACCATCACCCCTTCTCCAACCCTTAGATACTTCAGCGGGCCTCCGCTGTAAGGATCAACTGGAATCTCAGGGAGGTAGTCCGGCACGAGTTCGGCGAGGCTTTGCGGGAAATCTCCCGTCTGCAACTGATAGAGTTTCAAGCCGGCCAGCGCTTCGTTCGCGGCCCTCCGCACCTCTTGCCGCGCCGCGTTCTTCACCAGATTCCGCGCGAGCTTCTCGAACTCCTCCGCCAACTGACCGCCAAGGGATCCCTGATCGCTCTCCAGAGCAGGCATGGATAGGAACTCCGAGAATGACCTGTTCATAGCATCTAAGCGGCGTCCGGCGACGGATTGCACATAAGCCATTTCCCTTTCCGATTCGTTTTGCGCCATCTTGGAGAGACCCATTAACACCTCTGGCGGAGGGAACGGATAGCCCATACTTCCGGCAGACTGTTCAAGCTGCTCCAATAACTGGGGGTCATAGACGGACTTGACCCACAATTCAAGCTGCGCGCGCATCATGGCACAGGCGTCTATCTTTCTTCCCCCTAATTCGTGCAGCCGCGTCACGGCCTCCAGGCACACTTCCACATCACGTGTTTGGGAGAGCAACTCAGGCATGTGGTAGCTTCCTCGTGCTGAAAAAGCCATCCCGCACCGGCTCGGAGTGTCAATATAATTAAGCGCTTGGCTCCCCACATCGTACCCCATCTCCAGCAACGCGAAACACCCCCTGATGGCGCCCGCTGTGTCCCCGCTGACTTTGAGCAGCCCCAGCTCAACCGACAGAAGGTTTGCCAATTTCCTGAACTTGCCGAGATACAGCGGCACAGAAAAATCCAGCAGAGGCGGTGCCTGGTAATAATCTGTCTCTATCGCCGCCCTGAGTTCCGCCAGGGCTTCACCATTGGCCTCCAGGTAGGCTTCCGCCACTGCTAAATGATCCGGGTTGTTCCAATCCCATTCGCTCGTCCAAAGAAGACTCTCGGCTTTTGCAGAACGTGGATCCAAATCGCCGGACACCATCAACACTGCCGCCAGGAGGTAATGGTTGAAAGCGTTGGTGGGGTCTTTCAAGAACTCCACGGGAATACGCTTGCTCCACCCTGGATCCCATTTATCCACTTCCCCGATCAGCCATTCCGCCTCAACGCGCCGCACGTCAGCGCTGCCGCGCCCGCTTCCCTCCGTCGCCAGACCAGCAGGACCAACGCCTGTGGATGCAGCTCCCTCTTCAGTGACCCTCATACCACGCCCGGGGGCCCTGGTCACCGAGTAAGCTTGTTCCACCCCCCGCCGGTGTCGAATTGCCAGGTAACCTGTCCCGGCTGCCGCAAGACCAAGTACCACCGACATGACGATCACTTTCTTGGCCGTCAATGCCATTCCCCCTCCAACGAGAAAGGTAGAAGCATGCCGCGCCGCCTCTGTCAATTCGCGCAGCGGCCCTCCGACGCGAATTCCAGCCGCATTCAGCCCCATTTTTCGGCAAATTGAACCGCCCGCCACCGCCGCAACCGTCCGGTCCGGGAAATCCCTCGCGGGTCGCGCCTTGCGCAGCTTCCCCTCGGCCTCCAGGGTAAGACACTCCCGCATCCGTTTCTTCGCCCGTTCCAGTCGTTTGCGGAGCGCCGACTGGCTGATTCCCAGGCTCCTGGCCGTTTCCCGGTACGATTCCCCCTGGAAGTAATAAAGCACCAGCGCCTCGCGCATCGTCGCCGGCAGCCGGGCCATTGCTCGGCTCAGCATCGCACCGTCCTCCTTCGCTTCGAGAATCTCTTCTGGTGCGGCGGTTGTCTCGGGCCGGCCCAGGTCGCCAAGCCGCTCGCGCAGAGCGCGCCGGTACCTCTCCGACCGATGCCATCCGTCGCAGAGCGTCCGCGTGATCCTGGTCAGCCACGCTCTGTACTTTGACGGGACCCTGAGGCCCGAGAGCCCCTCAAAGCTGGCCAGGAACGCCTCCTGCGCGACGTCCTGGGCAGACTCCGCGTCACCGACGCGACTGTACGCAATGGCACACACCAGATCCTGGTACCGCTTGACGAGATGGCCAAAGGCCCCCCTGTCGCCGGCCTTAGCTGCCGCTACGAGCGCCTCATCGGACTCTATTGCCCTTTCGCTCACCTCGCTTGCCTCATCGCCTTCCGCTGTCATAGTTGCACGAAAACCGCCCTTGTGACAGAAAAAAATCGCCCGCTGGGTCCCGCAGCGGACGAAATTCGGCCTCAGACGTGCTTTGCTCGCTGCTACGCCAGACTCATGCCATGTGGCAGCCTGCGCTCGCGTCGCTTGGCGTGCCATGCGCACGGCTGACGCGGAAGCCCCGCTCACTCCTCAAGCAAATCCAGCCAGTGCTTGCCCAGGTGTGTGCCGTCAAGAAACTCGAAGCTCGCCGTCTCGTTGGATATTTCTCTCTCTTCGGCCGGCGTGACTACTTTGAGCGGCTTCGCGCCGCAGTGCGTGACGATGCACCTCAGCCGGTCCTTCTGGCGGCTGTATGAAATTGCCAGTTGGTGCTCTCCTATCTTGATACTGCCCAGTTCAGCATGATGCCATTTGGGCGGGAAGAGCGGGTCGAGCATCATCATATCTCGCGCCGCATAGCCCTGAACCCCGAGCAGCCGCCTTATGATAATGTCCGCTCCCAGGCCGCCCCATCCGTAGTTGAACGTGTTCGTAGAGTGTTTTCTGTACGGCCCGCCCTCGATGGGGTCGTAATTCTCGCGTGCCGCCGGCTCGCCGGTCCGCGTCATGCTCTCCAGCGTCTTCAGCGCAAGCTCCCGCGCGACGCGGTAATAGCCGTACCTCACCAGCCCTTCGATAAGCAGCCAGTTAACCTGCGGCCACATCCTCCCGTTCCAGTAGCTCTGGTACTCATCCTCCGCGTTGAAGACCTCGTGGTCCATACTGAGCGACGGCACCGGATATGCCGACCAGAACTCTTTCGGATCGGTAAGGTGCGCGACGATCTTCTGAACCTGCTCCCTGGTCGGAATCGCACCCAGCATCGGGAGCATTCCTCCCGGCGTTTTCACCTTGTTGGGCGCATGGTCCGCCTCATATCTGTCGATGTAGAGCCCGAACTCCTCATCCCACAGCGTCTCAATCGCCTCAAGTGTTTTCTTGGCGTTCTCCCGGAATTCGGAGGCAGCCTTCTCCTCTCCCAGGACCTCCGCAATCCTGGCCATGATCAACCTGCTCAGGTAGAAGAACGTATTGAAGTCGGGAGACTGCATCGTCTTGCCTTCGTTTGTGATCGGGCTCGTCGCGTACTTGAGGATTCTATTTGGCAGGTATCGCCGCGAGTTGTCCCAGCCGCTCTCTCCCTGATGCACGATATTGATCAGGTTCTCGCCCTTAGGGTCCCGGTTCTCTTCGAGCCATTTGTCGTATTTGCGAAGCGGCTCGAATACGCGCCTGAGAAAATCAACGTCGCCGTCCTTCAAGTAGATGTCCCAGATGACGAATGGCATCACGTGCGGATCGATCAGCTTTCCGAAAACGAACGAGTTTATGTCCAGCGTGAAAGGAAGCTGGTCGTCGTCCGGGACGTATTTCTGTCGCGTTAGACCCCTTTCTTTCAGTTCCTTTCGGACCTCATCCGCCGCCTCCTGCCATAGCAGCAGGTTCTTGATCCCCGACTTCGGCAGCGGCACGTCATTGAGCCACTTCTCGTACATAGAGTGAAAACCCGTGTCCCAGAACCACTGCGGCAGAAGCCTGAACTTCCCCAACGAGGAAAACGGCCTTCGGAAAAATCCGCGCCCGAAGTCGTACGTGTTGGCGGACGACACGAAGTACGAATGGTAGAACAGCTTCTCCGTCAGCGCTTCGCTGCAAGCGAATTTCGGCACCGCCTTGTCGAAGTAACCCTTCCACTCCGCCGTCCTTTTCGCGAAAGCTTCCTCGGGACTTGCCGCCACCTCCTTGAATTTCTCCAGCGCCTCCTCGCGGGTGTCCGCCGCGGAACAGATGACGTAAACCGCGTCCCTTTCCTCGTGCTCGACTTCCGCGCCGTAACCCTCGAACGACACGTGCGTCCGCAGCCTGTATGCAGGCGGCGGCACCTTTTCCGATTTAAGCTCCCTCGCCTTTCCCAGGCCGATGATCCTGTGTGTTCGGTTATCCTTCTGCTCGATCTGAAGGATGCCGCGGTCGAATCTCATTTCGTGCTTTCCGCGCGCGTAGCCCCTTATCACCACGTTGAAATCAAGAGGCTCCCGCCGGGCTGCATGCTTGTTGCAGTAGCAAAATGTTAGCTCGCTCACGAATACGTCGTTCCAGATCGTCTTCCTCTCGATTATGTCCAGCTCGCGGCCTGCCACGTGCCACGCCCTGATCCTGTCCGGCCGCCAGCTAAGGTAGAGAAGCTGGTGAAACATCGGGCTCCCGTCTGCTTTCGCCAGCTGGATCATTAGATCCTCGTGCGCGAGCGCATCTCCTCCAGCGATTCCCTCTCCGTTCCAGTAGTGAAGGCATCCTCCGCCTAGTTCGAAGCTGTAAGAGGTCAGTCTGTTGCCACAGACATCGGCCCGGTCGCCCCTCTCGAGAAGTTGCAGTACGTCCATGCTATCCGCTCCTTGTCTGGGAACCTTTACTGCGCAAGGGCCGCGGCTTCCGCCGCGACAGCTTCACAATCTTAAGCTACCCCGCAGCGGAATTCAAACGGCAGCCATCAGAACACCGGATCGTACGACAATTCCAGCGCCGCTTTGACCGAAGAAAACGAAGAGCCGCTGTGCCACATGTCGGCCCTTACGCACTTCACTCCCCAGCGGCTTATCGCCTTGAGGGTCTCTTCCGGCTCCTCGAGCGCCCCCGCGCGCGTGTACCGGTGTCTGGACGAGATGACGTAGCTGCCAAATGCCGTGTCGGTTTGAAGCGCAAGCGCGACCGCTCTCGCCGCGTCCTCGAGCGTGACCCGTGCCTCGCCGATTGCACACGCCAGCGCTCCCGGCCCATCCTTCACACCAAAGCGCTTTTCGCCGACGGAGAATTGCGCAAATCGCAATACCGTGACCTTCATCTCTCCCCGTTCGTGGTAAGCCCTGGAGATCACCTCGGCGGCGAGTTTCCCCGCAGCCCTCGGCTCCCTCGGCTCAACGCGATGCATTTCGTCTATCGGAAGGTAATCCGGCCTTCTCCTTCCGCCCACCCCGTACACCGAAATGTCGCTCGCCAGAATGAACCTCCTCACCCCCGCTTTCCTCGCTGCTTCGGCGGCATTGGACGTCCCCACGACATCTACCTCCGCGATCTTCCCGCGCTCCCGTTCGTCTTCGTGCGTCCCGGCGAGATGACAGACGGCGAACGCCTCCTGAAACGCATCCTCCAGCGCGCCGCAGTCTCGCAAATCGCCTCTTATCCGGCCTTCTCCTGGTCCCTCACGGATATCGAAGCTCATCACCCGGTAGCCCTGTTTATCCAATCTGGAAACGACCTCTCTTCCAAGCACCCCGGCGCCGCCCGTAACGACGACCTTCCTGGTAAGTCTCGACGCGATCACTCTGTTCTCTCCTCCCCGCAGAATACGGCCAGCCGCCGCACCGCCTTTTCCCTCTCCGTTCGCCCGACCCGGGCGCGGTTCACGCCGTTGCGAAGAATCTCTATCGATTGATCGTATGTAGGCCTATCCACCGGGTAAGGGATCCCGTCCTTGCCGCCGTGCGCGAAGCTGAAGCGCGCCGGGTCGCGAAAGCTCACGGGCGCTCCGTAAGCCAGCTCCCCGATCAGCGCAAGCGCCCTCAGCGTCTTCGCCCCAACGCCCTTCAACCCGAGCAGCGTCTGGAAATCCTCCGGACAGCGTTCGTATGTCTTCGTCAGCGTCCTTCCAAGCCGGTCGGGATTTATGTCCTTGACGAGTATCTCGTGCCGCCGCGGCAGTTCCAGGTGCTTGAGTTTCTTCATCTCCGCGATAAGCTTCTCCGGCCTCTCGCCCGACAGCTTTGCGCAAACGTCCCTCGCCCTCTCCGATTCCTTCGCAACCAGGTTCAGACTCTCCCGCCTTCTGTCACAGCAGACAGCCTTGTGCGGCTCGCACACGAAGCTTCTCAGATCGTCGCTCAGCCAGTGGTATCTCCTGGCCATCCGCGACTCTTCGTTCATCCCCTGCTGGACAACCGCCCAAGTCCCGCTCTCCGTAAATAAGAAGCAGTGATGGTAGATCCCGTAGCCGTCCTGCACCGCCGAGCTGTCCACTTTTGCCGACATCCGGCTTGCGTAAACCAGCGGCTCGGCTTCCGTTGAGGCCGATTCGCAAGCACGGGATATCTCGTCCGGAGTTTTTCTCGAAGTTGCTCCCTTACCCCCCGCCACGTACAGCCCCAGCTCCTTGCTCAAATCCTTCAGGCCTTCTTTGAGAGCCCCGCAGGCCGTCGTAGTAACCCCGCTTGAGTGCCAGTCAAATCCCAGCACGCACCCGAAAGCCTGGAACCAGAATGGGTCAGCAAGTCGCCTAAGCAGCTCCTCCGGCCCGAATTCCGACACCATGAAGATGGAGATCTCTCGCGCAAGCTCTTTCATCCGCTGGAAGAGCCATCGCGGCGCCGCACCGTAGTGCAGCGGCAAACTCGCCGTTCCCGTCTTCATCAGCCTTCCTCCGACGTGGAATTATACCACCCTCCGAACCTTGCGCGAAAAGCGCACCCAGGGAAGCCTAACCCCAACACCTGCTTCCGTCCAGCCCCGTCCGGTCGAGTCGCCGGGCTATTCTCTCTCCGGCTTCCTCCCCTCGCCCTTGTAGCCAAGGGTTTCCAAGACTTCGTCCCCGTAATGAATGTACAGAGGCTTCCTCATCTCGTCCCGGTATCTCTTCAACACGGCCTCGTTCTCTTCCAATCTCGCGTCGCCCCAGTTGCTCCACTGCTCATATCTGGACCAGTCCCAGTTTATGTAGCAGAACCCCTTTATCTCATTGCGCGTCCTGACGAGGTCGAAGTAAGGCTCAAACCAGCTCTCCCAGCTTTTCTCACCTTCGAGCACCCCCACGAACTTAGGCGTCGACTCGCAGATCATCACCGGCTTCTTGTGTTCGATCGCGGCGTCCAGGAATCGAAACGTATGCTTGGAGCTGATGTGTTTGGGGAGAAAGATGTCGATCCCCCACCAGTCCGCATACTCGTCCCCGGGATACCACCGCATGAAGTAAGGGCTGCCGCCCAGCGCGTAGCACCAGATAAAGGCCACGTTCTCAGCCTTTTCCTCCCGAAAGATCTCGACTATTCTTCTGAACGATTTGATGAAAAGATCCGGATCGTAACCATTCCACGGCCCGTTGAACTCATAGCCCGGCCGGATAAACACCGGCCTTTTGGCGTCTCTAAGTACCTGTGCGAATTCTCTGACGTGCCGGTCCAATTCACCTTCAGCCACCAGTCTCTGCGTTTTCCTCTCCGGCGGCTTTCCGGCAAAGGTCAAGCCAACCTGCGGAATAGCCTTGGGGTACCTCCCGAAGTATCTGTCCAGTGACTTCTGCACCGCCCCTGAATTCTGCACGCCGAAATAAACCATGAATATGGCCGGACGTGTCTCCGGCAGGGCGTCCCGGTATTTCGCGAAAGCGTCCGGGCTCTGTCCCGCGCCGTGAAGAGCGCGCCCGTCCGGCGGCTCGAACTTCGCTCCGAAAAAGGCTCCGGCGGGCCCCGGAGAAACTGCAATTAGAACCAGCGCGGCCGAAAAGATCAGGCGGATTGCGCGTCTCATCTGCGGCTCCTTCCCATCCAAGCTTCACTCAGACATCTTCGCCGCATTGAACCAGCACCTTGAGTCCTTCCTTCCGCACCGCGGCGACCTCGAACGCCTCGTTTACTCGGCTGAGGGGGAAGACGTGCGTGATCAGCCTACCGGCGTGGAGCTTTTTTTCGCGTATCATCTTCAGCGCGCGCATCTTTATCTCGGCCGAGTAATCCCTGCACTTCAGTCCGTGCACCTCGATCTGCCTGTGGAATATATCCTCCACCTCGAATCTCTCCATCACTTCTTCCGGCCTCCCGTAAAGCCCCACCCGCCCGAATCTCCGGGTCAGCTTCATGAGAGCGCGAATCGGCTCCGCCTTGGCGCTTGTGTCGATCGACAGGCTCGGCCCGTCCTTGAAAGACCGCCCGACCCCTTCCTCCAGAGGCTCCCGCGAGACGTCAATCGTCTCGGTTGCCCCCAGCTCCTTTGCCACATCAAGCCGAGGCTTTAGCAGGTCCGCACAGACTATTATCTTGCACCCCTTTTCCCTCAGGTGCTCGACGATAGTGAGGCCGAAAGGTCCAGCCCCAACGACCAGCGCCTCGTCCTCAGTAGAGGCCCGCATCCATTCCACCGCCCACAGCGTCTCGAGAGCCGTCATCGTCATCGCCGCCGGCTTCGGCTTGATCCCCTCCGGCACCTTCAGTAGTTTCTCCGCTGGGAGGGCGCAATACTGGTAGTAGCCGCCGCCCAGTACCAGATCCTCCGGTGCAAAACCGTCCACGTTGGTTCCGATCTCTTCCACTCGCGCTACGCCTTCGTGCCCGAAGGGGCCGAACGGATAGTTCACCATGCGCTTGTAGCGTGGAAACCCGGTGGAAAGGCCCAGGTAGGTGCCCAGCTCCGACCCGCACACGGCGTTGTACAGAACTCTCAGCAGAACCTGGCCCGGGCCAACAGTTGGGAGCGGCTCATCGCGGAGTTCCATCCTTCTCGGCCCGGTGATGTAAGCAGCCAGCATGTCTCGTCCTTTCTCAGCAAGTAATTCTCTGACGATGGAGCTCCGCGGATTATAACGCGGCCACCGCGCTCCTTCAAGCGCCTGGCTGAAATCGGGTTCGAGGAAAAATTTTTCACAAAAATAGGAAATAGCCCTTGACAGGCCCCTATCACGAGCTATATTTGATTGGCAGATTAGAGACTCTAAGGAGGAGGCTTAAATATGGCACTACCTGTCGGCTGCCCGTGTTGTGGGCGCGCTCTACAGCCCGTTCGGATGGTATGTAAATCGTGTGGAACCGCGGTCGAGGGCGATTTCGAGCTGTCGGAGCTCGCCAGCCTGCCTCGCGACCATCAGGAATTCATAAAAGTTTTTCTCCTGGCAAGGGGCAATATCTCCGAGGTAGAGAGGCTCCTGGGAGTCTCCTATCCCACCGTGCGCAGCAGGCTCGACGCCGTCCTTCAAGCGCTTGGGGCACCTGCCAGAAAGCAGACCGCGGCAAGCGAGGTGCTTGGCAGACTTGAAAAAGGCGAGGTCAGCGTCGAGGAAGCGCTTAAGCTTCTCAGAAAGTGAAAGGAGAGCAAAATGGCCACGGAGCACATGCAGGTCCTCGAGATGCTCAGCGAAGGCAAGGTAAGCACGGAGCAGGCATTGGAACTCCTCAAGGCAATCTCGTCCGAGGAGACGCGCGGACGCAGGGGGCGCGGGGAGTGGGACTTTGGTTTTGATAAGATGGGCAAGATGTTCGACAAGCTGTTTGGGATGCGGGCCTTCACCGGCAGCGCTGACTTCAATCAGCCGGCCGACCTCAAAGGCCCTGTAACCATCGGAGGCAGTGCTCGGTTTCACAAGGATGCAAAGCTAACAGGGCCGGTCACCGCCGGGGGGAGCACGCGCTTTCATGGCGAGGCGGTAATCTCCGGCCCAGTCAGTTGCGGCGGCAGCCTGAGGTTCGGCGCTCCTGCAAAGGTCGAGGCGGAACGCATCAAGACCGGCGGTTCTCTCCGGTTCGCCGACAAGGCCGAAGTCTCCGTAAAGGACAGTATCAACGTGAAGAGGGACTTGGTGCTGGAACCCGGCGCGCAGCTTTCGATAACCGGAAACCTGGTTGTGGACGGGGAAGTGATTGACAAGAGGAAACTCGGCGTGGAGGCGTTGGCTCCGGAGAGCCGAGATGTTCCGCTCGAAGGTAAGCTCCCACCAGAAGGTGAGTTTCCTCCCGAAGGAGAAGGTCCGCCTGAGGGAGAGATTCCGCCTGAGGGAGAGGAGCGCTAGAGATGTCGCGCCCAGAGGAGGTCAGGATTCGAAAACTGCTCCAGGAAGGCAAGGTCACGTCGGAAGAGGCAGGGAGACTCTTGAATGCGATAACGAAGCGGCCGGACGAGACTGCGCAAAGTTCCATCCATATAGTTCCAGGGAAGCATCGGCGAGGAGCAGGCAGGAGATCTCTCGAGATTAGACTTGACAAGCGCTTGGCCACACCGGCGCGTGCGATAGCGGGAATCGTCATCGGCGGCGGGATCACCGCCGCAACGCTGCTGTTCGTGCTCCCGGTCGTGGGATTCGTTGTAGGTCTTGTGTTGGGCTTGGCGCTTGCGCTCGTGGCGGTCCTGGGGATATCGCTGTCCGTGGTAATCCTGAGCGGGTCGTTGACGGGTGTCTTTGGTGCCCCTCTTGCAGCATTGAGGGAGAGGCTTGGGATCCGGCGCAGAGGTCGAATCGGTGGACGCAGTCCTCAGGGCGTTCTGCCCCGGGTTGATCGTCACAGCCGCCCTGCTCTGCAGCAGGGCTTTCAATTAAAACAAAGGAGGTCCAGTAATGAGCCGTCAGGAGGAGATGGAGATCCTGAAAATGGTTGAGGAGGGAAAGGTGAATGCCGAGGAGGCGATGAAGCTTCTCGACGCGGTAAGAGCCTCCTCGGGAGAGACGGAAGCGGAGGCCGCACAAACTTCAGGGCGGGCGCGCTGGCTTCGCGTGCGTTGCATCGAGCGCGGCGATGAAAAGGTCAACATCCGCGTCCCAATTTTCCTGGCAAAGTCTTTCGGCGGCTGGGCGACCAGGTTCATACCGCAGAAAGCCAGACAGAAGATGAAGGAGCAGGGCATCGAGCTGCAGACGATTCGCGAGACGCTCTCTCACCTGGGGCAAGTCGGCAAAACCCACCTTGTGGACGTACGTGACGAAGAACAGGGTGAGCATGTCGAAGTCTGGCTTGAGTGATTACTCAGCCCACCCGGAGTCCGGAATGCGCTCCGCGCGCAAGCGCAGGTAGGCGCGGATCGCCTCAACGATAAGCCAAACTTCCAGCAGCAAGATCGCGCCCGCAACGCAGGCCAGAAACTTGTCCTTGCCGGTCCCCGCAACGAACCCTATCAGGTTCACTATCATCGCCCAGCCGGTGAAGAACGTGATGAAGACCATCGGTATCACAGTGAAAACTACGGGCTTCCCCCTCCTCGCGAGGTAGAGGGTTACGGTCATGAGCGCCAGACCCGCAAGAAGCTGGTTCGTGGTCCCGAAAAGCGGCCAGAGGATGAGCCCCCCCGTACCCACATTTTTGCCACCTGCGAAGAATGCTAAGAGAGCGGCGCTCACCACCGCAACGAGCGTCGCCGGATGCCTCCTACCCACCAATGGCAGCCTGTAGGCCTCGGCAAGCTCTGAAACTACGTACCTCTGAATTCGCGTCGCCGTATCCAGTGTCGTCCCGGCAAAGCTCACGAGCACCACCGCCACGATCGTCGCTGCCAGCTCCCTGCTTATTCCCAACGCTGCTATCAGATTTGCCGCTCCTTCAACGAAAGCCTGAACCTTTGCTCCCAAACCTTGCGCCGCGCCCCAGCTTGCGTACTGCGCCAGCCATGCCGCCTTCCCTGTCACCATCTCCCCCTGTCCCGTCTTCAGCCCCAGACTTATCCCGGCTGCGACAGCCACGAGCGCCACCGTCGCCAGTGCTCCTTCGAGCAGCATCGACCCGTAGCCGATGGCCTTGGCGTCGGTTTCCTTTGCCAGTTGTTTCGAGGTCGTCCCCGAAGCCACCAGGCTGTGAAAGCCCGAAATGGCTCCGCACGCAACCGTCACAAATAGGAATGGTATTATCAGCGGCGCGCCTTCGGGCCTGCTGTTTAGAACTGGCGCCACAATATGTGGTCTTGCGACAACGAGCCCTGCAAATATGATCGCAAGCCCGACGTATAGCTCGTGCGAATTTATGTAATCTCTTGGCTGAAGCAGCCTGTGGACCGGAAGAGTGGACGCTACGTACGAGTATACGAAAAGAACCCCCATCCAGAACAAAAGCGGCGAAACGGAAAGGCCGCCGAACGTAAACACCGGGTCACTAAGCTTGACCGGAAACCGCGCTCCCACATATATGCTTGCGTACATGAGCGCCAGTGCTACCACCGACCATACCGCCACGTTCCCCCGCCGCTTGTAGATCATGTAGCCGAGCCACATTGCCAGTGGTATTTCGAACCAGATTGGGAAAATCGACGCCGGGTACATATCGAAAAGCAACGCGATCACCATAACGAAAACCGCCAGCACCACCCAGACCAGGAAGAAGATGATCAGCAGGAAAAGCGTTCTCGCCGTCGGACTCACTAACCCCGCCGCGACATCTCCGATCGATCTCGCCTTCGATCTAGCCGAAACAACCAGCGACCCGAAGTCATGCACCGCACCCATGAAGATTGATCCCAACACGATCCAGATGAGCGCCGGCAGCCATCCCCATATAACGGCGATCGCAGGGCCGAGGATTGGCGCTGCTCCCGCGATAGACGTAAAGTGGTGTCCCATAAGGATGTGTCGCTTCGTTGGGACGTAGTCTACACCGTCGGAAAACTCTTCCGACGGCACAAGCTTCAGTTCCCCTAGCGAGAAAATTCGTCTCGAGAGAAAGCGCGCATAGAAGACGTAAGCGAGTATGAAGGCGACGAATGACGACACCGCAATCAGTACGCTTCCCACTTCGATACCTCCTTGTCAAATTGGAGGGACGATTCTATCCCAACTGATACTGACGGCGCAAGGGCTCGCGATTGACATTAACGCGTATCGCAAATAGAATGTCTTTCACGGTTTCCGGAGGCCAAAATGGCGCTTCGCATCTACGACACGTTGACCAGAACCAAAGAAGAACTTGATCCGGTGAGCCCGGGAAAGGTCGGGATCTACGTCTGCGGCGTGACGCAGTACGACTACTGCCACATCGGCCACGCCCGCGTCTTCGTCGTCTACAGCGCCATCGTAAACTACCTCCGCCGTACAGGTTTCCAGGTAACCTTCATCAGCAATCATACCGACGTTGACGACAAGATAATCAATCGGGCCGCTGAGGAAGGCAAAGACCCGATGGAGGTCGCCGAATTCTACATTCGGGAGTACGAAAAGGACGTGGACGCTCTCAAGGTGACTCGGCCGGACATCGAGCCGAGGGCGACGGAGCACATGCGGGAGATCATCGAGCTCATCAACACGCTCATCGCCCGCGGCTACGCGTACTCGGCTGATGGCGATGTCTATTTCAATGTGGCCAAGTTCGGCGATTACGGTAAGCTTTCCCGGCAGAACCTCGCCGAGCTGGAGGTTGGCGCCCGCGTTGAGGTCAACCCCAAAAAGCGCGACCCGCTGGACTTCGACCTCTGGAAGGGATCGAAACCGGGTGAGCCGGCGTGGGAAAGCCCTTGGGGCTTGGGACGGCCCGGCTGGCACATAGAATGCTCCGCTATGTCCATGAAGTATTTGGGCGAGACTTTTGATATCCACGCTGGCGGTACCGAACTCATCTTCCCCCATCATGAAAACGAAATAGCTCAGAGCGAGTGCGCAACCGACAAACCGTTCGCCAAATACTGGATGCACCATGGTCCTGTAGATTTCGCCGGCGACAAGATGTCCAAGTCGCTCGGCAACGTCGTCACGCTCCGGGGGTTTCTCGAAAAGCATCACCCGGAAATCTTGAAGTTCATCCTTCTTCGCGGCCACTATCGAAGTGTCATCCAGTTCTCGGATAGGGCAGTGCGCGAGGCGAGCATCGCACTGGAGCGCCTCTATTCCACGCTCGCGCAAGCCATTACGCTGGCAGGCGATAATCCTCCGGTGCTTTCGGAAGATGCCTCTCAGCAGGAAATTGTTCCCGGGACCCGGCGGCTTCCTGCAGTGTTCGAGGGAGCCATGGACGACGACTTCAATACCGCCCAGGCCATCGGCCACATTTTCGAATTCCTGCGGCCCCTGAACCATTTCATCGCGGGCGTCGGCGGCGACCCCTCGCCGGCTGAGCGCGCCGCTCTGCGTGCCGCCGCCGATACGATCAAATCGCTCGGAGAGCCGCTTTGCCTCTTCCAGGAGGAGCCCCACCAGTTCCTTCTTGAGCTGGCGGAAAGGCGCGCTAAGCGCCTGAGAATACGCGAGGAGAAGATCGTCCAGCTGATAGCTGAACGTGCGGAGGCTCGCACCAACAAGGACTACCGCCGTGCTGATGGAATTCGCAACTACCTCCAAAGCCAGGGCATTGTGCTAGAGGACAAACCACAGGGAACCACTTGGCGAATTCTGGCGCATTGAAAATGATCAAACCCGACAACGAACGCCTACTCGTCCTGAAAAGTTCCTCGTTCGCACCTTCCGTCCGCGAACATGTTACTTCCGCCGGCCTCTCGTCGCAATTCTTTCGCCGGAGGGACGCTCTCTTCCGCGCGCTGGGCAGAAGATTCTTTCCCCTTGTACTTGCCCACTGGAACGCGGCAAAACGGGGATCCTTTTCCCTCCTTCGTGATATCCAAAGGACGGAACCGACCGCACTGATTGTTGTCCTCGCTCCGGGAATAGGCCGGGAAAGCCTTGCCTCTGCCTACGCGGCTGGCGCAGGCATCTGCGTAAGCGACCCGTCAAAACTCTCGAAAGCGCTGAGGCGCGCGCGCACCTTGCGCGCACGACTCAGAAGCTATGAACAGGTTTTCTCCCGCCTGCAGAGCATCCATCGCACCCTGCGTACGTTGTCACAGCCTGCACCCGTTCCCGAGTCCGCCCTCTCGGCTATATTCCAGCGATTCTGTGCCGCCGTCCCGTGCGATGCTGCTCTGCTGCTCAGTAAGCGGGGAAATAAGTTTGCTGTGGAAGCGTCAAAGGGTTTCGACGAGCCTCTTCGCGACTTCCAGTTGCCGCGGACCGTTGTTCGCTTGCTGTCAGGCCTGGTGACCGGCGGAAAGCCGCGCGCACTCCAGGGGGAATTATCTTTTCGCAGGCGCTCCTTGCCGTCGGCCCTCGTCATCCCTCTCGTCGTGTGGGGTGGAGAGGAACACATAATCATTCTCCAGAGCCGGCGCGCCGATGCGTATGGGCAAAGCGAGGTCGGGCTCGCCTCACGCCTCATCCAACAGTCAACCGTCGCCGCCAGCAAAATCCTTCACTACTCGGAGCTTTCCCGGCAGGCTGCCCAGCTCGCTTCACTCCTGGAAACCGGTGCGGAGGTCTCACTGGTCCAGGAGCTTCAGGACGTGCTGGAACTGGCTGTCGCAGAAGCCGCGCGGCTTACCACCAGCAGAATCTGCACCATCCGCCTGATCGAGGGCGAATATCTCAGCGTCGGTGTCGCTCACGGCTACCGCTTCCCCGAATCTCGCCGTCATCGCATAAAGATAGACGAGAGGCTGTCGCGCATTGTGCGCAACCTGCACCCGCTCATAATTCCCGACCTGATGGAAGACACGAGCCTGCCTGATTCCAGGAGGGAGCGCGCTGCGCGAGAGGGGGTCAGGGCGTTCCTCGGTGTTCCCATGATCTGCCAGGGAGAGGCTGTTGGCATATTCAGCCTGTACAAAGCCAAGCCGCATAGCTGGTCCGACGCCGAGATTGCCCTCGCCAAGGCCCTTGCGGCCCGCACCGCCATGGCCATCGTCAATTGGTGCTCGTCCTCGACGCTGCGTCGGACTTTTCCAATAAGAAAAGAGACGCAGGGCCCTGTTTCCCGCGCCTCCTGAACAGTTTCTCTTCCGCTACTCCGCCATTCCCACGTCGTGGGCGATATCTATAACCTCCTTGTGGGAAAGATCTTCCAGCTTCTTACCTTCCTTCTTCAGCTTCTCGTTGAACTTCAGCGCCTTCTCCTGCATGTTCTCGTGAGTTTCCTGAGACCCACCGGCGAGGAAGAAGTTTTCCCCCCTCGTAAACCGCTTATGCCCGTCTGTACAATCCAGCCCCAACCCCAGAAGCCAGGCTTTCCTATTCTCGCTGCGCACGCCTTCCACTCCGCCTCGACGCCATTTCCGCGCCTTGCTTGACTCGCGGCCTCCTTTAAAGCTATTATCGCGTCCGAGAAGCTATTCGTCAACATCCGAAAGCGAAGGTCCGCCGAGTGCCCCGGCTCAAAGTGGCTAACTTCGATCTCCGCAGCAGCGTCGAGTGCGGCCAGCTATTTACGTACCATGAGCGCGGCGACTTCTACTACATAACCGCGGCAAGTCGGCTCTTCGCGGTTCGGCAGAGGAACAATGACCTGGAGTATCGTGGCGCGGATGCAAACTTCATCCGGCGGTTCTTCCGACTGAATGACGATCTTGCCAGCGTGCAGCGCTCGCTGCCTAAGGATCCCGCACTAAGCCGTGCATTTGCTTCCTGCCGCGGCCTCAGGCTGGTGAGCCTCGATGTATGGGAAGCGTTGCTCGGCTTCCTCTGCTCCGCTGCCTGTAACATACCCCGGATACGCAACGTTCTGGGGAACATTGCACGAAAATGGGGAACCCCGCTGGAGTTGGATGGCATTATTCTTCACGCTTTGCCCCGGCCGGACTCCATGCCGCCTGAAGCCAAACTGCGTAAAGCGGGGGCCGGGTTTCGAGCGGCGTATATAAGCCGCGTCGCAGGATCTCTCAACGAAACCTGGCTGGAATCGCTGTGCGACCTTGACTACACCCAAGCCCGCAACCAGCTTATGTCCCTCCCCGGAGTCGGCCCGAAGATAGCCGATTGCGTCTGTCTCTTCTCCCTCGGCTTTCTCGAAGCATTTCCCGTGGACACCTGGATCCGAAAAATAATGATCGCCTTCTACTTCCCCGGGTCTAACCCGACCGACCAGGACGTAAGGCGCTTTGCTCAAAGCTATTTCGGCCGTTACGCCGGCTACGCCCAGCAGTATCTCTATGCGTTCTATCGCTGTCATCCGCCCGGACAGTGGAAGCAGTTGGTAGGGGATGGTAGAATCGAGTCCGCTCCGTCCGACGCACCCCCTAGAGGCACGCAATGAAATCTGAAAGATTTGTCCACCTTCACGTGCACAGCCACTACAGCCTGCTCGACGGCGCGG
>CAZUUK010000005.1:0-6588 GCA_964622675.1 uncultured Planctomycetota bacterium | reverse complement strand
CTGGTGGCCCGTGCGCACGAATTTGGAATGAATGCCCTGGCGGTGACTGACCACGGCAACCTTTTCGGTGCTATAGAGTTTTACAAAAAGGCTCTCAAAGGCGGCGTCAAGCCGATCGTCGGTTACGAGGCCTACATCGCTCCCCGTAGCCGCTTCGATCGCGAAGCCCACGGCGTGAAAGACGCCTCCTATCACCTTACGCTTCTCGTTCAAAACGAGACCGGCTACAAAAACCTCATAAAGCTCGCCTCCGCAGCTTATCTTGAGGGCTTCTACTACAAGCCGCGTATAGACAAACAGCTACTTGCCGAGCACTCCGACGGCTTGATTTGCCTCAGCGGCTGCTTGAAATCGGAACTCTCCCAACTGATACTTCGCGACGAAACGGACGAGGCGGAAAAAGCCGCCGCCTGGTTCAGGGACGTCTTCGGACCCGACCGATACTTCCTCGAGATTCAAAGCTCGGGAACCACTGACCAGGCCACGTGCAACCACGGCTTGGCAGAAATCGCGCGCAGACACCAGTTGGGATTGGCCGCCACCAATGACATTCACTATCTCGACCGTGAGGACTTCGAGGCCCATGACATACTCCTGTGCATAAACACAGGTCGCTTCGAAGGCGACCAGGATCGCCTGCGCTTTCCGGGCAACGAGTTTTACTTCAAGTCACCCGCCGAAATGCTCCAAGCTTTCTCCGAATTCCCTGACGCCGTCTCAAATACGGCCGATATCGCCGACCGATGCAACCTCGAAATTGACTTCGAGCAGAGGCACTATCCCACCTTCTCGGCGCCTCCCGGCAAAACGAACGAGGCGTTCCTCAGGGAACTCTGCCAGGCTGGCCTGAATAAGCGCTATTCGAAAATAACTCAAGAGATGGAGCAGCGCCTGGATCGCGAGCTCGATGTTGTCTGCAGGCAGGGCTACGCGGATTACTTCCTCATCGTGTGGGATTTCGTGCAATTCGCCAAGAAGAGCCGCATTCCCGTCGGCCCCGGGCGCGGCTCCTCGGCCGGCAGCCTCGCCGCCTATTGCCTCGGAATCACCGACATCAACCCCCTCCGCTATAACCTCATGTTTGAACGCTTCGCTGACCTCGAACGCGCAGAGAGACCCGATTTTGACATAGATTTCTGCGAGCTCGGACGGGCGAAGGTTATTCAATACGTCCGGGAGAAGTACGGCGAAAACTGCGTCGCACCCATAATCACCTTCGGAACCATGGCCGCCAGAGGAGTCATCCGCGACGTGGGCAGGGCAATGCAAATACCCCTCGCCGAAGTGGACAAACTGGCCAAGAGGGTCCCGCATACCCTGGGCATAACACTGGACGCAGCACTCCAGCAGGAGCCTGAGCTTCGCCAGGTCTATGAGTCCGAGCCGTGGGCGCGCAGGCTATTCGACATCGCCAGAAAGCTCGAGGGTCGCTGTCGTCACGCCTCCAAACACGCCGCAGGCATAATAATTGCCGACAGGCCTCTCACCGAATACATACCGCTTTACAGAAGCGACGATGATGTAACCACTCAATACCCCTGGGAAATATGTGACGAACTCGGCATGCTAAAGGCTGACTTCCTCAGCCTCCGCACTTTGACCATAATGGACAAGGCTCTTCACCTAATCTCGAAAACCCGGGGCGTCGAGATCGACCTCTCCGCACTTCCACTTGACGACCCGGAGGTCTACGACCTCCTCAGTCGTGGAGAAACCAGGGGCGTATTCCAACTGGAATCGGCAGGATTCCGCGAGATCCTCACCCGCATAAAGCCCGACAAAATCGAGCACCTAATTCCAATCGTCGCACTATATCGGCCAGGGCCTCTTCAAAGCGGCATGACCGAGGAATTCATAAGGTCCCGTCACAGCGATTCTGAGGTCACCTACGATCATCCGCTCCTCGAACCCATCCTCAAGGAAACTTACGGCAACATGGTTTACCAGGAGCAGATAATGCAGGTGCTCACCGCGATGGGAGGCATACCCCTGCCCAAGGCCTACAAAGTTGTCAAAGCGATAAGCAAAAAGCAAGCCGACGTAATCGAGCAGAGCCGCGAAGAGTTCATCGCTGGCGCCCGGGCCAGAAAGGTGCCCGGATCCACGGCGGAAAAGATATTCGACCGCATCGGCTACTTCGCCAGCTATGGCTTCCCCAAGGCCCACTCCGCCGCATACGCCCATGTAACCTACCAGACCGCTTACTTGAAAGCTCACTTCCCCACCGAGTTCATGGCCGCGCTGCTCACCTGCGAAATGGGAAATTCCGATAAAGTCGTCGAGTACATCGAAGAGTGCAAGCGCCTCGGGATCGACGTCGTTTCTCCTTCGATAAATGAAAGCGAAGGCGCCTTCACCGTCGTCGGCGAAAAGATACGGTTTGGTCTGGGCGCTATCAAGAACGTGGGGCTCAAAGCCATAGACTCCATGGTAGAGGCGCGAGGCCGCGACGGGCCCTTCAAATCCATCTTCGACCTCTGCGAGAGGGTGGACCTCCGGCTCGTGAACAAAAATGTTCTGGAGGCGCTGATAAAAGCCGGCGCGCTTGACTGCCTCCGAGCCAGGCGGGCCCAGCTATTTGCCGCGATAAACCCAGCCCTCCAAGCCGGCGCCGCCGCCCACAAGGATAGGCAGCACGGCCAGCGGACCCTTGCAGATTTCCTGCAGGGCACGGCGGACATAGTTCCACCCGAAGGCCTTCCGAACGTCCCGGAGTGGCCGGAGGGCGAACTTCTCGCCTTCGAGAAAGAGGCCCTCGGCTTCTACATAAGCAGCCACCCCCTTGCCAAGTACGAGGAACTATTGGGTAAGTTCTCCACAGCGAAGATCTCATCCCTCCCCACGCTCGAGGACGGCCAGAGGGTAACCCTTGGCTGCATGATCGCGAGCATGAGGCGAACCATCACCAGGAACGGCCCGACTCCCGGCCAGCCCATGGCACAACTCACCCTCGAAGACCTCACCGCGAGCTGTGACGCGGTCGCCTACCCCGAAACCTACTCCAAGTTCCGCGACCTGATCGGAAAAGACAGAGTAGTCTTCATAAAAGGAACGCTGGACCAAAGGAGAGAGATTCCCAGCATACGCGTAAGCGAAGTCATCGCTGTGGAACAGGCCGGGGGAATGGCAAGTGAGGTCTTGGTTGAGGTGTCCAGTTCGCAGATCGGCGACCGTTTCCTTCATTCCCTGCGCAACGTTCTCGGTGAGCATCCAGGCAAGTGCAGCGTTTTGCTGCGCATATCCGACGCGTCCGGGGGGCGCCGTTTGGTAAAGGTCAGCAAATCTCTTTCGGTCGAGCCTCGATCGGAACTTATCAGCAATATCCAGCGGCTGGCGCCCGGCGTGAAGGTCAGCTTCAACCATCCCTCGCGGTAGCCATTTCCCTTGACAGCTAGCCGCGGTGCGGGTATCGTAAGTGCGTTCTCTAAAGGTGGATGTGGTCTGGCCGGCATGCCGCCGGCCCAGGCTGATGGGGGAAACGAGCCGTGGCACTCTTCTCCAGGAAAAAATCCAAAGGAAAAAGGCGGAAAATACTCGTCGCAGAGGACAGCGACTTCCAGAGAAGCGTGCTCAAGGCGATAGTCGAGTCCGAACCTACCTTCAAAGTGATCGAAGCCAAAGACGGGGAAGAGGCCTGGAAAGCAGTCGAAAAACAGAAGCCCGATCTGGCCGTCCTCGACGTGATGATGCCCAAACTCAACGGCCTGGACATCTGCTTCCGCATGAAGAACGACACTCGTTACATGAGCATTCCGGTTATGATTGTCACTGCTTCCTCGCAGGACTCCGGGAAGACCGACGAATATTGGCGGGACCGCTCTCGCGCCGACGACTTCATAACCAAGCCCTTCCGCTCCCTTGACATCATCCGGCGCATAAAGAAACTCATCGAAGAATACAAGTCTGGAGCCGTCTCCAAGAGATACAAGCTTTAGCGCCTTAGCAGGCTCGCGGATGAGATGTATCGCCATCACCAACCAAAAGGGAGGGGTAGGGAAGACCACCATCGCGATTAACCTCAGTGCCGGCCTCGCCATGTACACCCGCGAAGTGCTACTAATCGATTTCGACCCCCAGGCTAACGCAACTATCGGTCTTGGTTTCGATGTCGACCTCGAAAGGCCGAGCGTCTACGACGTCATGGCTGGCGAAGGCGCTTCTCTCTCTTCGGTCACATTGCAGACCCACGTTCGTGGCCTCAAACTCGTCCCCTCTAGCCTCAATCTCGCCTCCGCCGAAATAACCCTCGCCAACCGCCCCGGAAGGGAAGTGGTTCTCAAAAGGAAAATGGATGAGGCACCTTCCACCTTCGACTATTGTATAATAGACTGTCCCCCCTCCCTGGGGCTCCTCACCGTAAACGGCCTCACTGCCGCAAAGGAGGTGCTGATACCCATACAGATGGGATACTTCGCATTGGAAGGGGTAAGGCAACTCACCCGCATAATCGAGCTGGTACGACAAGAACTTGATCGCGAGGATCTCGATGTGTGCGGCGTTCTTGCCAACTTCTACGACGGCCGCTGTCGGCTTAGCAAGGAAATCCTGGCAAAACTCATCGAGCACTTCGGCTCTCTTGTGTTCCAGAGCGTTATACGGAAAAATGTTGTACTGGACGAGGCGGCTAGCCACCATAAGACGATTTTTGAGTATGCTCCTCGCTCACGCGCGGCGAGGGCTTTCAGGGACGTAGTATTGGAGGTAATCGAAGGTGAGTCCCGCTCTCGGCGACGACCCGCTCAAGCAAAGCCTCTTTAAGAAAACCGGACCGCAGGAACCTCGCCCGGAGATGGAGACCGCCGTTGCCCGCTTCGCTCCCTCCGGCACTTATCCTGTCCCCCCAGCAGAAGCTGTGCTCGAAGTCCTCGGCTTTCGCCTCGGCGACAGAATCTTCGGCGCCCCGATCTCGCAAATCGAAACCGTTGTAAGGATGGTCTATATCTCACCCGTCCCTCTTGCCCCGGGTTTCATCGAAGGAATCATCAACGTCCGCGGCAAGGTCGTTCCAGTAATGTCTCTCGGAAGACTCCTCGGCCTCCAGCCGGCTCGGGCCATACTTTCCCGCCGCATAATCGTTGGCAGCTCCCGCACGGAGCAGATGGCGTTAATTGTAGATTCCGTCTCCGGGCTTGCGGCCATCCCCAGCGAAAGGGTCTCTTCACCGTCCCCGTCAATGCCTATGGCCAATCTATGCAGCAGCGTCGCCAAGCTTGAGGAGCCCGAAGGCGAGCTTATGATGATTCTCGACTTCCGCAAGCTCCTTTCCTTCGAGCAGCAGGCCCTGCTGGAGAAAGGGATTCAGCTTGGAGACGCCGAGGCCCAATTGGGCAGAACCTGGGCTCAGGAAGACGTCTCCTCCAAGGAGGTCGAAGAGAGTGCCGCGACGAAAGTCCTTCGAAAGCGTTCCGAGCAGCTGAGCCTCCCTGTAGTCAGAGAGCAGAAGGAGACAAGGCACATACTCACCTTCGCCCTTGGGAAAGAGGTGTACGGGCTGGACCTCACCAGCGTCTGCAAGATACTCCGGGCGGGCGAGCTGACGCAGTTGCCTTGCGCTCCAAAATACGTCTCGGGTGTGGTAAACTTTGAGGGGCAGATAACCCCCGTCGTGGACCTTAAGGGCATTCTCGGCATTTCTGAGCCCCTGAAGGCCGCCCACGGCAGGATCCTCGTAGTCGAAGACGACGGCTCTCTGGTTGCCTTCGTTGCCGACGAGGTCTTCGACGTCTTGGAACTCGATGTGGCCAAAATAGAAGCACCTCTTTCAACCATAGAGAAGGTGAGAGCCGATTTCATCGAAGGAGAAGTGAGAGTCGCCGAGAAGCTCGTGATAATTCTTAACTGGCGCAACATAATGTTGTCTGAGGAGATGGGCAAGACGGCGGAACTGGGCACTTGGCCATAGACCCGCCAGTTGCACACCGCCGTCACTGGAGGAGGAACGCAACCAATGTTCAGAAGCATTCGCTCTAAGGTGATGTTCGCCACGGCAATTAACCTCCTGATCCTCTTCTTGGTGCTCATGCTGGTCGCCGTCCATTCGGTCCGGCATGTTGACCAACAACGCGATGAAGCCGTTCGTAGGAAAACTGAAGAACAGGCCGAAGAACGGGAACGCCTGGGCAAAGCCGTGGCCGGATCCGTCGCCTACCAGGTGGCAGGCCTGGTCGCCAACTGGGATCAGGCCGCTCGTACCACCGCCGGCCAGATCGTTCAGAAAGTCAAAGAAAGATACAAATCAATCGTCACTGAGGTGATCATTGCCCCGAAGGGAACGGCTACCTTCCCAACCGAAGCGGCCGTGCGATTGCAAAAAGACGTTAAGGACATGCTCTTCGCCCAAAGCGGAGAAACGGATACCATCCGCTTCGACGCCGCCTCACTCAAGTACACTGCCGCAATCGCGCCTATCCGCGATGACCTGGACAAGGTTACAGGTAGTGTCGCGGCCATCGTCTGGCGGCCAACCTACGAACCGGCTGCCGAGGGCCTGGCGGCGGCACACTTCGCTTACATCTACCTGCTCATAGGCTTCGCCGCAGTTCTTATCTTCAGCATCATCTTCACCGAGATATTCTTGAGCCAGGGAAT
>CAZUUK010000004.1:72306-84735 GCA_964622675.1 uncultured Planctomycetota bacterium | reverse complement strand
GGCGGCTTCCTCATCTGGACTGACGATACCGGGGGAAACGTAAAGCGCTTCGCCTGCGAGCGGCGCCGCGAAGAAGATGACTTCCTCACCGTCGCCGTCGAGCACTACATGCCGGAAATCCCGGGTCAGGATTTCTGTCCCGAATACTCGGTCCGCCTGACCGCCTTCAAAGGCGACTGGTACGATGCCGCCGACATCTACAAAAGCTGGGCGACAAGGCAGTGGTGGTGCCGCGAGACGCTTCGCGAGCGAAAAGACATCCCCGATTGGTTCCGCGCGCCATTTCCCGTATTCAGCCTCGAGAACTACTTCACCACTGGCGGAACGTCGCCTGAGCATCTCCGCCATCCGCTTTCCGATTTCCCCGCGATCACCGACGAGTATAGAAAAACCCTCGGCCATCCGCTCATTGACTTCTGGACCGGCTGGGAGCGCTACGGAGCCTGGGTTTCGCCTGACCTCTTCCCGCCGATACAAGGTGAAGAGGCTTTGCGCAAAGCCATCGAAGCCGTCCGCTCAAAAGGCGACCGCGTGATGATCTACTTCTCCCAGGCGCTCTGGATAAGGATGGGCGAGCAGGCCGAACGCCATTTCCAGGAAGTCGGCGAGCCCAGCGGCATCATGCATCGGGACGGCAAGCGCGACCAGGGCGAGACCTGGTACGGAAAGCACACAAAGATGTGCCCGGCTACAGAGCTCTGGCAGCGCACCGTCCGCGACAGGGTCCTCGACTGCCTCGCTCGCGGCATTGACGTCGTCCAGCTCGACATGTTTCCCATCCTTGCGCCGCAGCCATGCTACGATCCGAACCATCCGCACCCGCCTGGCTTTGGCCGGTGGTTCCACGAAGCCACTCAGGAGTTGATCAAGGGCGCTCGGACCGCGGGCAAAGCCCTCCGGCCCGACCTCGTCATGTCCGCCGAGCACATGTGCGAGCTCTACATCCCGCTCTTCGACACCTTTACCTCGCGCGACGAACGCCGCAACCTCGAGACCCCCTGGCCCCGCGCCGAGATCGCCGAAATCCCCATGTTCCTCTACGTCTACCACGAGCACCTCTACACCCAGGCACTCGAGTGGAACATGATCTATCTCGACCACTTCTGCCGCGACATTGCCCTGCAGCTCGCGCGCGGAAAGCGCCTGTCGTTCTTCGAGGGCTACGGCTCCCAGGACCCCAACTGGAAGTGCCCGTCCGAGGCGGAACTCAAGGCGAACAGAAAACGCGGCCTTGCATTTCTCGAAAAAGCCGGCAGGCTCATGCGCACCGAAGCTGCCGAATTCATCCTCGCCGGCAGAATGCTCTGCCCGCCCCAGGCCTTCATCGTCGCCGCCGACGGCACTCGCACGGCTATAGACTGGAACACCACCGATCCCGCCCTCGGCGCCTTCGCATCTCCCGACGGCAGGATCCTCATCGTCCTCGCCAACGCCGCCGACTCTCCGCAAAACGTCGTACTCGAACTGACCGAAGACTTCTGCGGAAGCTCTCGCGCCCACATCCGCAACATCCTGACGGGTGAAGAATCCCATGCAGGGCTTCCTCACGAAGTTCCCGTTCCAATCGCTGGCCAAGAAATCGCGAGCTTCTTCCTCGACCCCGACCTGAGCAACACACGCAGTGCCGGCAATTAACGATTCGGTGACGGGGGCGCGGGCCTGTAGGTGAATCGTCTTTTCAGGTCGAAGTCCGAAGACGTATCGGGGCTCGACCGCCAACGGACGCTTCGTTGATGGGCTGCAGCCGCCGTGCTAAAATGAGCGCCGACGTTTGCGCCTTCGCCTACTCGACTTCGCTGAGGAGACAGCCATGCCTGACATCAGCGTCCGTTTTGCCGGGCTCGATCTATCTTCCCCGGTCATTGCAGGGTCAGCCGGCATAACGGAGACGGTGGACCGGATGCGCCGCTGCGAGGAAAACGGCGCCGGCGCCGTCGTTATGAAGTCTTATTTCGAGGAGGAGGTCTCACGCGATTCTCCCACCCCCCGCTTCAAGGTCATCAAACACGACATGGGCAAGGATTCGACGTTCACGCTCTTTTCCTACGAGCAGGCGAGCGAATGGGACATAAGCCGCTATGCCGAAGAGGTCCGCCGCGCGAAAGACGAGCTCACCATAAAGATCATCCCCAGCCTCAACTGCATCACCCAATCCGGCTGGACTAAATCGGCGAAAATGCTCGAGGCAGCCGGCGCTGACGCGATCGAACTCAACACCTCCTGCCCCCACGGCTCCATCACTTTTCGCGGCGGAGCCGTCGAAGAAACCATCTTTGAGACGGTCGAAGCCGTCCGCGCCGCGGTCAAGCTCCCCCTCATCGCGAAGATCAGCCCGATGCTCACATCGCCCATCTCCGCCGCCAAGCACCTCGAGGACACCGGCGTTCAGGCCGTCACGGTCTTCAACCGCATGACCGGCCTCGACATTGACGTCGAAGAGCAAAAGCCTGTCCTTCACGGCGGATACGGCGGTCACGGCGGACCCTGGGCGATAATGTATCCCCTCCGCTGGATCAGCGAGATCAGGCCTCAGCTCAAGATAGACATCTCCGGCTCCGGCGGCGTGACGTCGTGGGAAGACGTTGTGAAATACATACTCGCCGGCGCAAACACGGTCCAGGTCGTAAGCGCCATCGTGATGAACGGATTCGGCGTCATCCGCGAGTTCGCTGACGGTCTCGAGAAGTACATGAAAGAGCACGGCTACGAGCGTCTCGACGAATTTCGCGGCAAAGCCATCGGCCAGATACGCGGCACCCACGATGTGGATCGCCAGAAGCGTTACCGGGCGGAGATAACGCAGGGCTGCCGCGCGCCGTGCACCTTCGCCTGCCCGGCGGACGTTCCTGCGATGGCCTACGTGAATCTCACCCGCGAGAGGCGCTTCGCGGAGGCTCTCGATCTTCTGCGCGGAGCCACGCCCTTCCAGTCAATCTGCGGACGCGTATGCTACCATCCGTGCGAATCGAACTGCGTCAGGCAGCGTCTCGACGAGCCAATAGCCATCAGGGAAATCAAGCGCTTCCTTACTGAGTGGGGAAGGAAGAACGCTCCGCTTTCGGAATACGATCCGCCCAAGCAGCCGGCGACCGGCAAACGCGTCGCCGTTATCGGCGCTGGTCCTGCGGGGCTCACCGCTGCCTACGATTTGGTCCTGGGAGGCCACGATGTTGAAGTGTTCGAAGCGACCGACCGCCCCGGCGGCCTCATGGTCTGGGGGATACCCGAGTTCAGGCTTCCTCGCGACCTCCTCAGCGAAGAGCTGGATTTCATTCAAAGAGTCGGAGTGAAGATAAATACCGGCACGGCTCTGGGCCGCGACTTCTCCGTTAAGCAGCTGAAGATCCGTGGCTTCAATGCTATCCTCGTCGCCATCGGCGCGGGCAAGTCGATAAGACTCGGCGTCCCCGGTGAAGATTTGCCCGGCGTTCTGACCGGTCTGGAGTTCCTCAAGCGCGTCAACGCCGGTGAAAGGCCGAAGCTGGGCCCCCGCGTCGCGGTGATAGGCGGCGGAAATGCTGCCATTGACTCAGCCAGAACCGCCTTGCGCCTCGGCGTGCGCGAAGTGTTCATCATCTATCGTCGCACCCGCGACGAAATGCCGGTCCAGCCTGAAGAATTGGAGGAGGCGGAGGCAGAAGGCATCAAGCTCCTCTACCTCACCGCGCCCGTAGAGATACGCAGCAGGGGCCGCGTCCAGGAGATCGTCCTTCGGACCGGCTATCTCGCCGAGCCCGGGCCGGATGGCCGCCGCCGCCCGGAGCAACTGAAGGAGACGGACTTCGCGTTGCGCGTTGACAATGTCATATCCGCCCTCGGCCAGGAGGTGGACGGCGCCGCACTAGGTACGCTCCTTGGCCCGTCCGGGGAGCTTCAGGTTTGGACGCAAAACCTGGCAACCGATACTGAGGGCATCTTCGCGGCCGGGGATGTTACGAGACGCGCCGGCACGCTGATAGACGCCGTCGCCCAGGGTAAGCAAGCGGCGAGGGCTATTGACCGTTACCTCCGCACGGGGGCAATTCCCGAAGATGTTTCCCTCGAGCGCAAATCGGTCGATGAGAAGGGCGTGCTGGCCAACCACATCGCCGATCCAGAACAGAAACGCGCTCGCACTTCCCGCGAAAAAGTGCGTCGGTCTTTGGACTTCTCGGAGGAGCACGAGACCTACACCGAGGACGAGGCGGTAGGCGAGGCATCGCGCTGCCTTACCTGCGGCTGCGGCGTAGGCTGCGGGCTCTGCGAGAGGGTCTGCATATACTCGGCAATCTCCGCCGACAACGGCTATTACTGGATTGATCCGGATAAGTGCGACGGATGTGGGCTCTGCGCGCAGCGGTGCCCGAACGCGAACATCCAAATGGTTCCCGTTAACAGCGGCTCGGACAATTCGAAAGGAGGGGCGCAATGAGCAAGGTACTTGTGGTCTTTCACTCGCAGAGCGGCAATACCGAGGCCCTCGCGCGCGCGGTGAAGGAGGGAGCTGAGTCCGTTGAAGCGGTCGAGGCGGAGGTCAAGCGCGCTTTCGACGCTGACGCCAACGACCTTCTTTCCTGCGATGGCGTGGGCTTTGGCACTCCCGACTACTTCAGCTATATGGCAGGAGGCCTGAAGGATTTCTTCGATAGGGTTTACTACACGGCTCTCAAGAAGGTGGATGAAAAGCCCTACGTCGCTTTCGTCAGTCACGGCGGCGGCGGAAAGGCCATAGACAGCGTCGAGGCCATTTGCAGCAGCTTGCGCCTCAGCAAGGTCGCCGAGCCACTCATCGCAAAGGGCAAACCATCCGCGGAATCCCTCGAAAAGGCGAAGGAGTTAGGCAGGGCTCTGGCCCAGGCTGCCCAGCCTTAATAGGGCAGTTGGATAACCGCTTTAGAAATCATCGCGACGGCGGCGGAGAACATCCCCATCAATCCCATCCCGCAAGTATAGCCAGCCGTTACAACCAGTATCATCTTGCGCCATACCTCCCTGCCGAACTTTTTCTGGAACACGTACCGTCCCAGCAGCGCTCCTGCAAACATGGGAATGGATGCATGCGGCCAGCCCCACATCCCCAGCCCTGAAACCGCGCCGAAGAAAATTAGAAGCGGCAACTGGAAGAATTTCAGCACCGCAAAAAGCAGCAGCCCGACGCCGGTTCCCGCCAGAATGTACGTGCCCCGTATCGCATCCAGCATAAACCTGCTCCCACCTTCCGTCGTCGCGCTTGCCCAGAGCACCTGGTATTGCGCCCGCAGCGGCCATATCTTCGCCGCGTACACATAGACCGGCGACGGTATCGGCTGCAGCCTCCACAGGAACGCCCAGAAGGCCAGGCTGCAAGCCATCACCACGGGGATCATGAAAAGCTCCGCCTTTAGCAGCGAGGTGATCCGAGTCTTTGTCAGCTCCGCCACCTTGAGCGTCTGCACGTACATCCCGTGGTTGAACAAAGGAATAGGCGCGAACCAGATATTCGCGCCCCTGTACCGGCTGAGCAGAAGCGACCCCTCTCGAATCATAGGGAAGCCCAGGCCCCTGCCGGTGATCCCTACCATTCGCGCTTCAATATAAGAGTAGAGCGGGGTCCACCCGAAGGCGAAGACGAACAGCAGCCACAGTGGGAATCTCGGCACAAGCCGGTGCGTCAGCGTTATGTAGCCCAGGCTCGTCCCCACCCAGAAAGCCAGGGCGAGCCAGACGGGGATGTCTCCCGCGCGCCTGCGCAGCGGCTCCTTCGTCCCTCCTTCGCGCCGCCTCCCGAACACTATCTGCCCAAGCCCTATTAGAAACACAACCGCGCCTATCCCTATGCTGAAACTCAGCCAGAAGTCCAGGTTGTTCGATAACGATGTGGGGATGGTCGTCATTCCGGGCCGCCACGTCTTCAATATCCCGAACTTGTAAAGCCACGGATTCGCAATTAGGTGACTGGCGATTGAAGCCACGAACTGCGCTGCGACAAGTTGAAATGGAAGCACCATGCCCACAAGCAAAGCGCCTGGGTCCGTATTAATCCCCAAAAGCCCCGCCGGCAGACGGTTCTGGCTGAACCGGCCGCAAAAGTCTATCCACGGGATCGGTATGAGCACAATCGGCTTTCGCAGGAACGCCCCCGAAAGAGAGGGGATGACCACGTAAATCCCGCCGAAGATTATCCCCATCACTATGCCCGTCGAGAAGTACCTCCACATAGAAGAGGTCCTGGACTCGAAGGATTCCGCGATGGCAATCGAGCCTGCGGCACCGACGTACGCGAGCGGAAAAGAAAGCTTCTCCCTGTCGCTGGTCAGCTTGAAGAGAAGGAATCCAAGGCCGAAGCGGTTTAAGTGGATCAATATGTAGCTCAGAACAGTCACCGTGATCGCCTTGAACCAGGCGGGATGAATCAGGAGCCTCTCCTTGATGGCCGCGCTGCCGAATGGTGCTATCCACGCGTTGCCTGGCTCCGCCAGCTCGCTGGCGATTCCGAACAGGTGCGCTTCTTCGCTCGTGCCCACGAACTGATTCCATATCAAATGTCCGAACGGCCCGCCCATCATCTGGATGCCGCCGACCACTATCATCAAGTTCCCCGCCGCGTAGAAAAGCACGAAGATCTCCTGCCTGCGCAGCTTCTTGAACGACCTCCTCGCCAGCTCCGCAAATAGCATCACCGTCACCCACTCGGCGGCGGGACCGATGTTCCTCCCGGCCACAAGTGAAAGGTAGATGGCACCCGGAAGCACCACGAGCCCCAAAAAGAGAACCCCCAGGACAGTCTTCAAGCCGAAGCCGCTCTGCGCCTCTTCCTCGTCGCTTATAAGCGATGTCGTTTCCTCGTTCATGCAGTCACCTTGCCACGCTCGGCCAGTGTCGTTGCACCGATATTCATGAACCTTTCCTTATCCGGCTTCGGGAGCGTCTTCCAGAGCAAAAACTGCTTCCGGAAATCGTTCAAAAACGGCCGGTTCGTCCGCATCCACGCCCCTATCTCTCCTCCCACCCGCTTTGCTTTCAACGTGAGCAACATGTAGTCTTCCATGTCTGGCGACTGGGTGGTATGCAGCTCTATTTGCTGGCTGACGCCGAGGTCGTAGGGGGCAAGCCAGCAGTCTGCGCTGAGAACGAAATCGCGCCTTGTTATTTCCTCGAAGGATATGTTCCTTACGATGAACGTGCCTCCAATGTCCCGGCCGGACATCCCGCCGAAGTACGTCATCAAGAAGGCGTTCAGCCCCAGCGCCTCTTTGAAGTGAATGGTGAAGGGGAACCCGAACTCCCACGCGTCCCCCTTCGGTGTCGGCAGCCGCCAGTGGCGCTGAATGTCCGGCACCGCCAGGCTCGACGCCAGCCGCGCAGGATACACGGCCGACGCCACCACCACGGCCATAACCAAAAGCATCGTCATCACCACGGACGTGGACGAGTAGTTTAGCATCAGCCCCGGCAGCAGACCCCAGGTGGTCATTGACTTGGATATAATCTGCCCCAGAAGATATCCGAGCACGCTCCCGATGACCCCGAAGACTACCGCCTCGGCCAGAAAGAGCATCGCGATATGGTTCGGTGCCAGGCCGACGGAATTGAATATCTCTATCTCATGTGTTCTCTCGTAGACTGAGCCGAGCATGGTGTTGAAAACGATCAGGACCCCCAGAAGCATAGCGACCGAAAGGCCCTTGAGGCCCGTTATCGACGTGACCCCGATAGAGCTTATGACGTAACTCTCGCCGTCCCTGCCCAGAAGGCCGGTCAGTGCCGTCTGTCTGATGAATTCCTCCGTCCGGACATAACCCTCGGTGTCGTCACCAAAGCCGACAGCCACCGAGCGCAAGCTTCCGCCTGAATTGCCCGCGCCGCTTCCCGGCATCCCCAGCGCGTCCTCATAGGGCATGACCACCAGACTTGAGACTGAGATGTGGAAGTAATCCGCCACCTCTGTCTGCCCGGCACTCTGGTCGCTGGTTCGCATTTCCTGTACCTGGAGGCTGCTCATGGCGCCATAGTCAACGGGCGTAAGCTGCTGGTCATCCAGGTCTCTGATCGCATCGAACTTGTCTTCGTCCAGTATCCCGATCACCAGGAAATCCCGCCCGCCCATCCGTACCTTCACCTTCCCAAGCTGCGCCTCTGTCACCTCCAGTGGTTCCGCCAGCGGCTTCGGCAGAATGCAAACGCCTCGCTCCCCTTTACGGAACCACCTGCTTTTCCCGGGAACCAGTGCCTTATCCACCCCCGTAACAAGCGCTTCCTCTGCGGTGAGCCCAATCGCTCCCAGAGCTTCCCATTTCAGATCCTCTCGGTCGCTCCGGTAGAGGAAGGGCACCAGATCCGCACCCACTCCCGCCTGCGCCGTCTTCACATACCAAGACCTCGGCGCCACCGCGAACCTATCTTCGAACTCCAGCCGCATTCTCTCAAGCGACTCCATGTTCAGCGCCTGCCATGCAACGTTCCTGAGCAGGAATCCGTTGTACGAAGCACTCCACGGCTGCGGGACCTTCGTTGTCCGCAGCGACTCCCGGACGGACGTGAACGATAGAATTGAAAACGTGATAAGCACCAGTGTTATCGAAGTCAGCGCGGTTCGCACCTTCCGCCTCCTCATATACGAAACGCCCAGCGCAAAAGCCGTAACCAGCGCCGCCGAACGGCTCACGTCCGCCTCCGGAATGCCCACTAGCTGGGCTCGCAGCTTTCGGATCTCGACTCGAAAGCGGGATACGGCGATCGTTACTACCAGGCCCGACAGCGCCAGCAGCAGGAAGGCGAGGAAAATGATATACGGCGTCACGGTTATCCTAAACGCTGGATGCACAGCCCAGAAAATCAAAAACACCGCCACGAAGATGCCTCCCCATGCCGCTACCCGGCGTCTTATGTCCGCGAACCCGAATATCAGCCTCTCCATAAACAGTGAGAACGGAAGCAGCAGCGCCATATAGAAGATCACGCCTCGAACCGTATCGTCGCCCAGCTTCTTTATATTTGCATAGACCTGCGACTCGTAAGACCACGCCCTCTTCACGTTCGCAAGGAACGCCTCGTGCAGCTTGTCCTTCCTTTGTTCCTCCGCCTTCTCGACAAAATTCACGGCCTTCTGATGCAGCAGCTCCGTGTTCTCACTCCTTATCCCGAACTTCGCCAGTTGCTTCATCCGCATATCGTCGAGCTGCCAGAGATCCCGCACGGTCAGAAGCTCCACCGGGTACAGGATGGAGGAGGGCGGGGGCAAACGCCCGCTGCCGGCGGGGTCTTGCTCTGTGGAGTCTACCATGACGAGCCGCTGCCCGATCAGACCCAACCCCATCGCTATGGATACCTGCGTGCCCGGCTTCGTAAAGGCGACCGCTGCGTCGTCTCCCCCTGAACTCGTCGTCCCCGGCCAGGCCAGCGGCAGCGCGTAGCCGTACGCGTTAGGCGTGGTCTTCATCTGCCCGTCCAGCACCGTTAGACCCACAAGCTGCTCCATATACCTCGGGTCCACAAGCTCAAGAATGCCTGTCGGCTGGCATACAAAAAGCACCGCCGTCACCTGCCGGAACCTGTCGCTACGGAGCAGGGTGAACTGTAACGCCGGGTATCGCTCTTCCCCGTTCACCCCCTGGTCGGGCGCGTAAATGATCCTCCCCGTCTCCTCGTCCAGCTTGTATGCTTCCACCCGCCAGAAACCCAGTTCGTGCCCCGAGGTAGTCTTCGCGAAATTATCGAAAGAGAATCGCCCTCCCTCGTCCGTTATGTCGTACGCGGTTTGCAGCACGCCTCCGGTCATCGTGCTGTGTCCGGCCTCGCCCCCGCCCGATATCGCCCTCGAAAACGGGTGGTGCATCACGACCGCCCCTTCAATTGGCGTGTCCGGCACGAAGCTGGTTCTCACGTCAAACCAGACCACCCGTCCGTAGACCCTGGCCAACGACTGATCGGGATTCCCTTTTACGTTTATGGGAATCTGATCTCCGGACGCGAAGTCCCAAAGCAGCGGCGTGAGCACCTGCAATTGCCGGTAGAGTCTTTCGAAATCTACGAACTTCGGCAGATCGCGCGGCGACCAGTACGCGCGCCGACCGTCCTGTATCGTGTGGAAAAACACCCCGCCGTTGAAATATTTCTGCTTGACCGTCGTCCTGATCACTTCCATGTCGGACGCCACGCCGTTCAGAAAGTAGATCCCGTAATCCGCCGACCGCTCCGTCTTCACCCCGTTAACGAAGACCTTCTCATCGAGTCCCAGTTGTTGCTCGATCAGCCGTGCCCTCTCCTCGACGTCTTCGCTGAACGGGTCGTAAGCCGTTTTCAGCCGCGGCCAATCGGCCCATTCCGTCCCTCGCCCGAAAAAACTGCCAACTATGAACATCCCGAATGCGTCGTTATGCGAGGAAAGTTCCAGGCACAGGAAGAAAAACCTCCCCATTCTGGGAAACAGCTTCGAGTAAAGCTCCTCGATCGGTTCCGTAGATTCATCCCGCTTTATTTTCTTGTCGAGCAGCTCCCTGTAAGTGACGAAGTCCTGGGCAAGCTTCCTCGCGCCGGCAAGTGCAAGGTAATGGCCGGAGGTCGCCACAAGCAGCACGGACCGCTTGGGGGGATGCCTCTTGAAAGCCTCCGCCGCCAGCAGCAGCGAGGAGATACTGACCGCCTGCTCAGCGCCCGGCGCGACGGCGGGCGCAATGGAGATCGAGTCATAGGGAGCGCAGACAACTATATAATCTGACGAAAGCTCTGGATCGCTTCCCGGTATCCGCAGCCACACGTTACGCGTCTTCACTTTCTCCCAATCCATCCGCCCGAGCAGCTTCGCCCCCAGGCCTTCCTTACCGGCTCCGGTCACCTTTTCCTTCAGTTCCTGGGCGCCATCTTCTATGTAGTAGCGCGGGATGTTCATAGGGACGCTCAGCATCTTAGCCGTCGCGGAGTCGTTCGGCAGCCGATCTTCCGGCGGCGGCAGGAAAACGAAGGCCCTCACCCCCAGATCAGCCAATTCCACCCATCTCCTTCCCGCCTCGTACTCGATAAGCGCGATGTTACCGTCCAGCGGCACGCCGTCCAGCCCATCTAGATATCCATCTCCTACGTAAACAATCCGGCCGTTTATCCCATCGGGCGGGACCGTCGGCGTCCTCACCCTGTTCGGCCACATGGAGTGAACGCGGTAGGTTGCGCCGCTTCCGTCTTTCAGCTTCAGCGTCCCGAGCTTTTCCACGGGCACGGCCGTCTCAAACGGCTGTTCGTACACCTCTCCCATTCCCAGCGACCGGAAGTAGTCAACTATGAAATCCGCAGCCTCATCGTTCCCCGCGTACCCGGGCACCCGCGAGCCCATAGCGGCGAATCTTCCAACCAGCTCGCGCAATGACTCCTCCCGCACGAGCCCAGCCACATCGGCATGGTCCGCTCCCTCCACCGGGACCGCCGCAAGTGCCCCGGCCGCGCAGATCACCACTGCACCACTAAACCAACGGAGCTTCTTCATAGAGCCAAGAACCATTCCAAGATAGATGAAAACCATCCCAAGAGAGTTGAGAAGCCAGCTTGCATACTTCCCAGTATGCCTTCCCAATTCTGGTCTATTAGGTTGACGAATCCCCAGAAGAATCCGGAAACCGCGCCTCCTGCCATGAAGCCGAAAACAAGCCGGAGCGACCTTATGTATGTCCTCGGGCCGCCGAGTTTAATCACCGTGAACTTCAGCGCCCAGGCCAGGAAGAAGGAAAACCAGGTCTGAAACACCCAACTGAATGTTGACGCTATGAGTCCTATCGGACCAAATGGCCACCAGACGAAATGCATCCTCAGCACCATTATTGCCCCGATTGCCATCCCGCCGATCCCCATCCACATTATGGACACCCTCTCACGCCAGATTTTCGATAATGTAGAAACTTCCTCTCCTTCGTCCGTCGAAAGTTCCTGGACCAGCCTGTTGCCGAAGTTCTCCATGTGGACCCTGTGTCCATGCCGTATGTTTATTCCTATCCCCTTGTGGTAGTCCATCCCCAGGAAAGCGAAATGTGTGACGGCGATCCCTATTACGAACGCCGCCAGCAGGCACGGCGCCAGCAGCCGCTTCCTGAGCTTCATCTCGCCCGCTACCTTGAAGCTCTGGACGAAGTTTGCCAGCAGCACTGGCGGCGAAAACATGACGATCGTCTGAAGCAGATGCCCCATCACCACGTTCGCCCTCGCGAGTATCCCTGGGCTCACGAAAGTCGTTATGTAATCCTGGGGAAAGTAGTTGAAATTCGCGTACGGCAGAGTCATCTCTCCGCACTGCTTGGCGAAATACGTCATCATCATCAGCATTATGGTGAGGAAGATGACCGCATAGTACCACGCCATTCCGTTCCACACGCACCACGCTACAATTCCCACGAAGCTCACCGCCGCTCCCACAAAAGCAAACCTGTACGGAACCGGCTCGTCATCATCTCTAACGCTTCGGTCTCCGAAAATCGCTCTCCTGAACAC
>CAZUUK010000004.1:58745-72206 GCA_964622675.1 uncultured Planctomycetota bacterium | reverse complement strand
CCGGGGTTAAACAGGAAGACCGTCCGGTTCAAGGCGTTCCACGGTTTGTACCCAAATACGTTCCCGCTCACCCGCAGGAAATTAAGCTTTGGAATCCAGTCGAAATAGTGGCCTACGTAGGGGAGCTTCGCACCGTACTTCGGAAGGTTGTCAGGCATCGTCGTGCTCAGCAAGCAGGCCAAAGCGAAAAAGATCCAGAACCACGTCCCCCCGATAAGGGCCGGCCTCTCCGGGCTGCTCTCCGAATGACGCAGCACCTCGAGCGCCGGCCTCACCATCGGGTAGTCCAAAAGCTCCCTTTCGATTAGCTGTCTTCTGACGATCACCGCAATGCAGAAAAGCAGGAGGAAAAGAAGGCTGAAGAAAATCGTCCACACAATCAACGGCACGACCCACGCGCCCCACGGCACACTCTCCCCTTCCCTCAGTCCTTCCCAAAGGTGCGCTATCGCGACGCTGTCAGGATCCCGGCTCGGCAGCAGCCTGTCCGGGATGTGTTCCAGAAACTCGCCCCACCGGTTCTGCGGCGACGCCTTGTACACGATCTGAATCACCAGCGGGTAGAAGTACTGCGCCATGCTTGAGCTTGCGATGGACCCCGTCGCGAACGAAACCACGAAGATGAGAGTAAAATCCGCCCCCCTGATGCCCCGCTTCCCGCCCATCAGACCCCGCACCATCGGGTTAACGATGATGACCAGGAACACGATTAGCGGGAACACGAGCCCCGGCTGAAACCCACCGTTCTGGTAAAAGCCTTCGGGCATGAAGATCGGGATGATCAGGGAGTAGATAAGGATCGCAACAAGTGCTATCAGCGAAAACGCTATCGCGGGAACCGTCGCGCTTCGCTCATCCGTCGGCGGCAGCCACTTTTCCCGTTCCGTCAACTCGTACCTCGTCAGAAGACCCGGTCCCTCGTGAATCCCGCAGGTCGTCCCGTATCCTATCTTACTCGCCGGTCGTGTCAATCACTAATTCGACGCAGACTTGGAACCTCGCCCTCTCATGGTGTATCTTATCCCAGAGCGGGACGCGAACATCGAAAGGAGGTTGTGAAGAATGCTCCTCAACGTCGCAGCAGCCCAGATGAAGGTGGGACTCTCCATCGAGCAAAACGTTAAGCGTATCTGCGAGCGCATCTCCGAATGCGGGAAGCTGGGACTTGACCTGGTCGTGTTCCCCGAATGCGCAACCATCGGCTACGACCCTTCACTTATCAAAGGAAACGAGGAAGCCATCCGATCCGGCCTGCGAGCGATCAGGCAGAAGGTTGCCGCGGCAGGTTGCTACGCGGTCGTGGGCACCCCGACGTTCCGCGGCCGGAAGGTCTACAACAGCGCGCTCCTGGTTGACCCCTCAGGGAAGGTTATCTGCCATTACAACAAGGTTCACATCTGGCCGGGCGGCGAGGGGAGATATTTCTCGCCCGGCAGGAGCATGGCTCTAGCCGAAGTGAAGGGCGTCCGCTGCACCATGATCATCTGTGCCGATTTCTTCTACCCGGAGCTGACCCGGGTCCCGGCGCTTCTGGGTGCAAAACTCATACTGCATCCCAGCGGCTACTCGGCCGGCCCGACCACGTTCAGCTATATAGATGAAATCGGCCGCCAGGGGTTCCCCCACATCCGCGCCGTAGAAAACGAAGCTTTCTACATCCACGCCGATTACGTGGGCTCCTACCGAGATGGCCGGCGTTACGCCAAGGGTTCGACGAAGATCATTCATCCCTGCGGCACCACCATCGTCGCCGCCGCCCCTGACAAGGAAGAGTTGATCACCGCGCGAATAGACACCGAGATTCCGCCGCCTGTGGAGAAGTTCAAAGACCGCATGTTGAAGACGTCTTTCCTAGCCCCCGTCTGGCGGAAGCTCCTTTCCAGGGCGGAGAGATACCTCGCCTGAGTGAGACAGATGAAAGAACTGGGTTGCACAAGCGCGCTCTTTGCTTTCTTTGTGGCTAGCGCGGCTCTCGCGGCAGCGCCTGTAGATAAGGCTCGATTCGACCTCACCTACACCGTCCGCCCCGGCTCTGAGCTGGTATATCGGCTGGATGAGGTCCGCACGGATCGCACCGCACACACATCGCTGACGACCTCCGCCCATTCCGTACTCGCCGTCTCGAGTGCCGGAGAAGCAGGCCGCCTCGACCTCACTCTCGAACGCCACCGCCTCCGCGGTGAGGCCTCACCTTTGGAGGGGATTCGCACCGGTTTTTCTTTATTCCCTGCCTCATCCTCCGGCGTAGCCCAATTAATCGCTTCCTACTTCCCTTCTCCCGTGGATAAGCCGGTAGCCG
The DNA here is from genome assembly GCA_964622675.1 of uncultured Planctomycetota bacterium. Classification (GTDB taxonomy): domain Bacteria; phylum Planctomycetota; class DG-23; order CAZBND01; family CAZBND01; genus CAZUUK01. The sequence continues at coordinate 69,907 of CAZUUK010000004.1, read as the reverse complement.
TTGGGCAGTCCTGGAAGGCTCCGTTCATTCCCCCCTCGCTCGGGCGGCTACGCGTTGTGACCGGATCGTCAGAGGCCAGATACACCCTGGAGCGCGTGGTTCGGACGCATTCGGGGGAGATCGCCGAGGTGGGCGCCGCCGCCGACCTTTCCTTTGACCGTGCCATCCTTTACGGTTCAGCCCTGGGCGTCGGCAGGCCTCATCTCCCCGCCATCCGGGCTGAGCCGGGAAGCATCGCCTACGAGGCCGGCCTTCGCTCCGGTGACCGGCTCGTGAGGGTTTCCGGGAAGCGCGTCGCCACGTGGGAAGAGGCTGCCGCCATCGCTGTAGACGGAAGCCTGGAAGTTGAGATTTTTTTCGAAGGAGACGGTGAGGCGCGCGGCCTGAAAAGGCGTGCGCGAAACTCCTTCGTCACTTCGCTGCCCGTCGGCCTGAAAGAGGCAGGCGCGCTGCCTCTGGGCCTCCAGGTGCCTGACTCATTCGAGCCGCTTGTCGGCCAGGTGGAGGATGGTTCCCCAGCAGCCGCGGCCGGTATAGCAGTCGGCGACGTGATAGCCCGCCTCGGCGCCGCGAAGATTGCCGACTGGGAAGACTTGGAGCGATTCCTTGCAGTGATCCCCCCAGGGACCGAACTGGCCGTCGAGAAAATTCCGCGCGGCGCTGACCTCCCGACCGTCTCCCTCGTCAGGACCGGACAGCGCCAGCTTCACAGCTTTTCCGCCGCCGGCCGCTTCACTGGCTTCTTCACCGTAAATCTTTCCTCACACGAGCTGCTTGAGGCCACCTGGCGCTCCGACGATCTCCTCATCACCATTACGCTCGATCAGGAAAGCATCAAAGTCAGAACTGAACTCGAAGGAAGACTCTCGCTGACGGGCCGCCGGCGCCTTGACTGACGTGCCCCGATGGCACCCGTTGCCTTGCTTGATAAAATGAAGGTTCCCACCCTTGTTCAGCAACATCACGCGGCGAAATAGGAGGTCACGATGGCTGCGAAGGTATTCCTTGTGAAGGCGAAGAACGCTAATCGGAGAACTCTTGAGGCACTTTTCACGGCCATCGGTCTCCACGAGAGCGTTCCCGAGGGTAGTTCGGTTGCCGTAAAACTTCATTTCGGCGAGATGGACAATTACACCCATCTCCGTCCCGACCTCGTTAGGTACTGGGTTGACTTTCTCAGAGATCACAAGACCAGGCCGTTTCTCACCGACACCAACACCCTCTATCGCCACAGACGCGCCAACATGTTCTTCCACCTCGAGACCGCGGCAGCCCACGGCTTCACCGCCGAATCCATTGGCTGTCCCATCATAATCGCCGACGGCCTTCGCAACTGGGTCCGCACCGTGGAAGTTCAGGCCCCCTACCGCCTCAAGAAGGTAGACGTCGCCCTGGGCATAGCCGATGCCGACTCGCTCGTCACCATCACCCATCTCACGCTTCATCACGTCATCGGTATCGGCGGCGCAGTGAAAAACATCGCCATGGGCTGCGTCGGCAGGAGCACGAAGCTTCAGTGCCACGCCCTGCAGGGCGCTTCGATCAGGTTTATCGAGGATCGCTGCATCGCGTGCGGCACGTGCGTGCGCATCTGCCCCGGCGAAGCCTATGAGATCGCGGGTGGCAAGGTAGTCTACACCCCTGAAAAGTGCATCGCCTGTGGCGATTGCATCCATCACTGCCCAGTCGGTGCCCTCGCGCCTCGTTGGGACACTCCCCGTCAGGAAGTATTCAAGGGCCTGTTCGATTCCGCTCGCGGCGTTCTCAAAGCCATGGAAGAAAAGCCCCTGTTCCATTTCACGGTCGCGATGGACATCACGAGCCTATGCGACTGTTGCGCAACCAGCGACCGCTTCGTCCCCGACATCGGTATCCTCGCCTCAACCGACCCCGTCGCTCTCGATAAAGCCTCCCAGGATCTCCTTGCAGAGTCGCCGCCTATGCCCGGCGCGAAAGGAGCCGAGGGAGAGGACAAGCTCCGGGCACTGTATCCAGAGATAGATATGCAGGAATACTGGCGGCTCTGCAGCGGCGCGGGAATCGGCACGCCGGACTACGATCTGCAAGAAATAGAGGCGTCCAGGCGGCGGTGACACCTCAGCAAGTGTCGAAGGTGGGAGTCGGACCCACAGGGCGAACGGAGTCCTGCGAGCAGGCCGCACCCTCCCGTGGAACGTACTCTGCGTTATCGAGCAGGAAATCTAACAATCGGCATTTCCAACTGCGCCGCACTAGCTGGTATCGGCCGCGAGCATCTGGAACACTTCGAGATTCTCCACGCGGGCGTGCAGCGCCCCGCTGGCATCCACCTCAAACGGGATCGGGCTCTCGTCGGGTATGCGCACCAGTCTGCTGAACTTCCTGCCCTTAATCGGCCGAAGCGTGAATGCGACTTGCTCCACTGGTAATGGGGGCAGATCATTCTGATAGTTCAGAAACCCGATCAGGAACCGCCGGCTTTCAGGCTGATAGAATACGTTCATCCAGACTGCGGGATGAGCTTCTGCGCTATACGCCAACGGCTCATCGACAAGCATTCGGATGAGACTCGCGAAAAGGGCGTCCGAAGCGGCGCTTTCAAAGCACTCCATGTCCGCCGCAGAGTAAACGACTTCACCCTTTCCAAACTCGTGGTGCACCAGGACCGGCGCCTCTTTCTCGCTGAACGGCGGCCAGCTATGGAAGCTGGCCCAGTCGTTGTCGAAGACCGTCCCGCGGGCAGGATGGTGATAAGGCAGGGCCAGCGTGCCCAGCACTTTCCCCTCGACGCGTTCATGGAGCCGTAGCGCGCTTACCCGGGTACCTCCGGGGTCCCATCCCTTCCCCGTGGCTGGCACCAAGCACAGATACCCCTGCGGCGCGATTGCCCGCGCGACCCCCGCGTCGCGCGGTTTCAGGTACGCAAAAAACCCTCCTACTTCTCCTGACGCGTGACAGCCAAACAAGTCGGCGAGCATGAAGTCGTCGTGCCGGACTCCCCTAGTTTCGGTAAGCGAAGTAAAACAGCTTGCGTATAGCCTGCCTCCGTCCCCGGCATATTCTCGAAATGCCTCCGCTTCCTCGCTGTCCATGCGCAGTACGTTCGGCAGCACAAGAACCTTGTAGCGCGGCAGGTCGCAAAGCTGCCTTCGTGTAATGACCCCGAAAGGCAGGTGCGCCCGCTGCAATATCCGGCAGGCGCCGCGGACGGCACGCGCGTGAGGGTAATCGCTCCCTTTTCCGCGTGCTCCGCTTAGCGGCGTGCCGTTTTCCGCGAAGTCCATCTTCGAGTCGCTGCTATAGTAAATCGCTATATCCTCGACGGGTTCGCCGCCGAGATAAGGCTCGTACGGCGCAGTCTTCCCATACAAACGCCGGACCAGATCGAAGTGCGCGGGGTTGATCGCCCCCGACGGGTTGATTGCATCTATGAACATAAACGCCGAGGAAAAGAGAGTTGACGCAAACGCCTCAGTCTCCGTCTGGTCGTATGGCTTCAATCGCGCGTGGAAACGCAGGTTCGGCGAGAGGCTGGTCATGAACTCCGCCGGCCGGTTCTCGGCGAGATTCAGCATTACTTTGCTGACCATGAGCTGCTCGTCGCGGCCGCCATAGAAGTCAGCGCCGAGGAAATCATGATGCCTAGCCGAGCCCAGAGGCAAACCGCGCACCCAGTTGTGAAAAGCGCAGGCGAAATTGTGATGAACCGACATCCCTGGTTTGACGTCTTTCACCTCTGCGGTGAGGTCATGGGCGAACTCATCCATCCAGCGCTCGCGCGCCGCCTGGAATTCGCACCAATCCCGCGAAGTCCAATCCACAACACGTGGAAATTCCTTGCCCGCTTCCCTTCGGTAGCGTTCGCGGCAGTGGCCGCAGCAGCAAATCGTCGGCCAGAAGGTCATATCGAAGAAAAATCCGTCGAAATCGTAGCCGGTCACGAGTTCCCTTGTCTGGGCTAGAGCGAACTCACGGTAGCCGGGGTTGTTCGGGCAGCAAAGCCCCGGCCGGCCGGAAGAAAACGCCTCGGAGGGCGGGGCTGTCGCCGGTTCCATCCGCCACTCCGGATGCTCGCGGAACGCCCAGACGTTGAAGATGACGCTGTAGTAGGCGCAAGCGGCAATGCCTCGCTTCTTCAGTTCTTCCGCCATCTCCCCAACGACGTCGCGGCCCTTGAGGCCCGCGTGCATCTTGCCCGTTCTCGTGGGCCAGTAGCAAAGCCCGACGTGGGACTGACAGTAAAACATCACCGAGGTAAGGCCGGCCGATTCGTATAATTCCGCCATCTTTCTGGGGTCGTAGTCGGCCAGGAATCGCTCGTCCCAGTCGCCGATGTGCATGTCCACCAGCATCCGCCTGTAGCACCGCTCATACCACGCCTTGGCGTTAGTCTCGTCATTCACCTTTGCGCACCTCTGCTGCTCTGGCGGAACGATTCATGCCAGCTCCAGATCAGGGTTCGCCGGGCCGAAGTGCTTCAGCATTACGATCGGCTCCGTCCTACTCAGGTTTCTGATGATCACCCCTTCTCGCGCCGCCGCCTCCGAAACGAAAAACTCATCTGACGTAAGCTCCCCATACCGTACTAGCGTGGGCGTCTCGACCTCCCAGACTCCCATGGTTCCGCGCCCCTGCAGCATGATCGTTCCATAAGCAGCGTTATCGCGAATGGTCACCGTTCGACCTGGCAGAACCGTCAACTCCTTCGCACTGTAGGTGGCGGAGCCATAGCAAATCCAGGATTCCTCATAGCCCTCGGACTGCATTTGCCCCAGCGGGCGAACAGGCTTGGGGCGCATGAAATGTTTGGCTGCGAAATCGGGATCAACGTTGAGCCCCCAGTCAATGACCTCGATCAGATAATCGTAATCCCCGCGGCGATCCTCCGGGCTGTCCTTCCATAGCATATCCTCACCCACCATCTGATCCCCAACCAGTGACTGGTACAAGGCGAAGACGTCGGAGGCTTGTTGCGGCTCGTACGTGCAGAGGCTTCCCGGAGCGTGGAGCAGTCCGGGCGGAACATCCCAGCCTGTGCCGACCTCGAGACGATATGCTCGCGACAAATTGATGATCTTATTATCCCCCTTGGTGAAGTTCTCGAGGCACTGGCGTACCTGGTCCTTGGTCGTTCCGGGCCGGAGCCCGAAGAAGGTATAGGGGAAATCTGCGCCGTAGTTGTTCATCTGCGGAGGAAAATAGTAGGCCTCCGGCTTGCCCTTTTGTCCCACCAGCTTTGCGTGCTCGTCGCGGCAGTGGATGTGAAGCGGCAGCGCGCCCTTGTTGTCGAAGAACTTCGAGAACATCGGCCAGCTTCCGTGCTCCTTCCAGAGCCGCTCGCCGATCAGATTGCCCTTCAGCTCGGCCACGGCGTCGCGCAGGAGCACTTTCTCGATCCGCCCGCCGTCTTCGACCGCAACAAAGCTCAACCCTTCGTTCGGAGCTGTCAGCGGCCCGTTATCTGCCGGCGTGGTCGAAGCAAACCATCGCTCGACGATCGCGCCCCGCTTTCCGCCGAGTGCGTAGTAATCGTCCGGGTGAAGTTTGATGCGGCGTCCAGGCACGCAGAAACCTCGCGGCACCCAGTCGGGCGCAAGCCGCAGAATTCCTTCGCCTTGACCTATGGCTCTCCTCGCAATTGATTGACTACTCATATCAGGGACCTCCTTAGACTCACAACCGTGGCTTTTTCTCGCGGCGTCCGTCTTCCCGCGCTGCTGCGGCAAGCCTCACACCTCAGCATTTGCCAACCCGCATTCGCTCCACGGCACACCTTATCTGACGCACAGCTAGATTGCCCGCTCTAATGCCGGGGCATCCGGCGAAATCGTAACACGAGTCTACGGACTCAAACAACTCTCTAAAGCCCAAATCTCGGTGGCGGACGGGTAGCAAACGCGGTTCCCCCATGTCGCAGGGCCAAAAGCCTTCCAGCACGCACAGTCCCCATAATGGCTGCCAGCCTGCGATCTCGAGTCAGGCAAGTCGTAAGAAAGGCGCCTCACAGCCGCGAGCCGCGGAGTTGCACCTACGAGCAGTCTCCCGTGAAGTCCAGCGATACAAAGGCAAATTTCAGAATATCTGCAGGTCCGTCTGGTCCTCTCTGTGCCGCTGCTCGCGATAGGAAGGGCGGTCAAGCCGGGCTCGGCCCCGGCGATGCCTGTCCCCTGCGCGCATCGTACTGATTTGCGATCACGATGTCGTCGCGCTGATTCATATTCCTTCGCAGGCAGAACAGGCAAGCAAGCATCTCCTGTGGGAAAGAGCCGCTCGACTGGAAGGCGAGCATTTTTCTGTTCGGCCCGCGGATGACAGGATAGAATCCTTACGGAGGTAGCCGATGAGCAGAGTGAACGTCCTCAGAACTGAGCTGCTGGCCGTGAAGGATGGCCTTAGGCGCTGCCGGCGCGAGACGCTGATTCGCCAATCACTCAAAAATACCGAGTCAGCACCATGGCCGATTCGCCGAGCGAAGGCGTTTCAGCACATATTGGAGAATACCGAACCAGTCATCCTTGACGGCGAGCTTATCGTTGGTTCGATCCTCGACCTCTTTCCTTTGCGGGACGATGTGCCTTCAGCGAAAGACATCTGCGACGAGGCAAAAAGCCATCTTTTCAGAACGAAAAGGTCAGGCAAGCCTCTATCGCCAAGCCGCACTCTCATGGAGCATGATTACGATTACCTGGGAGCGCGAGTCGCGTACGAGGACCTAAGAGCCATATCGCAGGACCTGGCGGACCTCCACGGCGCTGAGCTGGGGCTCACCTACGGCGAGATCTTCGGCGAGCTCCAGCGATATTTCTCCGAAGACCCTCAGGTGTGGAATTTGCTTCAGCAGTTCTTTCATGCACGAGACGACCCTGACGGCCGCCTTTGGAATTTTACCAACCATGCGGCGGTAGACTACGAAAAGGTCCTTAGCAGAGGCTACGGGGGCCTGCTTAAGGAAGTGCGGGATCGTTCATCCCGCGCGGACCGCAGCAAAAAAATCTTTTACCAGGCGGCCGCCATCTCCCTTGACGCTGTGATACACTTCATTTCCAGATATGCTGACAGAGCAGCGGGGCTTGCCGCCCAGGAGTCGAACCTCGAAAGAAAAGCGGAGCTGGAGCATATCACCGTCCTCGTCCGCCGTATCTCGCGCGAGCCGGCCCAAGGGTTTCACCAGGCGTTGCAGCTTTTTTGGCTTACTCATCTGGCCCTGGCCATGGCAGGAGGAATTGCCTTGGCGGCGGGGAGATTCGACCAGTATATGCACCCGTTTTATAGACGGGATGTGGAGGAAAAGCGGATCACACCGGAAGAAGCCCTCGAGCTGCTGACCTGCCTCTGGCTCAAGTTTAACGAGCCCAAGTTGGGCGCGGTGCAAAATCTCACCGTGGGCGGGTTGAGCGCTGAAGGGAATGACACCACCAACGAACTTTCTTTCCTCTGCCTCGAAGCAGCCCGCCTGGCCAAATGCCCTTACCCGAATCTCTCAGTGCGGATACACAAGCGGACGCCCGAAGCTTTCTTCAAAGAAGTGTCAAACACCATCCGGTTGGGCATGGGTTTTCCTTCGGTCTTCAATGACGAGATCCTTATTCCGGCGCTCTGCAATGTCGGCTTCGCAATGGAGGACGCTAGGGATTACTGCGTGATGGGCTGCCAGGAGATCATGATCCCCAAAAAACAGCCTTCCTGGGAGGTAAGCTTCGGATTCAACCTTCCTAACTGCCTTGAAAGGGTGCTCATCCCGGAGGGAAGAGGTAACAGGTTCCCCAATTTCACATCACTTCTACTTGCTTACAAGGCTCAGGTCGCGGAGCAAATCCACCGCGTCGTCGTCCACGCAAACAGGAAATATCGAACCCTCTTCACAATCGGATCGGAACCCTTCGGCTCCGCTCTTCTTGACGATTGTCTCGAGCTTGGCAGGGATATGTACCAGCGTGGGACTAGGTACCCGGCGGCCATAGGGATGTGGTGCCTGGGACTGGCGACGGCAGCCGACTCGCTCGCCGCCATCCGCAAGCTCGTTTTTGAGGACCGGGCAATGAGCTTGGATGAATTGGCGGGAGCCTTGCAGGCTAATTTCGAGAACCACGAGGCGCTGCGGTTATTCCTCCTCAACAAGGCACCGAAGTTCGGTAACGATGATGACGGCGTGGATCTGCTGGCGAAAGAGATAGCCGAGTCTTTCTGCCGGGAGGTGCTCAAGCACCGGGGGCCTCATGAAGAATTCTACCTTCCCCTTCTTGCTTCCTACACGGGCCATGTCGGTGCGGGGGAAGAGACCGGAGCAACGCCTGACGGAAGAAGAAGCGGTGAGCCGATAAGCGACGCGGCGTCTCCAGCGCAGGGAAGAGACTTAAAGGGTCCCACGGCCGTGCTGAGATCCGCGACGAAAATAGACTACACTCTGGCGCCCGGCGGCGTCGCGCTCAATATCAAGTTCTCCGCCGGCACCTTGAAAGGAGAAAAAGGAGTCGCCAACCTCAGCGCTCTCCTCAAAGCATACTTCGAAAGCGGCGGGCAGGAAATCCAGGTGAATGTTGTTGACCGCGCACCGCTGATCGATGCAAAGGCGCATCCGGAGCAATATCGCAATCTCATCGTCAGAGTCGCCGGGTTCAATGAGTACTTCGTTAAACTTGACGCCAACCTGCAGGACGAGATCATCGCCCGGACTGAGCACTAATGAAAGCAATCGTTTCGAGCATCCAGAGGTTTTCCATAAACGACGGCCCCGGCATCCGAACGACTGTCTTCCTGAAAGGCTGTCCGCTTCGCTGCATGTGGTGTCAGAATCCCGAGTGCATCAGCCCCGATTCGGAGATCATGTGTTACTCGGATGCGGCAAACGGCGACCGGCTCAGAAGGCTCTCCACCGATGCCCGCCTTTTGCAGCAACTCAGAAGCGGGAAATACATTTCCCTCGAGAGCCTGGACAAGGATTCCGCAGCCTGCGTGGAAAGCTGCTATGCGGGCGACGCGGTGATTGTGGGAGAGGAGATGTCCCTCGAAGATGTCATGGACGAGATCAAGAGAGACATGATCTTCTTCGAGCAGAGCGAAGGCGGAGTGACCGTTTCTGGAGGGGAGCCGCTGTCCCAGGCGGAATTCCTGGCCGCTCTCCTGCAGGACTGCAGAAAACACGGGATTCATACCGCCATTGATACTTGCGGCCACGTTGATTGGCGAAACATCGAGCTTGCCCTGCCCCACACCGATATGTTCCTCTTTGACCTCAAACATATTGATCCACGTAAGCACCGGGAATATACGGGAGTTTCCAACGACTTGATTCTGGAGAACCTGCGCAGGCTCTCCACGACCGCCGTCGAGCTGACTGTAAGCATCCCGGTGATCCCGCGCTTTAATGATGGCACCCGGGATGTCAGGAAGGTGGGCGAGTTCTTACTCGGGTTGAGAGGGCGCATCGCTGTTAGGCTGCTGGCCTACCACCGCTTTGCGGAGTCGAAGTACAAAGCGTTGGGCATGCCTTATCCCATGCCTGAGATATCTCAGGGCGAGATTCGGCAAAGCAAACGCAGGTTCCGCGACGTCCTGATGCATCTCGGTATAACCACGCGAGACTGAGAGCTATGCCAGATTACATCTTGGCCTACGACGTGGGTACGACGGCGGCAAAGGCCGTTCTGCTGGATTCGTCAGGGCGGCTCGCCGCGACCGCATCCCACGCCTACCAGACCGCCTTTCAGCACTCGGGATGGGCGGAACAGGACCCCGCCGCCTGGTGGAAAGCGGTCGTTCAGGTCACCAGGCAAATCTTGGAAAAGAAGCCGGGGAGCACGAAACGGATTGTCAGCGTAGGCGTAAGCGGACAGATGCTCGGCTGCCTCCCTGTAGATAAAGATGGCGCTCCCCTCAGGAAAGCAATGATCCACTCCGATACGCGAGCCATTTCACAGTGGAAACTTCTATCCGATGAACTGAGCCTGAAGAGAATATACTCCATCACCGGTAACCGAGCCGCTCCGCAATCAACAATCTGCAAGATCATGTGGGTGAGGCAAAACGAACGCAGCGTTTACGATAAGGCGTCCAAGTTCATACAGAGCAAAGACTACATTACAGGAAAACTCACCGGCGCCCTCGGCCCGACGGACTATTCCGACGCCTCGCACTCCGTGCTGCTGGATGTGAGAAAACGGCAGTGGTCAGCCGAATTGCTCGAGGCGGCCGGAATCAACAAAAGCAAGCTGCCTGATGTATGCCCATCAGCGGCTATATCGGGTCCTCTTCACGGCGCAGCCGCTCGGAAACTGAAGCTGCCTTCCGGCATTCCTGTTGTCGTCGGCGGGGGTGACGGCGCCTGTGCCTCCGTCGGGGCGGGGGCTGTCAGCCCGGGCCAGGCATACACGTATCTGGGAGGCACCGGGTGGATCTCGCTCACGCTGAAACGCCCCTTCATTGACCCGAAGATGCGCGTGTTCAACATTCTCGGTCTGGACCCGAGCACGTGCGGGGTCTTCGGCACAGTCCAGTGCGCGGGGAGTGCTCACCGGTGGATTGCCGACCTCTTGAACGTTCGCAGCTACCGGCGGTTGGACGAGTTGATAGGGGAGGCCGCCCCCGGCAGCGAAGGGCTTCTTTTCCTTCCTTATCTGATGGGAGAACGTACCCCCCTATGGGACCCGTACGCGCGCGGCGTTTACTTCGGATTGAGCCTCTCTCACGGCCGCAGGGAGATCGCGCGCGCCACGCTCGAGGGTATCTCCTACGCTCTGAGAAGCGTGCTGGAAATCCTCGAGGAAGCGACCCCGATTGAGGAGATGAGGTTGATCGGGGGTGGAGCCAGGAGCAAAGCGTGGAGGGGCATCCTTGCCAGCGCATATGGGAGGAGACTGCTGCTCCCAAGCATTTCTGGAGAAGCGACTTGTTACGGAGCCGCCATTGCGGCGGGTGTCGGCGTGGGTTTGTTCGCGGATTACGAGACCGCCGCAAAACGCTTAAGCCGCGTCAAGACCGAATGCGCCCCTGACGAAGATGTCCATAAACGTTGCGAGTCCCTGTTCCGTTTCTGGAAATCCCTCTATCCAACGCTGAAATCGGCTTTTCACGAATTGCATAACCTGTGCCAGGAGGATAGGCCGTGAAGGCCGCCGTCGTGGAACAGCCGGGGAAAATTCGCATCTGGGACAAGGGTGAGAAGATGAGTCCATGGAGCAAGATGG
>CAZUUK010000004.1:24500-58735 GCA_964622675.1 uncultured Planctomycetota bacterium | reverse complement strand
GGATATCGAAGAACCGGAAATCGACGACTACGAAGCTTTGGTGAGGATGAGGGCGTGTGGTCTGTGCAATTCTACCGACGCCAAGATCTTTCACGGTCACTTCCCCGGAGTTACCAAGTATCCCCTCGTTCTCGGCCATGAAGGCGTTGGTGAAGTCCTCGAGGTCGGTAAAAAAGTGAAGTCCTTCAAGCCCGGCGACGTTGTTCTGGAGCTCTGGGGCAAGATTCAGGACGAGCGCCTGGGCCTGGGATGGGGTGCCTTCGTGGAGCTCGGAGTCGTACGAGACAGGGCCGCTCTGGCGGAAGATGGGCTCCCCTGGAATCCAGTCCTTGTCCGCAACCAGATCGTCCCGAAAGACATTGACCCGGTGGAGGCTGTCATCCTCATCACCCTCAAAGAGGCGTTGAGCGGCCTTCTGAATTTCGGTTTGGAAAAAGGAATGAACCTGCTGGTCTTTGGAGACGGCCCCGTCGGTGCGGCTCTGGTGAGGTTTGCGCGTATTCTCGGGGCGGGAATCATCGTTGCCGCGGGCCATTGGGACGAACGGCTCCAGCTAATTAAAGGACTGGGAGCAGACTGCGTCGTCAACGAAAGAAAAGACGACCTGAAAGGCGCGGTCGCAAACAGCTTAGGCGATGTGCAGTTCGATCTCGTAATCGATGCGGTTGGCAGGAACCGGATCGTCAACGAGGCATTGACCTTCGTGCGAGAGGGGGGAGAAGTTGGGATGTACGGAGTGGCCGCGGAGCCTGAGTTTGCGCTTCCCCTCTCATCATGGCCCAACAACGTCTGCTTGCACAAACTCTTCTTTCCATACAGGCATGAAGAAGTCCACGACGATGTCATCGAGTACGTGAGGAAAGGGGCCGTGCGCTTGAGCGATTTCTACTCCCACGTCCTCGGCCTCGATGAGATCGAAAAAGGACTCGAGTTGGTAGCCAGCAGAAAGGCATTCAGAGTCACTATCAAGATCTCATAGGTGCCGTTCGGAGAAGCCGCATGGATTCAAACGAGTATCTGATACAGGAGTCCCGAATGAAAGAGATTGTCAACAGCCCCTCCGTCAAAATCGGCTTGGTCGGTGCCTCTCGGCCTTACTTCTCGATTTCTCTGGCGGCAAGGCGCCTGGCCGCTTTGATGAAAGCCCTCGAACGCACAACCCTTAACGTTCACCAATGCTCGGTGATGGTTCAGAACGAGACCGATGTCCTGACTGCGCTTCGGGAACTCTCCGGCGAGGGGTGCAACGCAGCGGTAATCTACCTCGGAAACTTCGGGCCCGAAGGCCCCGCGAGCCTTTTCGCAAAGCGCTTCAACGGACCAACCATGTACTGCGGCGCGGCGGAAGAGGACAAGGAGGCCCTTGCGAAAGACCGCGGCGACGCTCTTTGCGGACTCCTCAATACCTCCTATAACCTTAACCTGCGCAGGGCGCGCGCTTATATTCCCCCCATGCCCATTGGACTCCCCGAAGAGCTTGCGACCGAAATCGAATCCTTCGCGGATGTCGCTCGCGTCGTCATCGGAGTGCGAAACCTCAAGGTGATCGCCTTCGGTCCGCGTCCGCATGACTTCTTCGCCTGCTACGCCCCGCTCCAGCCCCTCATGGACCTTGGCGTTGAGGTGATGGAGAACTCCGAGCTGGATCTATATCAAGCTTACAAAAAGGCTGCTAGCCGGACCGCCGAGATCGATACCTGCCTGCGAGACATGAAAAAGGAACTGGGTGAGAACCACGGCTGCGCCGAATTGCTTCCGCGAATGGCCCAGCTTGAGGTCGCGCTGCTGGACTTCTTTGAGCAAAACCTTGCGCCGGATCAATTCGGGGTCTTCGCCAACAAATGCTGGCCGGCTTTTGAAGCTGAATTCGGGTTCCTTCCCTGCTACGTGAACAGCCGCCTGTCGGGCAGGGGAATCCCGGCGGCGTGCGAAGTGGATCTTTATGGAGCAGTCTCACAATACATGATGCAGCTTGCCGGCCCCTGCGCAGCGACGCTCCTCGACATTAATAATTCAGTGCCGCATGATCTTCTGCCGGAAGGGACCGACCTGAAAGGAGCCGAGCCGGGGGACCTCTTCATGGGATTCCACTGCGGCAACACCTATTCAGGCTGCATGAAAAGCTCATCCCTGAATCCGCCGGGAAAACTAGAAGGCCGGATCAAACCAGGCCCGGTAACCATCTTCCGACTGCAATCCTCCCCGGACGGAAAGCTCGAGACCTACGTCGCCGAGGGCGAAATCCTGGATGTGCCCCCGAACACTTACGGCAGCAGCGGCATCGTTGCGATCCCGCACTTCGCGCGCTTCTATCGCCACGTCCTCATCGGTAAATCATTCCCGCACCACGCAGCCGTTGGCTTCGAAAAGCTTGGGAAAACCCTCTTTGAAGCCAGTGGTTTGCTCGGCCTCAAGGAAATCAACGTCCCCCTCCCGCCGTCGTCCTCCTACGACCGAGAAAACCCCTTCAGCCTGCATCGCTGAGGATCACGGACATCAGCCCCCACGTTGACACACATCCTTTGCAATCGGCCCACAACTCCGCCTACGCCGCCCTCCGCTCCGTCAGGCCCTGACTTGCTCAGCAGCTACGTGGCGGCGGGAAAAACATGCAGGACGATTGATACAGGACTTCTCACGAGAGGTGCCGAAGGTGGGATTCGAACCCACAAGGGACGTGTCCCACTGGATTTTGAGTCCAGCGCGTCTGCCGATTCCGCCACTTCGGCGGCTCGTCTGCATTATAGCCCCGCGCTCGAGACATCGTCAACAGCAGCGCGCACTCCCGCGCGCAATTTCCGGCGCTTATGGTCGCATTCCGACCCGCAGGCGGTATAATCAGACTCGTATCAGCCGGGAGGAAATCGCGTGCAGGCTGCGATAATCGGCGTGCAGGGCGCTGGCAAGACGACTCTGTTTGATCTCCTCGCCGATGCTTCTGAGCACGGCGAGTGGGCTGCATCCCAGCTGATGGTTAGGCACGGCGAAGCCTTCATCCCCGACAGCAGGCTTGAGGCGCTCGCCTCCCTGTACCCCGAAAAGAAACATACCTCCGCCAAGCTGCAGATCGCCGACGTTCCGCCGTTCGCGGGTGCGAAGAAGGACCGCGACGAGGAGGCCGAAACCCTGGCCTTCGTCCGCGAATCGGACGTCCTGATCAAAGTGGTCAGGGCCTTCGAGAACCCTTCAATCCCTCACGTTGCTGGCAGCGTTGACGCATCGCGAGACCTTGCAGATCTGAATTCCGAGCTGCTTCTCGCCGACCTCGGAATCGTAGAGCGCCGGGTCAAGAAGCTGGAACACTCGATAACCAAGCCGACGCGGACGCAGAAAGAAGAGCTCGACGAGCTGGCTGCCTTGAAGCCTTGTCTCGAAACCCTCGAAGCCGGACACAGCATACGCGAGGTTCCCCTCACCTCCTCTCAGCAAAAGCTGCTTCGCGGCTTCCGGCTGCTTTCGGAAAAGCCCAGCATGGTGGTCCTCAACATCGGCGACGACCAGTTCGGCGACGAAGAGCTGGCCAAGCGCATCATCGCCGAGGGTCACGTGCTGCTCGTCGCGGCCGAGCTCGAACTCGAATTGAAGCAGCTTTCGCCGGACGAGCGCGGCGAGTTCATGACCGACTATGGGATCGAGGAGCTAAGCAAAGGCCGGATCCTTCGCGCTTTACTCTCCGCGCTTGACCTCATAACCTTCTACACCGTCGTCGGACAGGAAGTTCGGGCCTGGCTCTTGCCAAAAGGCGGAACCGCTCTGGACGCCGCCGGCGGAATCCATACTGACATCGCTCGCGGCTTCATTCGGGCGGAAGCTGTTTCCTTGAACGACCTGGTGGAGCTCGGATCGACGAAAGAGGCCAAGGCACAAGGTAAGCTGCGCCTCGAGGGCCGCGAATACGTTGTTCAGGACGGCGACGTGCTCAACATTCGTTTTAACGTCTAGGCATGGAGGATGAAATTGGCAGACAAAACCCGGATCGAGATCAGCATCGGTGATCCCAAAAGCGACGGCGATTTTCTGATCAAAGGCTTCGGCGTTCCGATGGCAGTTGGCGGCAGGCTTTGCCGCGGTGTGAACCAGGAAGCGCTCATGTTTCTACCGGGCTCCAGAGGCGTCGAGAATCACGTTACCCTGGAGCTTCGCGCCACCCCCCCGCAGAAGCTTACCCTCCTGGCCGGCGGCCGCGCTCTCGGCAAGGCGGATTTTGATAAACCGGACTGGAAGGCGGCGACGTTTACCATCCCGGCAGCCGCCGTCGGCAAAAATGGCCTCGTCCCCCTCTCCTTCCGATTCGATAGCTTCAACGCTGGCCCTTCCTGGGTTCCGTCCTGCGGCCATCTGGCGGGCGCTGTCGTGGAGGCAGAAGGAGGCGAGCCGCCCGCCGCTGCACGGCCCGAGCCCGTTCCTGACTACAAAGTCTATTTTGGCGACCCGCATGGTCATTCCGACTTCTCCTTCTGCGACAAAGGCAAGTCCGGCTCCCCGGAGGAGAACTATCGCTGGGCGCGCGACGAGGCGGGCCTGGATTTCTGCGCACTTGCCGATCATGCGGAGCATATGAGCGACGACGTCTGGCGGGAAGCCCAGGAGATATGCGACAGCTTCAACGCCCCCGGCTCCTTCGTCACTATTCCCACCTTTGAATGGACCTCGGAGCTCTTCGGCCACCAGAACGTCTACTACAGGGAATCAGGCGGAGCCCAGTTCGGCTCCGTTCACCCAGCGACCAACACCCCGCACAAGCTCTGGGACGCTCTGAAAGAGCAGGGGAGGGCGGCGATAACCGTTCCTCACCATCCCTCGCGCATCGAGTTCACCACCGCCTGGGGGCAGTACGACCCCGACTTCCAGCCCGTCGCGGAAATCTACTCCAAGTGGGGCGCTTCGGAGCACTACGGCAACATCCGCCAGGAGCCCCACAAGACCGTTATAGGCTGCTTCATCCAGAACGCCCTCGCCCGTGGCTTTCGATTCGGCTTCGTCGGCGGAAGCGACGGCCACGTCCTGATGGTGGGCTCCCGCGGCCTGACCGCCGTGTTCTCGGAGAAGCTCGACCGGGGAGGCGTCTTTGATGCGATCAAGCAGCGCCGCTGCTACGCTACGACCGGCGCTCGAATCGGGATAGATTTCCGCCTCCGAGGGCGCGCGTTCATGGGCGAGGAGCTGATCCTCACGCCATATCAGTCCGAAGCCCTTTATCCCCTCGTCCTTTACGTCAGCGTCGCCCCCACTGCTCCTATCGAAAAGGTGGAGCTCATCGAGTCCAACGAGGTCATTTACACTTACACTTTCACGACCGGCGGCGGCCACCCGGGCTATCACAGCGACATCCTGAAGCCGCTCGCCGAGCGAAACGGCCTCGAGCGCGTCAGCTTCACCTACGTCATAAACCACCCGCGGAAGACCTGGGTGCCTCTTGCGGGGAATCGTGTCCTGCAACCCGTGCGCTGGCCTACCTGGGACCGGTACTTCTACGTGCGCGTCTCTCAGGCAGACGGCAACATGGCCTGGTCCAGCCCGATCTGGCTGACCGTCGTACCCAGGGAGGACGGCGACTAGCGCCGTTCCTTTGGCGGGCGTACCAGCAGCGCTATCAGCAATCCCGAGACCCCCACGCACGCCCCGCTCAGGAGGAAGGGAAGCCTCCACCCGTCCGAGAGGTCCCAGATCGTTCCGAATATCAATGCGGCCGGGATCGATGCAAGCCCCGTCGCCATCGAGTACGTTCCCAGCACGGCACCCCTGTGCTCCGGCCTGCAGAGGTCCGCGACAAGCGCTGTCTGGGAGGGCTTCAGGAATCCCTGGTAGATGCCGTGCATCGCGAAGAACGCCAGCATCGCCGCATAGCTACTGGTGAACGCAAAGCCGAACGACATCGCCGAAAGCACCACCAGCCCCGAAACGATCGGCGGCTTCCTTCCCACCTTGTCAGAGATCTTCCCCGATGCCAACGCCGCCGGCGCGAACGCTACGTTCACCGCCAGGTAGAGGGCGAGCACCGCGTATATGCCACCCATGGACTCCCGCGAAAGCTCCATTATTCTCGCAGCGACGACCATCATGTAATTCTCGGTAGGTGCCCACAGCGAAAAAAGGCAGCTCAAGACCATGAACGTAACAAGCGGCCGCGTGAACTTCCTTCCGCCGGGTGGGGGCGAATGCTCATCGCGTCCTTCACCCGCCTTGGCGGGAAGCGGCACCTCCCTCGTTCGCAAAATTACAAGCAGCACGCTCGCCGTCGTCGGCAGTGCAGCGATGAAAAAAATCATCCGGAACCTGAGGCCGTCCGGTAGTCCCGCGTGCTTGAGCACCGCGAATATTCCCAAACCTACCGCTGGCCCCAGCACCGCCCCGACCGTGTCCATCGAGTTCAGCAGCCCGAACGCGAATCCCCTCTCCTCCGGCGGCACCGATTCCGAAAGCAGCGCCTCTCGCGGCGGGTTCCGCATGCTCCGCCCGACCTCGTAAAGCGCCTTGGCGGGCATAAGATGGAACCATTGCCGCGCCAGACCTTGCAGAATGCGAGAGAATGCAAGCAGCGAATAGCCTCCCCAGATAAAGTGCCTCCGCCCCCACCAGTCGGAAAAAATCCCCCAGAGCGGCCTCAGCGCCAGCGTAAAGACCAGCGCTACGCTCTCGATCAGGCCCAGGTACTTCATTTCCTTGAGGCCAAGGATCAGAACAACGAACAGCGGGTAAAACGCGAAAAGCATATCGGCGCCGAGATCGTTGAAAAGCGCCGCGAAGCACAATGCTTTCACATTAGGCCGTCGCCACGTTTTCACCTTCTCGTCTGGGTCTGCCAACGCCTCCTCCGTTTCGTTCGAGATTCATCTCGCGCCAGCCGCCTCTCCACTATTGCCTCGCCGCACCAGGCGTGCAATAATCCTACCGTGTCAACCAGCTGCTCGGAAGGAGGAAAGCTTATGGAAAAGGTTAATGAGAACGATATGGCTTACCGCAAGGGCGAATCGGGCCCCAAGTACCTCTTCCGCGGCCCGAACACAGACTGGGGCGTCATCCGTTTCCTTCCGGGCGAAACCCTGGGCAAACACTACCACGAACGCGTCGAGGAGACCTTTTTCTTCCTCAAGGGCACGCCTTTGATGGTTGTCGGAAACGAGCAATTCCGCATCAATGAAGGCGACGCGGTAAGGCTCGATCCTTCCGACGTCCACGACATAATCAACGACACAAATCAGGTCGTTGACGCTGTTTTCATGAAGCACTGCTACGATCCCAAAGACAAAGTCAACGTATGAGAAAGCCTCTCACCCGCGAGGAAGCCGCCGCGCTTGACCGCGCTGCCATAAGCGACTACGGCATCGCGGGAATCGCCCTTATGGAGAACGCAGGCGCCGCCGTCGCACGCGAGGCACTCCGTGCGTTCAAGGGAAAATCTACGAAAAAGGTTGTTGTCGTATGCGGCAGAGGGAACAACGGCGGCGACGGCTTCGTCGCAGCCAGGCATCTCCTCGGCTATGGCCTCCCCACATCCGTATTCCTCCTCTGCCGAAAGGAGGAGGTAAGGCGGCCCTCGGACGCCGCGACAAACCTGGACATACTTGAGCGAATGGCTGGCCGGGCGTTCTTGCCCAGGATAACCGAGATCCCTGCCGTCGAACACCTTGATGAACTTCGCACCGTCCTTGATTCAAGCAGCATGGTCGTCGACGCTGTCCTCGGCACCGGCCTGTCCGGGCCCGCCCGCGAGCCGGCAGCTTCCGCAATTAACGCCATAAACTCCTCCGGTGCTTTCGTGATCGCCGTCGACGTTCCCTCCGGCCTGGACTGCAACCAGGGGCTCCCGCTGAGAAATACGATCAAAGCGAACGTCACCGTCACCTTCGTCGGCAAAAAGGTCGGCTTCGAAAACCCCGGCGCGAGGGATTACCTGGGCAGACTAGTCGTTGCGGAAATCGGCTGCGGCTTCCTGTTGAAAGGGCAGGGGGCTGAGGAAGCGCAGGCAAAATCTCGCTCCCCCCTCAGTTAACCTTCCTTAGTATTGCCGCCATGTCTTCCGCTTCAACCTTCTTCGGGTTCGCCTTCAGAGACCCTGATGGCATACTCTCGCGTGCGATGGCGTCTAAGCCCTCCTCCTTCAGGCCGAACTCCCTGAACGTCACCGGCAGCCGCAGCCGTTCCAGAAGTTTCCTTACGAACGCCACCGGCTCCTCTTCAAATATCGCCTCAAGCTCGGCAAAATCCGCCTGGGCGAACGGCGCGTTCATCTCCATTACGTGAGGTAACAGCACGGCGCAAATTAGCCCGTGTGGTATGTCGTATCTAACTCCCAAAGGATGCGCCACGCCGTGAACCGCCCCGAGCCTCGCGTTGCCGAGCGCCATTCCCGCCAGCAGGCTCCCATACGCGGCATTCGTCCGCGCCTCCATATCCTTTCCATTCTCGACCGCCGCCGGTACCGCCTCCTTCAGAAGGCGCACGGCCTGCAGCGACAAAGCCTTCGTGAGCGGCGATGCGTGAATGGATACGAGTGACTCAATAGCCTGCGTCAGCGCATCCATCCCCGAGTAGGCCGTCAGGTGCGCCGGAAGCGACACGGTCAGCTCTGGGTCAACGATGGCCACCCTGGGTAGGATTCCCGGAGACCGGATGCTTTTCTTCACCTGCGCCGCTTTGTCGCAGATAACGCTGTTTCTCGTCACCTCCGCCCCCGTGCCGGAGGTCGTCGGAATTGCGACGCAGGGAAGCCCGTCGGCCCGTACCCGTGCGCCTTCGAGGAATGCGCTCGTCGGCGCGCTCTCGTTCGCAAGGGCCGCAATGGCCTTCCCTACATCGATCGCGCTGCCCCCGCCCGCAGCCACGACCATGTCGCAGTTCTTCTGCGCGCAGACTTTCCTGCCCGCATCAACGCTTGCCACATCCGGCTCAGGGTCCACTCCCGGGAAATGCTCGGCCTCCACTCCCGATGCCGTGAGGAGGCGCACAATCCTCTCCAGCGTGCCGCTTTGCGCTAGCGCCCTTTTGCCCGAGACCACCAGCGCTTTCTTCCCAAGCCGGCAGCTTTGCTCGCCCACTTCCTCCAGCGCCCCCTTCCCGTAGATAATCTGCTCCGGCACTACGAAGCTGAACGCCACTTTGCCGTTCCCTCCTGTTTCTTTCCGCTCAAATTCGCCGACTGTGCCCAATCATAATACAATAATCGTTGCACTGCTTCGACCCTGCTGCTATCTTCTGCATGGAAGAAAGCGCACGCGATGAACATACTTCTCACCAACGACGATGGCCCGAGAGCTCCCGGAATAGAGGCCGCCCTTGCGTCCCTTTCTGGTTTCGCCGCCGTCACGGTCGTCGCACCTCGCGAGCACTCGAGCGGAGTATCACATGCAATCAGCATCAGAAAGCCTATAGAGATCGGGGAGCTCGCACGCGCCGGCAAGATTTACGGATACACCGTTTCCGGCACACCCGCGGACGCCGTGAAGCTTGCGGTGAAGCACCTCCTCCCGCAGAAACCCGACCTACTCGTGTCCGGAATAAACGCCGGGTTGAACATCGGCTTCAACACCTTCTACTCAGGCACTGTCGCCGCGGCGGTCGAGGGAGCGATCCTCGGTATCCCGTCGCTCGCCGTATCCCTCGACGTTCTCAACGGAGGCAGGTTCGAGCCCGCAGCCGAATTACTTCTCAGTCTGGTCAAGACGATCGTCCCCGGCGGCTTCCCTGACAGGATAGCCCTCAGCGTCAACATCCCCGCTCGGCTGGCTTCCAATACTCCGCAGTTCGCCGTGACCCGCCATTCTCACGTGTACCTGGATGAAATCTACCATCCATGCGCGGGCGAAGGGGGCGAGCGGATGTTTATCCTTGGCCGGGAGCGCATAGGCGGACAGCCTGAGTCCGGCAGCGACGTCGCCGCCGTCCAAGCGGGCGTGGTCTCCATCGCCCCACTAACCCCAGACTTGAATGCTTGCGCCATTTCGCAGGAGGTCCAGGAGTGGTTGCGAAGCGCTGGCCTGAACCTGGCGGGGCCGCAGTCCTGATCTTGCTGCTGGCGCTACTCGGCTCGCCGGGCTGCGGCAAAGAGGAGCCAACTCCCTCTCCGGCTCCGGACATGTCCGAGACGATGCCGGTCAGGGGGCCGGCCGAGGGCTATCTTCAGAACGTGATCCGAGCCAAAGGCGTTGCCCAGCAACAGCTCGCGCTGATAAGCGCCCGGCAATCCGTGCAAGCTTACCGCGTGATCCACGACAGGCTTCCGCGCGACCTCGACGAACTGCAGCGCGCAGGCTTCCCTCTTCCCGAACTTCCCGATGGCAAAGCATACAGGTATGTGCCGGAGACGGGAAGAGTATGGCTCGCTGATGTTCCCAGAAAGCGCATGAAAGACTCACAACCCTAGTCATTTCCGGGACGCATCACGAGCCTGCGGTGTTAGCTCTTGCTGGAGCGGAAAATTGACCAGACCTATTGCACATGCTATAATCTCGACTATAGGAGGTGGCGCTACACAGTACTATGGGCCAAGATGACGAAATTCCTCGGCATGTTGCCGTCATAATGGATGGCAACGGTCGTTGGGCCAGAAAACGGCATCTTCCTCGCTTTAAAGGGCACCAGGCAGGCGCAAAAGCTGTCAAAGAGATCGTGGAGGAGTGTGCAAGTCAGAGCCTCGAACAGCTCACTCTCTATGTTCTTTCAGCCGAGAACTTCGATCGCCGACCGCCTGAGGAAGTCTCTTTCCTCATGGAACTCCTGAGGGAACACCTGCGGCAGGAGACCCCCACGATCTTGGAAAACAACATCCGTTTTGGTGTCATCGGCCGCGTGAAGGAATTGCCCGGAGACATTGTTGAGGTCATCGAAAAAATAGTCCGGGACAGCGCTTCTAATACGGGAATGACCCTCTGCCTGGCGCTCAACTATGGCAGCCGCATGGAAATTGCGAACGCCGCCGCCAGGCTGGCCGCTGATGTCAAGAACAACAAAATCTCACCTGAGGACGTTAATGAGGAAACCTTCCAGAGATACCTCTACACCGTGGGCATGCCTGACCCCGACTTGATCATAAGGACGGCTGCCGAAATGCGCATGAGCAACTTCCTGCTCTGGCAGGGCCATTACGCGGAACTGTGGGTGACCCCGGTGCTGTGGCCTGATTTTCGGAAAGAGCACCTTCACCAGGCCTTCGAGGAGTATCGGAAAAGGACCAGGAAATTCGGGGGGCTCGTCACCGGATGAGCCTTGCCCTGCGTGGAAAAGCAGGCACGCTGATGGCGGTGGGAGCGGGGGCCGCCCTCCTCGTAGACTGGCTCAGCGGCACGATCGCCGCCTCGCTGATTGGAGTGGGCTTCGTGATCGCCCTGGCAGCGGCAGAATTCTACGATATGGCCGAAAAGAGAAACCTGGCCGCATTCAAGGCCGCCGGCGTTGCTGCGAGCGCCGCTCTCTTGCTGCTAGCTGCTCCGTCTCAGGCCTCTCGCACCTTGCCCGGCCTAGGTGACATCTTCGCAACGTTGCTTTGTTTCCTTCTATGGTGGCTTGCCCTTTCTGCCATTCTGCCAAGGCCCGCCAGAACAAAGGCAACCCTCCGCACCCGCCTGGGGCTCACGGTGATAGGAATAGCCTACGTTGGCCTCCTTGGCAGCTTCATTATCAGATTGCGCAGCCTGCCGCAGATCGGGCTCCAGGCCATTCTATTGGTCCTGATCATAGCCAAGGGCGGTGACGTCGTGGCTTATCTGGTCGGTTCAGCGTTTGGCAGGCACAAGCTGGCGTCCAGTGTAAGCCCGAACAAATCGATCGAAGGCTCCGCTGCCAACCTGGGAATCGCCATGCTCCTGGCTTTGCTCGTAACGCGTTTCCCTGGAATGGATATGCTTCGGCCGTGGCAGGCATTGCTATTCGGCGCGGTGGTAAGCGCGGCGGCGCAGGCAGGCGACCTCTTGGAGTCCAAGGTAAAGAGGAAGTTTGGCGCGAAGGATTCCTCCAGTATCGTCCCCGGTTTTGGAGGTGTATTGGACGTGATCGATTGCCTCCTCCTCGCCGCTCCTGCCGGCTATTTCATGCTAAAGGTAATGGAGACAGCACAGGTTGCAGGATAACTCACAGCAAACCGTAGAGATCCCCGAGGGCCAAGCCGCCCATGCGCTCTTGGGCAGCCACGACGCCCATCTGAAGCGTATTCGTGACGCATTCGGCGTGCAGGTGGTGGCCCGAGACGGCCTCGTCAAGATCACAGGCGGCGCAGACGCCGTGGACCGCGCCCGGCGTGTGCTCGACGACCTCGTCGGGATCGTTCGGCGCGAAGGTCGCGTCCTGGAAGAGCACGTTGACGCAGCCCTGCAGGATTCGCTTGTCGAGGGCACCATGCGTGAGCAGCGCATAACCGTCTACAGGCGCGGCCGGTGGATCCAGCCAAAGACCGAGGGCCAGCTTGGATACGTGCAGGCAATTGACCGTAGCGACCTCGTGTTCTGCATAGGACCGGCGGGAACCGGAAAGACCTATCTCGCCGTGGCCAAGGCCGTCGAGGCGCTCCGCCAGGAACGCGTTGACCGGCTTGCCCTGGTTCGGCCCGCCGTAGAAGCAGGCGAAAAACTCGGCTTCCTCCCTGGCGACCTCGAGGCGAAGGTAAATCCATACCTTCGCCCGCTATACGATGCCCTTCACGATATGATGGACCCTCACCAGATCCGGCGCTCCATGGACAACGGAGTCATCGAAGTCATCCCTCTGGCCTTCATGCGCGGACGCACCCTCGCCCGCTCCTTCGTAATCCTGGACGAGGCGCAGAACTGCACGATACGCCAGATGAAGATGTTCCTCACACGAATCGGCCTCCATTCCAGAATAGTCGTCACCGGAGACGTCAGTCAGGGCGACCTTCCAGAGGGAGAAATCTCTGGACTCATTCACGCTGAGAAAATCCTCAAGGAGGTCAGCGGAATACAGTTCATCTACCTGAATAAATCAGACATAGTGCGTCATAAGCTCGTTCAGCACATTGTCGAGGCCTACGAGCGGGACGGCAAGTAGCCCTCAGGCGAGGATAATAGATGGCTCTCGCAAGGTTTTCTCGCAAAAAGGAAACGACGCGTGAACCCCTCACGCGGCGCAGGAAGCGCAAGCCCTCCCGGCCCCCAGTTATTGAGCGAAGACTCATTCGCTTCCTTGCGGCCCTCCTCACGCTTGTAACTCTCACATACATCATCTCCTGGGGAGGCACCCCCCTGGACATCCGTCAGGGTCAGCGAGCCACACGCCATTATTTTGCTCGGGGTGCCTTCTCGTGGCGCGATGAGAGAAAGACCGAGGAGAATCGCCGTGATGCCGCTCGCCGAGCACCAAACGTCTATGACCAAGACCTCTCCGCACTTGGTATTATTGAGAAGGACCTCCTGGATCTCTGCAAACTCCTCATGCTCCCCGCCGGCGAGGCGGACGCTTCCCAGGACGTCATCGAGACCTGGCGCCTCTCGTCCGAAGAACTCCCCGCCCTCAGGGCTGGCCTCAAGCACAAAGACGCCTCGGACATCGAGAACCGAATACGAACGCTGTTCGACGAACTCCGGAGACGCCACGTCATCGACAGCGTCGTGTACGAAGACGAGCAAGAAGAAGGCCACTGGAAGATAAAAGTGAGGTCTAAGGGCTCCGACGAACTGGACCTCGTTGCCCTCACCGGCCTTCTCAACACGCGGGATGCCGAGCAGTACATCCGCAATTCCATGATGCCCAGGCAATTTGGCGACTTCCCCCCGGAATTCAGTAGCGTCATCCCTTCGCTCATAGCGCGTCGGCTCAAGCCCACGCTGATCTACAACGACGACCTTTCGGCGCAGGAGGAGGAGAACGCCCGAGGGGTCGCGCCCGAAGAAACACGTACCGTCAGGGCTGGCGAGCTCATGCTTCGCGAGGGAGAGATCGCCAAGCCGGAACTAATACAGATGTTGGAAAGGGAAAACCGCACCTACTGGAGCTCCATGACGCCTTTCCAGAGGCTTAGGCGCGTGGCTGGCATCGCTATAGTCGTCGCTGTAATAATCGCTATTAGCGCAGTCTACGTGACCCGATTCCATCCGACCTCGCTCACCGTCGGACGCGCACTCGTCGTCGGCATAGTATGTCTGGCCTTCGTCGTCGCAGCCAGGTTCCTTGCCGCTGTACACCTTACCTACCTCCTCCCTATCTCTGCCTCCGCAATACTTTTCACTATACTTTTCTCGCCAACGTTCGCGCTCGGCATAAGCTTCCTACTTGTCCTGCTTTTGGGATTTGCACTCTCCTACGACTTCACAGCCATGCTTACCTTCCTCTCCGGCTGCGTCGTTGCAGTGCTCGGCTCAATGCGAATACGAAACCGGACCCGACTCATAAAGGTAGGCGCTCTCATCGGTCTCGCAAAAGTCGCAACGTTGTGGGGAATGTGGTTGGCGAGCCAGTGGGAAACGCTTCCCCTTGAATGGAGATCGCCCCTTGTGCTCAATTCCGCCCTCGTCATGGTATCCGGCGTTGGGGTCGGCTTCCTTCTGTCGGGGGCCCTTCCTTTCATCGAGCGCCTATTCAACGTCGTCACCGATATAAGCCTGCTCGAACTCTCCGACCAGAACCATCCCCTCCTGCGTCGACTCCTCCTGGAAGCCCCCGGCACTTATCACCACAGTTTCATCGTCGGTACCCTCTCCGAGGCGGCCTCCGAGGCAATAGGCGCCAACGCGTTGGTGGCACGCATCGCTTCCTACTACCACGACGTGGGAAAGGTCGCCAGGCCTGAGTATTTCGTGGAGAACCAGACTGGCAGGGAAAGCCGCCACGACAGCCTTACTCCTGCCATGAGCGCCTTGATAATAATCTCCCACGTCAAAGAAGGTCTGGAAATGGCCAGGGCACAACGCCTGCCCCCGCGCCTTGTCGAGCTGATAGGCCAGCATCATGGGACCTCACTTGTAGAGTACTTCTACCAAGCCGCCCTCACACGATCAAACGACAACGAAAGGATCTCCGAGGAGCCATTCCGCTACCCGGGCCCCAAGGCTCAAACCAAAGAGGCCGCCATCATACTCCTGGCCGACGCCGTCGAAGCTGCTTCTAGAACCCTCTCGGAGCCCTCTCCGGCCCGCATCGAACGGTTCGTGGACGAAATCGTTGCCAGGCGGCTCGCCGACGGGCAGCTTGACGAATCCACACTTACTCTCACGGAAGTGGGAAAACTCAAACAGAGCTTTTCCCGAGTTCTCACAGGCATCTACCACAGCCGCATCAAATATCCGCACTCCGACAGCAAAGCCCCGGATTGGGGGAGGACAAATGCGAAGCTCCAGAACACGAAGCCGGCCGAAAAAAACTCCCAGAGCCGGCTCGCCATGGAGAATCCAGATAAACAACCTGCACACTGAACTCAAGATCAACAGGAAGTGGTTAAGGAATCTGGTAAGGCAAGTGCTGGCCCAAGTGAAGCTCCCCCGCGCCCGTGTCGGCATAGCAGTAGTTAATGATCTGGAAATTGCTCGCCTTAATGCTCGATACCTCGGACGGCGTACCCCCACCGATGTGCTTGCCTTTCCGTCTGCAAGCTCTTCTGCGACCGCCGACGGAGACGAGCTCGGTGAGATCATCCTATCAGCGGAAACAGCTGCGCGCGAGGCGAAGCGCCGACGCATCCCCCTCGAGCGCGAGCTCGCCTTCTATGTCGTGCACGGACTCCTCCATCTGACCGGGCACCGCGACGGCACGCCGCCCGAAGCCAGGAGGATGCGCAGGAGGGAACGCGAACTGATGCGCCTTATCTGCAGCGACGAGCTGCACTCAGGCGGACACGCTAGCTCAAGGAGCTCTTGATTTGCACGCACTGTTGCTCAAAATCCTGCTTGGCTCTACGCTCGCCGCTTCGGTATTCGTTTCCCTTGCCAAAGGCGCCCTGCATAACTTCTCCAAAGCCAAACTTCTCGCCCTGCTCGCGCAAGCCCCCGAGGCCACCAGGGAACGCCTGCGCAAGTATCTAGATAAGAGCCAGCGCCTCATCTTCACAGTCGTCGTCCTTGACCTGCTCTTCGACGGACTGTTCATAGCTCTTGCTGTGGTGATCTTCGGGCCCTACGTCCTCTCGATCATCCTTCCGCTTCTAATAATCCTAACCATCGGCGAAATGATTCCCCGGATCTTGGGCCGGATTCGACCCGAAGAGGTCCTTCTCGTAACATTGCGCGTCCTTCGCGTCCTGGATGTTGTCTTCCGGCCGATCATTCTACCCTTCATGTTCATGGACAGCAGGCTCAGGAGAGCGGGGCCCCGCCATGCCGATTTCGACTCCCGCAGCAGGCACATAGCCGAGGAAATCCTCTCCGTCGTTGACGAAGGCGAGCGCAATGGAGCCCTCGAAGAGGCGGAACGCGATATGATTGAGGGGATCGTCGAACTCCGCGACGTGGCCGTGCACGAGGTGATGACCCCGCGCACGAAAATGGTAAGCGTCGAAGTCCGAACTCCCATTGACGAGGTAAGGGAGGTCATAAGGGACAGCGGCCATTCAAGAGTCCCTGTCTATGAGGCTAACCGCGACAATATTGTCGGCGTGCTTTACGCCAAAGACCTTGTCGGGCGCGAGCGAGAAGCCAACTCCCTCGCCCAGACCATGCGCAAACCCTATTTCGTCCCTGAAACCAAGCGTATCGGCGAGCTCCTCAAAGAGCTCCGCGCCAACAAAGTCCACATGGCAATCGTGGTTGACGAATACGGCGGCACTGCGGGCCTCGTCACCATGGAGGATGTTCTTGAGCAAGTGGTCGGTGAGATCGCTGACGAATACGACGGGGAGCAGGACGTAATGATCCACAGCCTCGGCCCCAATCTCGCGGAAGTCAATGCCAGAGCCAGGATAGACGAGGTCAACGAGGCCCTTGGCGTGCGGCTCCCTGAGAGCGAAGAGTTCTCCACCATGGGCGGCTTGGTCTTCGCGCTCCTTGGAAAGGTCCCCAGGCGCGGCGAGCAGGTCCACAGCAGCGATGTCGTCATAACCGTCACCGACGTCGACGAGAGGAAAATAAACAAAGTCAAACTCGAATTCGCCCCCACGGAGCGTAGCTGATGCCCATGCACAAAGCCTACGGACTCTCACTGCAGAAGAGTGACTACAGCAATACAAGCCAGATCGTTACTTTCCTGACTCCTGACCAGGGCAAACTCTCCGTTCTCGCCAAAGGCTCCAAGCGCCCTCGCAGCAGCTTCGGCGGACCGTTCGACCTGCTCGCGTTGTACGATCTCGTGTACATAAGTCGGCATGGCGGCCTTCATCTACTTACTGAGGCGGCGCTGCTCGACTGTTTCCCCGCCATTCGGTCCGATTACCGCCTCATGGCGAAAGCGTTTGCCGTCGCGGAGCTATCTCTCGCCCTGACCCAGCCGGAGCAGCCCTGCCCGGAAGTCTTCTCACTCGTACTCGCCGCACTCCGCGCACTTGACCCCGCTGCCCCGGCCGAGTTGGTCCTTCTCTCGTTTGAAGCGAAGCTGCTGCACGAGCTCGGGGTCTTCCCCGAGCTGCGAACCTGTGTAATCTGCAGCAGCAATCCTGTTTCCGACAAGGCGCTGTTGAGCGTGCCCGACGGAGGCCGCGTCTGCCGCGCCTGCGCGCATGCAGCAGCTGCGCCCAGAAGTGTTCCTCCCGCGGCCATTTCGCTTCTGGCGAAACTCCGCACGTTCCCTCTTGAGAAGGTCGACCGACTTAAGGCCCCGGACAAACTGGTCGCCCAACTGGGCGCGCTACTGGCTGATATGCTTTCCTCCGCGCTTCATACGGAACTCCGTTCATTCAATCTGGCTCAACCGGGAGTAGGAGCTGCGTCATGAATAAGCGTCTTCCGCCCGTCCTGCTAACAGTTCTCCTCGCCTTCAGCTCCGGCGTTGCCTACGCGAAGTGGGTCTGGACTCCGGAAACCGGATGGTTCCGCTCAGAGGCCATCCCGCGAATGAGTCCAGAGGACACCTTCCAGCGCGCCAAGGACCACTACGAAGCGGGCGACTTCAAACATTCACTTTCCGGCTTCAGGAGCTTTCTCCGCCTCAACCCATCGCATTCCTTGGCGGAGGAGGCCCTTTCCTTCGCTGCCAAAGCTGCCTTCGGCACACGCGATTTCTGGAAGGCGCATAAGCTCAGTGTCTCATATCTCGACAAATACCCGGCCGGTCAGCACGCGTCCGAGCTAATAAAACTTGAATACAACGCTGGCCTCGAATTCTTCGAGGGCAGCTGGCGCAGAGTCTACGGCATACCCCTCCTGCCCGGTGCTGGTGCAGGGCGAAAGGTTATGGAAACCATCCTCGAGCGCGCCCCCTACCACTCCCTTGCCGATGATGCTCAGCTAAAGCTGGCGGACTACTATTTCCGCGAGGAAGTGTACGACGAGGCGCGGCTCGCCTGTGAGCTGCTCCTCATGCGTTATCCCGATCGCGAAACGGCGGAGGACGCGCAGTTCATGCTTGCCCTCTCGTCGCTCCTTTACAGCCAAGGCATCGAATACGACGCTGGCGAGCTTCAGGACGCAGCCGGTGAATTTCAGCTCTTCGCCGCCAGCTATCCCCGCTCCCCCGATGCTGAAGCTGCTTCCATCCTCTTTGCCCGTACTTACGCAGGACTCGCTCGAAAAGATCTGCTCATTGCTGTATACTATTTAAAGAGGGGGCGCCGCGACGCAGCCGCCGTCTATCTGCGTTCCGTGGCGGGGCGTTACCCGACAAGTGACTACGCCCAGGCAGCTCGAACGCTGCTGGACGCGTTGAAATCTGGGACGAGCACAAGGCGGGTCCTGCGCCAGGCGCGGGGGCTCGACGAGGAGGCGTACTCCGCTCGACCCAGGCTGGAAACTCTTGAACGTGACCTCGAGAGGCTCGGACTATGAGGCTTTTCGCTGGAATCACTCTGACCGCGCTACTTGCCTTGAGCTGTGCGGCGCTCGTTGACTGTGGCTGCGGCTACAGGGCCGCCAGCACCCGTTCGCGAGGGGAAGTAACCACGGTCTTCGTTCCTGTATTCGAAAACTACAGCTTTCGGCGCGGCCACGAATTCGAGCTCACTCGCGCTGTCGTTAATCAGATCCAGAACGAGGGCAGACTTCGCATCGTGCCCGCTGACGAGGCCGATTCAGAGTTGCTCGGGGCGATAATCACTTACAAGCAACCTGTCCTCTTGGAAAGTCCGGAGGACGAGGCGGTCGAAGCCGAGGCAGAGCTGGCTCTTCGGATCCTCTGGCGGGACCGCAGGACGGGCAAAGCGCTCATGCAGCGGGATAAGCTGACGATGAGCTCCCCCTTCATAATTCCGCGCGGAGAGACGGAGGCCACGGCCAGGCAAGAGCTGTTCAAACGTATTGCGGAGAATGTTGTGGATTTAATGGTGGAGACGAGCCCAGTCCACGAGGGAGGGCCGTGAAGTGGCGGAAGTTCGCAACGACCCCAAACCTGAGCGAGCCCCCGAGCCCAAGCGGCAAAAGCGTGCCCGCTTTCCTCGCGGTCTCCTCTTCTGGCTGATCATCACACTTGGCATACTCATGCTTCTCAACGTCGGCCGGGACCGAATCGCCGGCAGAGCAGAGAGGATCACCCTCGCAGAGTTCAAGGACCTCCTGGAGAACGAGCAGTTCCAATCCGGTAAGCTCCTGGGGAACAAATTCATCGGCCTCCTGAAACCCGGCTCCCCCGCTCTCGGTGGCCGGGAGGCCGCCAAAAAGGAAATCCTCTTTCCCGAGGGCTACATCGAGCGCGAATTCGTGGATCACATGGGCGAGAAGGTCCCTGATTTCACTATAGACGAGCCCAGCACCTTCTGGCCTGCTCTCCTCGTAAACCTCCTGCCTTGGGTTATCATGTTTGCGCTTCTTTGGTTCCTCTTCTTCCGGCAGCTTCGGGGCCCGGGAGGTGCAGGCGCTGTGCTCTCCTTCGGCAAGAGCCGCGCAAAGCTCGCCGGCAGGGACAGGAGCAGAGTCACCTTCGAGGACGTGGCCGGAATCGAAGAGGCCAAAGACGAGGTCCGAGAAATAATAGACTACCTCAGGAGCCCCGCGAAGTTCGTGCGCCTGGGCGCCAGAATCCCAAGAGGCGTCCTTCTAGTAGGCGCCCCTGGCACAGGAAAGACCCTCCTGGCAAAAGCCATAGCCGGCGAAGCCGGCGTACCTTTCTTCAGCATCTCCGGCTCTGACTTCGTCGAAATGTTCGTCGGCGTCGGTGCTTCTCGTGTCCGCGACCTCTTCCGCGAGGCCAAGGAGAACTCTCCCTGCATAATATTCCTCGATGAGATAGACGCGGTCGGAAGACAGCGCGGCACGGGGCTCGGCGGAGGTCACGACGAACGCGAGCAGACCCTAAACGCCATCCTCGTGGAAATGGACGGATTCGAGCGCGACGAGGGGATAATCATCATCGCCGCCACCAACAGACCGGACGTCCTCGACCCCGCTCTTCTCAGGCCCGGCCGTTTTGACAGGCAAATCGTTGTTGACCTTCCGGACATCAAGGGCCGCGAAGCGATCTTACGCGTTCACGCCAAAAAGACCACGCTCGCTGACGACGTTGACCTGCCGGTCCTTGCGCGCAGCACTCCGGGCTTCTCGGGAGCCGACCTGGAAGCTGTTATCAACGAGGCCGCCATACAGGCAGCCATGCGCGGCAGAGAAGCCGTCTACATGGAGGATCTCGAAGAGTCACGGGACAAGGTCCGCTGGGGCAAGCAGAAGCGCACCCGCGTAATGAGCGAGGACGAACGCCGCATAACCGCCTGCCACGAGGCCGGCCACGCCCTCGTCACCAAACTTCTTCCCGAAGTTGATCCCTTCTACAAGGCCACCATAATCCCCCAGGGAATGGCACTCGGCGCTACAATGCAGCTTCCCGAAACCGACCGCTACCACGTCAAGAAGAAAAGCGCCCTCGGACAAATAACCGTCCTCTGCGCGGGAAGGGTCGCCGAGTCGGCCTTCTGTGATGACATCTCCGCCGGGGCTCAGAGCGACATCAAGCAGGCAACCGAACTCACCCGCAGGATGATCTGCGAGTGGGGGATGAGCGAGCGCCTGGGCATGGTCAGCTACACGGAAGGGGAGGAGCACCTCTTCCTCGGGCGCGAACTCACGCGTGTCAAGCCTCACAGCGAGGCCATGGCACTGGAGATCGACCACGAAGTCAGGCGGATCATCGATTCGTGTTACAAACGCGCAGAGGACATGGTGGAGAGTCATCGCGAGCAACTGCAGAAGATAGCCGACGCGCTTCTGAAATATGAGGTGCTCGACTCAAAGGATCTCGACACCATTCTGGCCGGCGGAGAGGTACAAAAGACCAAGCAGCCTTCCGAAAAGGCGGAGGAGCCGCAGGAACCCTCGCAAAAGGAAAGCCCCGTCGAAGTTGGGAAAGAGGAGGGGAATCCTGACCCCGAAGTTCAAACATAATCCCAGAGTCGTCGCGTGCTCGCCGCCGGGGACTCAGGGGGCCCTCGCCCGGCAGCGCTTGCTCGCCCTCGAGCTCGAAGGGCTTCCCCCGGCTATCTCTGATCGCTTCAGCGCTGTAGCCACCAGCTATTGGATCTCGTCGGACGTCGTGTGCGAAGCAGGGGTTGCGCGCATCAGGCTTTCCGGCGCGGAGGAGGCATTTCGTTCTCTGGGGCACCGCGTGGGGGGCTCTGAGGACCTGGCTCATCTCTCAGCCGAGATCGCCGGGACAATTGACTCCTTCCTGCAGCGCAGATTTACCGTCCGCTTTCCCGGGGGGCAGCTCTGGCTGGGAGAGCGGACGCTTGTAATGGGGGCTCTCAATGTTACGCCCGACTCCTTCTCGGACGGCGGCCTTTTCCTGGAAAGGAACGCGGCCGTCGAACATGGCCTCGAAATGGCCGAGCTCGGCGCGGATATCGTAGACATCGGGGCAGAATCCACGCGCCCCGGGGCGGAGCCGGTGCCGCTTCGAGAGGAGCTGGATCGCGTCATCCCGGTGATCGAAGGCCTCGCCCCCCGCCTCTCCATACCCATCTCCATTGACACCTACAAATCCGCAGTCGCACGCGCCGCCCTCGAAGCCGGCGCCAGAATCGTGAACGACATATCCGCGCTCCGCTTCGACCGCGAGCTAGCTTCCGTCGCCTCCGAGTTCGGCGCACCCGTTATCCTAATGCACATGAAGGGGACGCCGCGTGACATGCAGAAGGCCCCTGCGTACCGGGACGTTGTCTCCGAAATTATCGCCTACTTGCGGGAAAGTCTGGCGCTCGCAGTCGAGCGCGGCATCGACATTGAGCAAACGATCATCGACCCGGGCATAGGATTCGGAAAAACGGTCGAGCATAACCTTGAGATCATCCACCGGCTTCGCGAGTTCGCCAGCCTCGGCCGCCCGCTCCTCATAGGCACCTCCAGAAAATCTTTCATTGGAAAATTGCTGGGCCTGGAGGTGGGCGATAGAATCTTCGGCACGGCGGCCACAGTCGCTGCGGCGGCCCTTGCGGGCGCTCACATTGTGCGCGTCCACGACGTGGCCCAAATGAGGCAGGTCAGCCTTATCGCCGATGCCGTGCTGAAAGGGTCGCCCGTACAGGCCGCGCGCGAAACAACTTCACAGGCGCCAAAGCAATGGATTGGCCTACAGCGGTCATCGAAATAGCGCTAATCTCACTCCTCTACTACCCGATTCTGAGATTCGCACGGGGGACCAGGGGGGCAGGGGTTCTCAAAGGGCTGGGCTTTCTGGCCGTCACCGGTATGGTAATGGTTCTCTTCCTCGGCCGGACTTTCCACCTCGATCGCATCTCAGCCCTGGCGAAAACCTTTCTCGAGTTTGGGGTGATTGGCTTTCTGATCATCTTCCAGCCGGAAATCCGGCGCGGGCTCACGAGTCTCGGCGAGAATCCCTTCCTCAGGGTTTTCGAACCCAGAAAAACGTCCACCGCCGCCGAAGTGATAGACGCGGTCGTCAAGCTTTCAGCAAGCCGCGTAGGCGCTATCATCGCCATAGAGCGCGAAGTAGGCCTGGGAGGAGTCATCGAGACGGGAATCCCCGTGGACGCCGAGGTCTCCAGCTCGCTGGTTATGACCTTATTCTGGCCGGGTTCGCCTCTTCATGACAAAGGCATGGTCATCCGGCGCGACCGAATCGTCGCGGCAAGCTGCGTCTTCCCATTAACCGAAAGCCCGATCATCAGCAAAGACCTCGGCACCAGGCATCGCGCAGCCATCGGCCTCTCCGAGGAAAGCGACGCGCTTGTGCTCGTCGTCTCGGAGGAGACCGGTGTAATCTCCGTCGCCTATAGAGGGCGGCTGGTCCGAAATCTCACGCGCGACAGTCTCCAGGAAATCTTCGCAGCCTTTGCCCGGGGCGACGAAAGTGTCCTTTGGAGAGTGGGAGGAAGCGGTGGATAAGCTCTACCGTATAATCTCCGCCAACTTCGCAACCAAAGTCATGGCTGTCGTGCTGGCCACACTCACCTGGGTGCTAATGTATGTCAGGAATGTCAGGACCGAACACGACATCGACTGCCCGGTGAGGATCGACCTCCCTGAAAACGTTGCGCTGCTCGAGGTCGAGGGGCTCGCTATGAGGCCCTTCGGAGGATACAGGAGCTACTACCTCACCGCTGACTTCCGCGGGTCCGATGTGGCACTAGCTGGCCTGGACGAGACCATCGAAGCTCACTTCACAGTTGAACAAAACATCCAGGAGAAGATGTCTTTCCCCGTGCCCTCTTCGGGGCTCAGCTTCCAGGTTGGCCGCAATATAGATGTCTCGAGGATCAGACCGTCGAGCTTCAGCATCACCGTGGACAGGATAGTCGAAAAAAGACTCGAGGTGGAAGTAGAGCAGGACGGCCAGCCGGCACCTGGCTACATCGTTGAATCCGTTGCCGTCACCCCCGATGAGGTTACGATCAGGGGCGCTGACTCCTTAATTGGTGAACTTGACAAAATTTCTACCCGACCTGTAAATGTCTCAGGACGAGAAGAGTCGTTCGAGGAAAAGGGCGTGAGCATTGCAGACAGCGTGGATGGTGGCGAAATAACCTCACGTGAGATCGTGACGGTGACCGTGGCGATTGTGCAGGAAAACCTGGAGGTTGAAAGGCCGGTCAGTTTCTACCTAGTCGTGCCTCCCGGCTTCGAGTACGCAGCTGAGCCTGACAGGCAATACCAACAGGTGCTTCTGAAAATGCCGCCCCAGATGGCGGCAGATCCGGATAAGGTGCGCGTTAGAGGACTTCTATATCTGGACACGATAGACGATCCCGAACGCGCCGAAACCCATGTCGTCTACGTGGAACTTGACTTGCCTGACGGTGTAGTGTACGAGGGTGACCCGATAACAGTCTACGTTAAGTTGACGAAGATCGAGGAACCTGCTGAGTGAGCAAGTGAGGATAGCTGTGCGTCTTGGAGTCAACATAGATCACATAGCCACACTTCGACAGGCACGCAGGGCGGACGTCCCGGACCCCGTCCAGGCTGCGGTCCTCGCCGAACTGGCCGGCGCCGACGGCATCACTGTCCACATCCGCCAGGACCGCAGACACATCCAGGACCGCGATATTCGCGTTCTTCGCGACGTCGTAAAGACTCGGCTCAACGTCGAAATGGCTTTGCGGGAGGACGTCCTCGCTTTGATCCTTGACGTGGAACCTCATCAGGTGACCATTGTTCCCGAACGGCCGGACGAGCTAACAACCGAGGGCGGGCTCGACGTCCCGTCAACCGGCCCCATGCTCTCCAAGTTCATCTCGGCCCTCAACCAAGCCGGCGTCCATGTCAGCGTCTTCATTGACCCCGATGTGAACCAGATATGGGCCGCCCGTGACGCGGGAGCCGACGCGATTGAGATCTGCACCGCGCGCTACTCCGAAGACCCAGGGCGGGAGACGCTTACACCGGTCAGGGAAGCGGCGGCTATCGCTTCCGAAGCTGGCTTGAGCGTACACGCTGGGCATGGCCTCAACTATCAGACCGTCTCGCCAGTGGCCGCAATAGCCGAAATCGTCGAGCTCAACATAGGCCATTCCATAGTGGCCCGCGCCGCACTCGTTGGCATCGAACGGGCCGTCCGCGAAATGAAACAAGAAATCCTCAAGGCCCGCCTGGACACAAGGTGATACTTTGGACAAAGCGAAAATTCAGAAAGCCGTCAGGCTATTACTTGAGGGCATAGGCGAGAATCCCGATCGCCTAGGCCTCAAGGAAACCCCGAGCCGCGTCGCAAGAATGTGCGAAGAGATCTACTCCGGAATGGTGACGAAGCCCTCCGACAAGATAGCGGTTCTCGAATCGCAGGGACACGACGAAATAATCTTCGTCCGCGACATTCCTCTCTATTCGATGTGCGAGCACCATCTTCTCCCGTTTATAGGCTTCGCCCATGTCGCCTACATTCCCGATGGAGGACGAATAACCGGGCTCAGCAAGCTCGCCCGCGTCGTTGACTGCCACGCCAGGCGTCCCCAGCTTCAGGAAAGACTCACCACGGAAATCGCAGAAACTATAATGCAAGCCCTTCGCCCCCGGGGCGTACTCGTAATAATAGAAGCTGAACATCTCTGCATGACCATGCGAGGCGTCAGGAAACCCGGCTGTCGCGCGACCACCTCCGTCGTCCGCGGAATCTTCCGCGAAAATCCCGCCACCCGGGCGGAGGCCATGTCTCTTCTGATGCACAAAGCTGGCTCGTAGTCAGAAACCGCTGTCCCCGCCGACTGGTGCCTTTCAAGGACCCCCGGTGGCTGTCATCAACTGGCTTGCTGACGAATTCCGGAAGCTGCCTGTTCGTCTCCTAGTTATCAACAGCTTATTGACATGTTTCCAACAGGCTTCAAACGACCGGCGATAACTTACGAACAGCTTACGCACAATCCGCTCAGCTTTGACCGTCTGATGTAACATCCAGTTGACACCAGGCATCACCAAGGCTTATATTCATTTAGAGGATGGCTTGCGGAGGTGAAGTTGCCAAAGGTTTCGGCTGAAAACCCGTTTCTGGCTCCCCGGCGTCCCACCCGATCTCTTGACATCAGCGGTCTGGGCATGGGGAGCTCGTTTCCCATTCGCATTGAAGGCATGGCTAAAACCGCCACCGCGGAAGTCGATGCTACCGTCGATCAGATCCGCCGCATGGAGCAAGCTAGCTGCGAGCTGGTCAGAGTGGCTGCGCCTACAGTGCGTGAAGCTCGTGCCATCCGCTTCATACGCCCCAGGGTAAGCGTCCCCGTAATGGCCGACATTCACTTCAGCACAGCCCTGGCTCTGGAGGCTATCGAGGCTGGCGCGGACTCGATAAGGCTCAATCCCGGCACTATCCACAATGTGGACGCGGTTCCCGACGTGGCTGCCGCAGCCGCAGACCGCGGCCTCGTCCTAAGAGTAGGGGTGAACTCCGGCTCGCTGCGTGCCGAAGTGAAAACTCCCGCGGAGCTGCCCACGGCCATGGCAGAGGAAGCCCTCGCCTTCTGTGAACTCCTCGAGCGCCACGGCTTCCACGACATTATGGTCTCCGTCAAGACCTCTGACGTCCTGACGACAATCGAGGCCTACAGACTAGTCAGCGCCCGCTCGGACTACCCCCTGCACCTGGGAGTGACTGCTACCGGCCCCATGCTCCAGGCCGCCGTCAGGTCGGCCCTGGGGATCGGGGTCCTCTTGATGGAGGGTATAGGCGACACGGTGCGCGTTTCGATGACCGCCCCGCCTGAGCAGGAAGTCGCCGTAGCGTGGCTCATCCTGGAGGCTCTGGGCATCCGCCGCCGTGGGGTCGAGCTGATTTCGTGTCCTACCTGCGGGAGATGTCAGATTGACCTCCCCGCGCTACTGGCCCGTGTCGAAAAAGCCCTCTCCGGAATTTCCGCGCCGCTTAAGGTCGCGGTCATGGGATGTGTCGTTAACGGCCCGGGAGAAGCCGCCGAGGCCGATGTCGGCGTCGCCGGTGGCAAAAGGTCGGGATTTATATTCAGAAAAGGAACACGCCTTCGCAGAGTTCCGGAAGCGGCGCTGGCCGAGGAGCTTCTCAAGGAAGTGCGGTCCCTCGCCAACCTCGCGCAGGAGACCTGAAATGGCTTGGAGCATACTCTCGCATCTGATCAATACGTCCAGGCTAACGCAGGATGCAGCAGCGGAGTTCGCCGGAAGGTCTCAAAGCGAGCAAAAGCACCCGGCTGACCTGCTCATCGAAGACGGCCTTATGACAGACTCTGAGATGCTTGATACCTATTCGTCCGTCTTTGACCTTCCCGCGGTGCCCGACCTAGCCGGCCGCAGCGTCGTCCAGGAGTTCAGAGACAGAGTCCCGCAAACCTTCGCCGTCAGGCACGACCTCATCGCCGTCCAGGGCGAAAACGGCGCCGCGGAAATAGCGATTGCCTATCCCGAAGGCCTCGAACTCGTTGGCGACCTCGCTCGAATGCTGAACCGTGAGCTTTCCCCAATCTTCGCAAAACGCGCCGACATAGTCTCCCTTATATCCCAGGCATACGCCCATCATCCGGCCGAGCTGAATCAGGCCCTCAGGGAAGTCGCCCAGGAGGAAGTTGAACGGCTGGCGGTTGACATCCGCGAAGGCGAGGACCTCCTGGACGTTGCTGCCAAGGCGCCCGTCGTCAAGCTCGTGGATATGATCCTCCTCAGGGCCATAAGAATGCGCGCAAGCGACGTGCACATACAACCCTACGAAGAAAAGCTTCAGGTACGCTACCGTATTGACGGGATCCTTTACGACGTGATGACTCCTCCCAAGAAGGCACAGGAAGCGCTCATCTCGCGCGTCAAGGTAATGGGGAAAATGGACATCGCCGAGCGTCGGCTCCCGCAGGAAGGGCGCACCACCCTTCGCCTGGCTGACAGGCAGGTGGACGTCCGCATATCCAGCGTCCCGACGTGCTTCGGCGAGCGCGCGGTGCTGCGGCTTCTTGACAAGTCCATGTCGCTCTTCGAACTCGAAGACCTCGGCATGCCCGAGGGCGAGCTGGAGACATTCCAAAAGCTAATCCGATCGTCCCACGGCGTCATATTCGTCACAGGACCCACCGGCTGCGGCAAGACCACGACACTCTACGCCGCCCTCAAGCGAATCAACTCCCCCGAAAAGAACATAATGACTATCGAAGACCCCATCGAATACCGCATCCCCGGAATCAGCCAGATAGAAGAAGACGGCAAAAAAGGAGTCACCTTTGCCGACACACTTCCCTATGTGCTTCGCCAGGACCCCGACGTGATAATGATAGGCGAAGTCCGCGATTTCGATACAGCGCGCATCGCCATCCAGGCCTCCCTTACAGGGCACCTGGTCTTCAGCACCGTTCACACCAATGATTCAGCCACGGCTATTACTCGCGTCCTCGACTTGGGGATCGAACCCTATCTTGTCTCCTCCTCATTGCTTGCTGTGCTTGCCCAGCGGCTGGTCAGGGTGATCTGTCCTCATTGCAGAACTGAATACGAGCCCGAGCCCCAGGAGCTCCAGGCAGCGGGGCTTTCTGCGGACCGCCTTCCTTCCGGAAAGCTGTGGCGCGGCAGCGGCTGCAGCGCGTGCCTCGACACCGGCTACCTCGGGCGTATCGGCATATATGAACTGCTCCTGGTGGATGACCACGTTCGCGGCCAGATCGCTTCCCGCGAGAGCGCCGCCACCATAAAACGACAGGCTGTTCAGCGCGGCCTCCGCACGCTCAGAATGGACGTTGCCGAGAAGGTGCTCAAAGCTATTACCACCATAGAAGAAGTAAATCGTATGACGCAAATGGATGCCCTCTAAATGGCGATTTTCCAGTACAAGGCCTTCCGCGAGGACGGACAGCCGGCAAGTGGCATCGTGGCCGCCGAAACCCCTCGCGAGGCACGAGACAAACTGCGACACGAGCAACTTCAAGTCACCACCCTGGCGGCGTTGCAGGCCCCCGCGCGCGGCTGGGGGCGGGCGCTGCTTGCCTGGTTCTCACGCCGGCCGAGCCCCGAGCATCTCGCCGCCTTCACGCGCGAACTGGCCACGCTCCTGGAAGCCGGCATTCCACTTGCCGACGCCCTGGGTTCACTGGCTCAGCAGGCCCCCACGCGGAGGTCGCAGGTGGTGATTCTTGACCTCCAACGATGCATTCTCGGCGGCCAGTCCTTCTCCCTGGGACTCTCGGCTCACCCCGGCTGGTTTGACGAACTCTACGTCAGCATAATCGCCGCGGCCGAAGCCAGCGGCTCCCTCGACGAAACCCTCGCCCGCCTCGCAGGCTACATTACGAGACGCGAGAAACTCCGCGCGCGGATCTCCGCTGCGCTTGCCTATCCCGCTGTAATGATCTCCGTCAGCATCTGTGTCCTCATCTTCCTTATCACCTTTGTCGTGCCGAGAATTGTTGCGCTTTTCGAGGACCAGTCCCTTCTTCCACTGCCCACGCGAGCCCTTATGGCGCTCAGCCACGCCGTACAGACATTTTGGCCCGTCATCATCGCAGTCTTGATCCTCGGATACCTCGCCTTCAAGCTCGGCGTCCGCACGCGGAAGGGCGGCCTCCTCAAAGACCGCCTCCTGCTCCGCCTCCCGTTGGTGGGAGAGGTGATTAGAAAAGCAGCCATCGCCAGATTCGTCGTCACCTTCGCAAGCCTCTTGCGCAGCGGCATCCCGGCTCACGAGGCCCTCCTCATCGTCAAGAACGTCATCGGCAATCGCGTGATGGCCCGCGCAGTTGAGACCGTTCACGAGCGCGTACTGCAGGGAGCCGACATCTCCACCCCTATGATGAGTAGCAGCCTTTTTCCCCCGACCGTCGCGCAGATGGTCGGTGTGGGCGAAAGGACCGGCAGGCTCCCCGATCTGCTTGAACGCATTGCACAGTCTTACGAGGATTACGTTGAAGCCAGCACGCAGAAATTGACGTCGCTCCTCGAGCCGGTTATCATTGTGGTGATGGCGTTCTTCGTCGCCTACATAGTTCTCTCCGTCCTCCTGCCTGTGCTCAGGATTGGCCTTGCCGTGGGAGCGTAAGTGAAAAGACTTCTATACCCAAAGTACACAGCAGCGTTTACCCTGGTGGAGCTAATTCTCGTAATCACCATCCTGGGGCTGCTGGCTGCCATAGTCGCCAGCAACATAATGTCCCACGCCGCCGAAGCCAAGCAGAAGGCGGCGCTCGTCCAGATCAGAAACTTCGAAGACGGCCTTCAGGTCTTCTATCTCGACAACGGCTTCTACCCGTCTACCGAGCAGGGCCTGAAAGCCCTCGTCGAAAAGCCCACCACGGGCCGCGCGCCCCCTAAGTGGCGAGAGGGGGGGTATCTTGAGCGCCGCGCAATACCCACGGACCCGTGGGGCAACGACTACCTCTACATTCAACCAGGAACACACGGCGAACCATTTGACATCATCTCTTTCGGCGCCGACGGGGTAGAGGGAGGCGAAGGAAGTGACGCCGACATAGTTAGCTGGCAGGTGGAGTAATGGAACGTCGTTCGTCGAATCTCTCGTTCACCTTGATCGAAACCATACTGGTCGTTGCTTTGCTCGGGATATTCGCCTCAATAGTCGCGGTCAATTTACACGGGTTTGGCAAGACGGCAGCGCTCAACGCCGCGGCCCGAATCGTCTCCGATACCGTCAGGCTTGCCCGCAATGAAGCTCTCGCCTCCGGGCGCATCTGGAAAGTGGAATACGAGATTGGCGGACGGCGAATAGCCCTCCTCCCGCCCGAGGGCATGGAACGTATGAAATCTCGCTCGCTCCCGAGGGCCGCGTCGTTTCAAGCGGTCTCCCTCGGCCCCGAATCCCGCCCCGGCGATCGCTGGGCTTCGGTCACGGTTCGCCCCGATGGCTTTCTCACCCCGCATGCCGTTTACGTGCAGCACGAGGCAGGACCGATTCGCACCATATCTTTCAACCCTGTAACCGGCGCAGCTACTGTATTCGAGGATAGGATTGAACCGCAGAACTACATATTCCCGCATGAAAGCTGACGGCTTCAGCTTGGTGGAAGTTGTGCTGGCCTTGGCTCTGGTTGGGGGGACGCTGGTCCTTGTCCTGGCGGCTCGCAACCAGGCCGTCTGGATGACTGCAAAAGCCTCGCACAAACTGGAGGCTCTCAGCGTCGCCGACGAGAAGCTGGCCCAGATGGCCGCTGAGGGCTATCCTCCCTCCGCCGGGACATCCGGTAGCTTTCAAGAGCACCCGCTCTTTACCTGGCGCGTATCCGAAGGTGCCGTATCCGACCCCGGGCTCGGCGGCCTTCGCAGGATTGAGGTAACGGCCGGCCCTGAAGGTCAGCGTGAGGTACTCGCTCGACTTGAACTACTCATCCCGGAGGGACCCTGAACTTGCGTCCGTCCGCAGCATTCACACTCCTTGAGCTTCTCCTGGCATTTGCGATAACGGCGCTATTGATGACCCTGCTGACAGCTGTACTCGCCGGCACGCTCAAGACCGCGACGGCCGTGGAGACTTCGGCTGACGTCTCCCAGGAAGGTCGAGCCCTTCTTCAGCTAATCGCGTCCGACATTTCCTCCGCTCTGTGGGAGGGGGAGGGGATTGAAAGCTTTCTCGGGGAGGACTCCCTTGAGGGGGGCACGCCCGCAGATTCGCTTCACCTCGCGACCACCGCGTCGCCTCTCCTTTCCGGAGGGACGCCCTGCGAGGTCAGCTACACCATTCGCGAACGCGCCGGCCGAAAAGAACTTCTCCGCCGGGAAGCCTTTCCGGTCGACCGAAGAATCAGCGCTGGCGGAACCGTCGCACTCATATCGTCTTCCGTCTTATCCCTCAACTTCAGCTACTTCGACGGACAGACCTGGCGCGATTCCTGGAGTGCAGAGTCAGAGGGCGCGCTGCCGATGGCCGTCCGTGTCGAATTTCTTCTCAGCGAAGCCGGAGGTGACAACCTAAAGCCCTTCGCGGCGGTCGTACCTGTCATATCGGGCGGAAGTCGGCAGGAAGAGAAATGACCGCTTCACGCAAACGCAGAAAACGCATAGTGCTTCTCGGCTCCACCGGCTCCATCGGACGGAGCACGCTGGAGGTCGTCAACAACCTTGGCCCGGAGTTCGAAGTGCTGGCACTCTCTACCAACGAAAACTGGCAGCTCCTGTTGAAACAGATCGAGCAGTTCCACCCTCGCCGAGTCGCCATAGCCAGCGACCGCGCGGCGTCGGAGATCATGAACGA
The DNA here is from genome assembly GCA_964622675.1 of uncultured Planctomycetota bacterium. Classification (GTDB taxonomy): domain Bacteria; phylum Planctomycetota; class DG-23; order CAZBND01; family CAZBND01; genus CAZUUK01. The sequence continues at coordinate 26,629 of CAZUUK010000004.1, read as the reverse complement.
AACTCTTCCCGATAACACGGAAATTTTCTACGGGACCAGAGGCCTTCAACAGCTCGCATCCGACCCGGCGGCCGACGTCGTTGTCCTCGCCATATCCGGCTGCGCTGCCCTTCCAGCCGCTGTCGCTGCCATCCGCGCCGGCAAAACGCTTGCCTTGGCCAACAAGGAAGTTCTCGTCATGGCAGGCGAAATTGTCGTCGGTATGGCACGCAAGTGCGGCGCGAAGATCATCCCCTTGGACAGTGAGCACAACGCCGTTCATCAGCTTCTCAGGACGGGCCGCCGCGATGAAGTGAAGCGCATAGTGCTAACCGCCTCCGGCGGGCCGTTCTACGACTGGCCCGATTCTAAACTCCGAAAAGTAACCCTCGAACAAGCACTCCGACACCCCACCTGGCGGATGGGTCAGCAAATAACTATAAACTCCGCAACCATGATCAACAAAGCCATGGAAGTTGTCGAAGCGCACTGGCTCTTCGGACTCGACGCAACACAGATAGACATCCTCGTACACCCCGAGGCGATAGTCCATTCTATCGTCGAGTTCCATGATGGTTCCTGTTTCGCCGTAATCGCCCCGCCCGACATGCGCGTTCCCATTCAGTACGTGCTCACAGAACCCAGACGCATGCCCGCCCCTCACATCGGCGTTGACCTCGCGTCCACAGGCACGCTCAGCTTCAAGCTCCCCAATACGGACAAATTCCCCGCACTCTCGCTCGGCTACGATGTGCTCCGGCAGGGCGGCACGCTGGGGGCTGCTCTGTGCGGCGCCAACGAGGTCGCGGTGAAGGCGTTCGTCAAAGGCTCCATATCGTTTCCCGAAATCGTCGACATCGTTAGGCGTGTGATGAAGCGCCACGTTAGCATCCCGAATCCCACCCTCGAGCAAATAATCGCCGTTGACAGGTGGGCCGCACGCGAAGCAGAAAGGCTGACATGATCCCTAACCCCGACATGATCGTCAACATCATCCGCGTCGTTATTGGATTCACGTTGCTTCTTCTTTTCCACGAGCTCGGGCACCTGCTTGCCGGGCTTGCCGTGGGCGTGAAAGTCGAGCGCCTCTCCATCGGGTTCGGCCCTAAGCTCCTTGGCTTCAGATTGAAAGGCATTGAATACATCCTCTCAGCGGTCCCGGCTGGCGCCTACGTGAAGTTCAAGGGTGATGAGCCGACCTCGCCGGAGAGCCGCGAGCCCGATTCGTTCTGGGGCAAGCCGCCCGGCCCCCGCGCAATAATCATCATTGGCGGCGTCGCCATGAACATAATCACCGCCGTCCTGGCCTTCATGCTCGCCTTCAAAATAGGCGTAAAAACCGAAAGCCCCGTCGTTGGCCAGATCATCTCCGGAAGTCCCGCCCAGACCGCTGGCTTCCTCCCCGGTGACAGAGTCGTCAGTCTCAACGGGAGAGCGGTCACTGATTTCATGGATATCTCATACGGCGTTGCCCTTAGTGACCCCGGCCAGGCCCTCTCTGTCTCTGTCGAAAGGGAAGGTGCTCGCCTTGCCCTCATGGTTACCCCTGAGTATGACAAGGACATCGGCTTACAGACCATAGGCATCGAACCGGCGGCCACACTGACCGTTGGCAAGATCCTGAAAGATTCGCCTGCCAGGAAGGCCGGCCTCCTGGTCGATGACGAGCTGCTCTCCGTTAACGGGCAAGAGCTCGGCTCCTGGGAGGAGTTCCAGGAAATCGTTCAGCGAAGCCCCGGGCACACCTTGGACCTCACCGTCAGGCGCGAAGGCCAAATCCTGGAGATGCCCGTCTCGGTAGACTCGATCTACCAATGGGAAATCGGCGCTCACGGATATCCCGTCGTCCTCGACGTCCGAAAGGGCTGGCCCGGCGACCTGGCTGGCCTGCAGCCTGGCGATATCCTGACCGCCCTCGACGGAACCCAGCTTGCCGGTGAGCCAATGCTCAAGAAGCTTCTTCATAAAAGCGGCGGCGAAAAGCTCGTTCTGACGCTCCTGCGCGACGGCGAAGTCCTGAGAGTCGTCGCCGAGCTGAGGCGTCAAGACCAAGACGACGATTGGCTGCTGGGCATCAGCTATTCAGTCTCGACTTTGCTCTCTCAGGTCGAACACGGCTCCCCCGCGGCCCGTGCCGGATTGAAACCGGG
>CAZUUK010000004.1:14740-24400 GCA_964622675.1 uncultured Planctomycetota bacterium | reverse complement strand
ACCCGGCGCGTCTCTCCCAAGAATGTCGGCGGCCCCGTCTTCATCGGCTACGCACTCTACGAAATGGGCAAGCGCGGCATTGGCAGGCTCATCTACTTCTTCGGAATGATAAGCGTCTTCATCTCCTTTGCCAACATGCTCCCCCTTCCCGTTTTTGACGGAGGGCATCTCGTCATACTGCTCGTCGAAAAGATCAAGGGCTCCCCCGTCAGCACCCGCGCCATGCAGGTGTGGCAGTATGCGGGATTTGTCGTCGTCGGGTGCATCTTCCTCCTCGTCATCGCAAACGACGTGCGCAGGCTGGTCTTCGGCCCGTTCTAGGAACGCATGGATTTGGTGCAAGTCGTGAAACGGCCCAACCCTCTTCTGATCTCCCCGGATAACATGGCCCTTGCCACCGACCTCTACGAACTCACCATGGCTGCCGGATATCACCAAGCCGGCCTCGAAGGCCAGTTCACTTTCGAGCTTTCCATCCGTGACCTACCGCCTTCTCGGTCCTTTCTACTCGCCGCCGGCCTCGAGCAAGGCGTGCACTTCCTCCTGAACTTCCGCTTCGACGACCGGGCGCTCGGCTACCTCCGTTCACATCCATCCTTCTCCAACATAAGCGAGGCTTTCTTCGACCACCTCTCCACGCTGCGCTTCACCGGTGACCTTTATGCCATGGAGGAGGGCACGGTTTTTTTCCCCAGCGAGCCCGTGCTTGCCGTCATCGCTCCGCCTGTCGAGGCGCAAATCTGCGAGACCTACCTCCTTTCCACCATTAGCTTCCAGACGGCTGTCGCCTCCAAAGCGGCCAGGGTAGTCGCCGCCGCCGGCGGGCGAAGCGTCGTTGACTTCGGAAGCCGCCGCGCTCACGGCCCGCAGGCCGGCATCCTCGCGGCCCGCGCCTCTTATATCGCCGGCTGTGACGGCACCTCAAACGTATTGGCCGCCAGCGAACTCCGCATCCCGGCCGTCGGCACTGCTGCCCATTCCTGGACCATGGCCTTCGACACGGAAGAGCAGGCGTTTGCTGCATACCACAGGGCCTTTCCTGACAGCACGATACTTCTCATCGACACCTATGACACGATCGAGGGTGCGAAAAGAGCGGCGAAAATCGGCAAGGCCCTCAAGGGGGTCCGCCTCGACAGCGGCGACATCGCATCTCTCAGCAGGCAGGTCCGCCGTGTCTTCGATGAACAGGGCCTCACCGCCGTTAAGATCGTCGCCTCGGGCGACCTGAACGAGTACAAAATCTCAAAACTCCTCGCGTCAGGAGGAGCCGTGGACATTTTCGGAGTCGGCACCGACATGGTCACTTCCAAAGATGCACCCGCCCTCTCCGCCGTTTACAAGCTCGTCGAGCGCCGGCAAGGGAGGAATGTCACTCCCGTCATCAAGCTAAGCGACGAGAAGCAGACGTTCCCGGGCGCAAAGCAAATATACCGCGTTCGCGGAGCGGACGGCCGCTTTGAGAAAGACATTATCACTTGCTGCGATGAGTCCCCGCCTCAGGGCGGTGAGCCGCTCCTGAAAAAGATCATCGGCAAAGGCGAGCTTTGTAACCACCTTGCGCCGCTTGACACGATCAGAAACCACGCGCACGAGCAGCTAAAGGCGCTCCCGCGCTGGCTCACGGCTCTTCATCGGGAGCGCGATTACCCCGTCGAGCACTCGCAGCCTCTCATCAATCTCCAGCGCGATGCCGTCCAGCGCCTTTCCGCCGGAAGAAAGGAGGCATGAGCATGCAAAAAAGCCCGGTCGCCTTCGTGGACGTTGACACGCAGAAGGATTTCATGTATCCGGAGGGGGCGCTTTACGTCAAAGGCGCGGAGAAAACCATTCCAAAACTCAAAACTCTCATCCAGCTCGCACTTCAGGAGCGCATCCCGATAATCTCCTCGGTTGATGCTCATACCGAGAGGGACGAGGAGTTCGGCCAGTTCCCGCCCCACTGCATGCGCGGCACCGAGGGCCAGGAAAAGATCCCCGAGACTACGGTCCCGGGATTCATCATTCTCCCTAACCGCCCCTATCAGGGCGACATGCTTGCCCTCTTCGACCGCTACGACCAGGTCATCGTTGAAAAGAGCACTTTGGACCTCTTCACGAACTGCAACGCCGACTCGCTTGTCGAAAACATCTTCGCCGATCAATTCGTCGTCTTCGGGGTTGCGACGGACTACTGCGTGAAGTTCGCAGTCCTCGGCCTCCTCGAACGTGGTAAACACGTGACCCTTGTCAGTGATGCCGTAAGGCCTGTGGATCCGGCCGCTGGAAAGGCCGCCGTCGCCGAAATGGTCAAGAAGGGAGCCCGCCGGGCCTCAGCCGCCGAGATCATTTCCCGTTGGACGCCCGAAGCTTGACGCCTTTCTCACCCGGTGGTATCCTAAAGGAGTCTTTGATTCCCTTTATGGTGGGCGTAGCTCAGTTGGCAGAGCACCAGACTGTGGCTCTGGGTGTCGAGGGTTCGAGTCCCTCCGCTCACCCCCACAAGCCCTCCTGAGGCAGCCGTGGAGGGCCGATTTTTTTGCATACGGGTGTGAAAGGGAGTGGTCGTTGTCTCGCAGTGCAGTGACTCCTTGTGCCGCCGCTACCTGGAAGTTCGGCATGACGGCGGCCCGCGCCGCCGCGGAGATCCTCCGTTCGGGGGGAAGCTCCCTCGACGCCGTCGAAAAGGGCGCTAACGCCGTCGAACTCGACCCCTCTGTGAACTCAGTAGGTTATGGCGGCATGCCGAACTCCGCCGGTATCGTGGAGCTGGATGCGGCGATCATGCGCGGCAGCGACCTCCGCTCCGGCAGCGTCGCCGCCCTCCAGCGCATACGCACACCCACCTCCGTCGCCAAGGCCGTCCTCGATGCTTCGCGCCATGCCATGCTCGCTGGCGAAGGCGCTCTTACCTTTGCACTTTCGCGAGGATTCAAGCGAGAGGATGTCTTGACACCGGAGGTTCGAGAGAAGGCCGCCTCCCGTCAGCCGCACGACACCATTGCCGTAGTGGCCCTCGATTCCCAATCCCACATCGCCGCCTCGTGCAGCACATCCGGACTTCCCTGGAAGCTCCCCGGCAGGGTAGGGGACTCCCCCCTTATCGGCTGCGGCCTCTACGCCGACGACGCCGCGGGAGCCGCTGTAGGCACCGGGCGGGGAGAAGAGATAATCAAGGTCTGCGGCTCCTTCCTCATCGTCGAACTGATGAGGCGCGGCGACGAGCCGGAACAGGCCTGCCGTGAGCCGCTTCGCCGCATCCTTCAGAAATCCCCCCAAAACCCACCTCAAGCCGCCTTCATCGCTCTCAGAAAGGACGGTCGAATTGCCGCCGCCTCTCTGCTTCCGGGGTTTTCCTACGCCTTGTTCAAAGACGGAAAGACCTCACTCCTAACGGCACCATCGCTAACTTAGCCCGGCCACCCAAGTTGACAGAATCTCTGTGCTGTGCTAGATTGCCCACCGTATCCTATTGAGGAGTCCTCAATGAGAAACAGAGAAGAGCAGGTCAGAAGAATGTGTGATTGCGGCATAGTCGCCGTGGTTCGCACCGACTCCAGCGCAGAACTGATAGATGTCGCCAGAGCCCTAAAGGACGGTGGATTAGACGTCATCGAGATAACGATGACCACGCCCAACGCGCTTCAGGTAATTAGCGACGTCTCCAAGGAGATGGGTTCCGAGGTGCTGGTGGGGGTTGGTTCCGTGCTCGACCCCGAGACGGCCCGCGCCGCGATCCTGGCGGGTGCCGAATTCGTCGTCGCCCCCACCTTCAATCCCGCCGTCCTCGAACTCGCCCACAGGTACGGCTGCTCGGCAACGCCTGGAGCCTTTACCCCCAACGAAGTGCTCACCGCCTGGGAAGCCGGCGCCGACCTGGTCAAAATCTTCCCCGCTCGCGTCGGCGGCCCCAAGTATATGAGCGACCTCCGCGCTCCCATGCCCGAACTCAAGCTCGTTCCGACAGGCGGCGTGAACGTGGACAACGCCGGCGAGTTCATCAAAGCCGGTGCCGCAGCCCTCGGTGTGGGAAGCGCGCTCGTCAAAAAGGATTGGGTCAAGCAGAAGAACTTCGCAGCCCTTAAAGGTCTCGCCGGAAAGTACATCTCGGAAATAAAGAAAGCCAGGGGCGGATGATATGTATGACGTGGTAACCTTCGGCGAGGCTATGGTGCGGCTTTCACCGCCAAATTTCGCTCGCCTGGAGCAAACATCCTCTTTCAATGCCTGTGTCGGCGGAGGCGAGTTCAACGTCGCCGTGCTGCTCGCCCGCTTTGGTCTCGGCGTGACTTTCGTAACGCGCCTTCCTGTGAACCCTCTTGGGAAAATGATTGCCAACAAAGCGCGCGAACAGGGCGTTGACACCGGCAACATCGTCTGGGCCAAAGGCGACCGCGCCGGACTTTACTTCGTCGAGTTCGGCGCCCTGCCCCGCGCCAGCTCCGTCCTTTACGACCGGGCAAACTCCGCCGTCAGTAAAATCGAGCCCGGCGAAGTTGACTGGCCCTCAATCTTTGCGCAGGCCAAAATCTTCCACGTCAGCGGAATTACGCCGGCGCTTAGCAGCACGTCTGCCGAAGCCACGCTTGAGGCCGTCGCCGCAGCTAAGGAAGCCGCCGTCACCGTCAGCGTCGACCTCAACTATCGCTCTAAACTCTGGTCTGAAAAGCAAGCCCAAAGCTGCATGACCCAGGTCATGAAGTACACCGATATCCTCCTTACAACCGAAGAAGACACGATGCGCGTCTTCAAAATAGAGCACCCCAACTATCGTGACGTGGCAAAGGAACTCTACGATCGCTTCGAGCTCCGCGTCGCGGCAATAACGCTTCGCGAGAATGTGACAGTATGGCATAATCGCTGGACTGCAATTGCCTACGCCGACGGGAAGTTCTATGACGATGTAACCTACGACGTCGAAATCGTAGACCGGATAGGCGGAGGCGATTCATTCACAGCGGGCTTCCTCTACGGTTTCCTTAAAGGAGACATTCAGTTAGGCGTTCGCTATGGAAACGCCGCCTCCGCCCTCAAGCATTCGATGCCGGGCGATTTGAATTGGACCACGCTCGACGAAGTCAGGGCGCTGGCAGAAGGTGGCCGCGGCCTCAGGATTGCTCGTTGAGCCTTACCGGACAGCACTACCCGCTTTAGGAGCAGCTAATGTCCTTTAAAACCGTCTTTGGAACACTCGCATTGTCGCTCCTTTTCGTCTGCCTGTGTGCAAACGCTGAGGAGCCTTCACCTACGCCAGAGCCGCAACTTCTTCCCGATAACGTTATGGCTAGGGCGAACCGCCACGACATCCGCGTCGAGGACTTCAACAGGTCTCTCCTTGAGAAGGTCGGAAAGAACTCCCTCGAATTCCTTATCACTGCAGAGATAGTTGAGCAGTTGGCAGGTGCAAGCGGACTCGAACTCGACGAGGCGGTGGTGGACAATCGCCTCGAAGATTTCGGAAAACAGATAGCCCCTTTAACGCTCGAACAGTATTTCCAAAGGACCGGCGTCAGTTCTTTCATCTTCAGTTGGATGATGCTCACCGATGCCACCGCTGAGGCCTTGGCCCGCGCCGATCTCGCCATACCGGATGAGCAGCCGTTGCCCGAAGAGCAGGCGCACAGTTGGTACACGCAGGTGCGCGAAAAGGCAAGCGTCCAGATGATGATGGAAACAAAACCGGATGGTGTCGCAGCCATCGTTAACGAAGTGCCCATATCCACGAAGAAATGGGTCGAAGTCACCCGCCAAATGACTCAACCCATGCTTCAAGCGCAGATCCTCGACGACCTGATAAACAAGGAGCTAATTCGGGACGAGCTCAAGAAGGTCAACATCGTGATAACCGACGACGACGTCGAGCGCGAAATCGCGGCCCGGAAGAAGCTCTTCGAAGACGACCCGCGTTCCGCAGGAATGACCTACGAAGAGTTTCTGGGCAGGACAGGACAGTCCGCCGAATCGCTCAAGGATTCGGAGAAGTTCCGCCTTTCGCTGGGCGTTGGCCGTCTGATCCAGAGGCAGCTATCGCAGGCGGACATCAACGAATACTTCGAGCAGCATCGCAAACGCTTCGCGGGGCCTGTCGTGCGGGCAAGCCACATTCTCCTCCGCGCCGCCGATCCCGAAGCCAACCAACCGGACTATGAAAAGGCCTTGGCACAAATTCGGGACATCAAGGAAAAGCTCGACAAAGGAGCCGACTTCGCCGCTCTTGCCGCAGAATTCTCTGAGGACCCTGGGAGCAGGCCACGCGGCGGTGACCTCGGCTACTTCGCTCCTGGCGACATGGTTGAGGAGTTCAGCAAGACGGCTTTCTCGCTCGAAAAAGGCGCACTATCCGAGCCCGTCAAAACCCAGTTCGGTTATCACCTCATCCTCGTTACAGACGTGATCCCTGAGAAAGACGTAAAGCTCGATGACGTCAATGAGCAAATCGTCCGCGAGCTGACCGAGCAGCGGCGGCCGGCGTTCGTCAAAGCGCTGAGGGAATCCGCGGAGATCCAGAGAAATCCCAAGCTGCTCCAGCCCGTCCCCTTGCAATAATCACCGGAGGGAAACCATGGACTTAAGAGTAGGCTTTATTGGAACAGGTGGCATCGCGAACCTTCACATGAACAAGCTGAAACAAGTAGGCGGCGTTGAGATAGCGGCTCTCTGCGACGTGTCGGAAGAGAAAGCCAAGGCCGCCGCCCAAAAGCACGGCGGCCGCGTCTACCTAGACCACCAGCAGATGCTTGATCAGGAAAAACTCGACGCCCTTTATATTTGCCTGCCCCCTTTCGCCCACAGCGGACAGGAGCTTGACGGCATTAAACTCGGGCTTCCGATGTTCGTCGAGAAGCCAGTCTCCCTCGAACTCTCCTACGCCGAGCGCGTCGCTGCCGCAATACGCGAAGCCGGGATCATAACTGCCGTCGGCTACCTCTATCGCTACTCCGACCTCCTGGACAAGGCAAAGGAACGCCTGGGCGATAGAAAGCTTAATCTCTTCGTCAGCAGATATATCTGCCCCTTGCCCCGCTCTGAATGGTGGGGCGTGCGCCAGCGCTCCGGCGGCCAGCTCCTCGAGCAGGTCACTCACCATCTCGACATAGCCAGGTATATGATAGGCGAGGTCACCCAGGTCAGCGGATGGGGCGCCAACAACGTCATACCCAAGTCCGAATCGTTCGACATTGAGGACACATCCGCACTGCTGTTGAAATTCGCAAACGGCGCGCTCGGAACTGTCTCATCTACTTGCGTCTTGAAGACTCGATGGAACTCGGAATTTGACCTCGTGGCCGAGGGCCTCAGAATTGAAGTGAAGCTGGCTCCCCAACCCCTCCTCATAGCCTCCAACGGGAGCGTAGAGGAGGTGAAAGGCGTCGTGGACCCCTTCCTTGAAGAGGATAAAGCATTCATTGACGCGGTGCGTGCCGGCGACCCTTCCAGAATACGCTGCGATTACGAAGAAGCTGTCAAGACTCTTAAAATCAGCCTCGCAGCGGCCGACTCAATCGCCGCCGGCGGCAAGGCGGTTCACATCTGACCGGGCTCCGAATCCAACAACAGGGGTGACGCGATGAAGATCGGTAGGATAGTCAAGGACGAGGGCGGTGGGTACCATATCGGTGTCTGCATTCTTCTTAAAACGCCGGAGGAGCGGACGGACGAATTCAGGGACAATCTCATAAAGAAGCTATCCCAAATGTTCCCGGACGCCCAACCCGCCGACCACGACCACTACCTGGTTCATTCCAGGCATGAGTTGAAAGTCTAGTTACTCACACTGTCGGAACCACGACCAGATCTCGTATCCCGCTCACCGTGGTGATCCCATTGACGTTAACGCCTCGCAGCCCGGGCAGCCTGGAGACTAACCCCGTGTCTAGATCGAAGACGCACACATCCCCCTCTCGCGTCTTGTATCCCAACTGGTTGGCGGAACCGACCACTATGTAGTGCCCGCCGGAGATAGCGGCGTAGGCGAGTGCTCCACTGCCGTCCACCCCTTTTTCGTACTCCTTGCAGGGGCGGTCCGGTGCATCGTCGTACCAGGCGTAAACCTTGTTAAAGGCTTGGTGAGTAGATGTGCCCGCGAAAACCATTACCCTGCCGTCAACCTGCGCTACATCGAGGGCCGTTACGTAGGCATCCGTCCCTTTGAACACGGCTTCCGGCTCCTTTGGCCTATAGATGGACCATCTCCTCACAAAGTCGCTGGCCGCGTACACTTTGTCGTTAGAGACCGCAAGACTTGATATGTTCCTTCCAGAGCCTTCGAACGTTCGAACGAGAGTGGTCCTTTCGGGGGTTCTCGCGTTTATTAGGAAGTCGTACACGACGCCTTCCGACGTAAACGCATCCGTCGTGAAAAAGTGCCACTCCATCCCGATTCGCTTCACTACCCCCGTTACCGTGCCCAGGGGCTTCGTCCCCGGTAGGTTGATCACGTTGTCCGGATCCCTCAGCCGGAACATGTAGATCCCTTCCCCCCCGTACCCCGTGGCAAAAATGCATGGTTCTCCGTCAACTACCTCGTATTGCACAGAGCTCACCTGCGACATGCTCTTGTGCTTATATTCCTTCTCAACCTTCCCCGTTGCGTCGTCTATGACCGCAACCCCCCGAATCGTCCCTGCCAGGATCTTCGGGCTGCCCTCTATTTCCGCAAAACCCACCGACCCGATCACATTTCTGTCCTCGTATACCGCAGTGCCCGTCGGGTGTGCAGCGTCGTAGAGGATCGCCCTACGTCCGCTTCCGTTTGCCACAATGATCCTCGCCTTGTTCAAAAACTCAAACCGGCTCAGATATCGTGTAACCGATCCCTCGAGCTGCTCACACGCCGACCGGACAAACTGCATCACGTCCGGCGGGCACTCCGTCTGAAGTTCTCCCAGTATCCTTTTGATCTCACTGTTAAGGTACTCTCTCAGTTCCCTGCTCACAGTTTCCTCCAAGATCGAGTTGGCGTTGCCTCCCAACACTATCTTCGCTCAAGCCGATTGAATCGTCAAGAGCCAAGGGGCATGGCCGGGCGCGCAAAGAGCATAAAATCGTTCGCGCCGTCTTACGCCGTCTAGCGCTTCGCCCTCAACCCGCTGCCCTTTTTCTTCGTGCGCCTTCTGGCCCGCCGCCTCTTTTCACTGCAAGGAATGCACACAAGCTTCCCGCCCACTTCTTTCAGTCGCGTCACCATCACCGGCTCGCCGCAGCGAGCGCATATCTCAGATCCGCGTATCGCGGCCTTCGGTGGCAGATCCACCCTCACCCGCGTAACTTTGAAAAGCTCCTTCACGGGCGTACCTAGGATCTCGAGAACCCTCTCCGACCTATCCCGTTTGCGCCTGCGGCCACGCCGCCTGTCGGCCTCACCCCTCAGAGAGATGCGCACCGCCTCTTTCTTGTCCCGCCGAGCAAACGTAAATACCTGCTTCCCGTGGTCCAGAAAAATCAGGTTTCCCTTGCCAAACGTGCAGCCCGTAAGCGCCTGCACGGCATCAACCCCACACGCATCGTTCTCCACTAAAGCGACCAGTTCCTCATCCTTGGCCCGTCCGACCTCCAGCGCTGAAAGCCCCGCCCGGGCAGCTTTGTAACCCAGAGCCACTCCCGGACAGATGTGTCCGTGGAATGCCGCAACTTCCATGAAATCTGTCGGCAAATTGGCGAAAGTAATCGGCTCATTCGTCA
>CAZUUK010000004.1:8970-14640 GCA_964622675.1 uncultured Planctomycetota bacterium | reverse complement strand
GCACGGCTGTCGACCGCGGGAGTAACGACCGTCCCCACCTCCTCCTCAGCCTGCCCGCCGTAGATGAGAGTCCATCTCGACGTGGTGACGGTGCTTCGCACATAGGGGTTGGCACCGTGTATTATTGAGGGTGAGGAAACAGCAAAGTCTCGCACCGCCTGCCTTTCCCCTTTCAGAACCGGCACCAGCGACTTACCCTGTACCGATGGCGGAGTCTTTATCGCTGCCAGTTCCAGAATGGTGGGCATAATGTCCCAGGGCTGCGCAAAGCCCTGTACCCTGCGGCTCCGCGAGGTTCCCGGAACCGAGACCATAAGGGGAATATCCGAGACCTCCCGGTACAGCGGCTCGTAGTGCATCCCGTCCTTCTCTATACGAAGTTTCCCGATCATCCCGTGCTCCCCGTGGTAGAAGCCGTGATCCGTTGTGAAAATCACAACCGTGTTCTCAAAAAGCCCCAGGTCCTCTACCTTCGCCAGCAGAAATCCCACCCATCTGTCCACCAGGCTCACTTCGCCCGCGTAAAGCGCCCGAATGTGCGCCAGCTCTTCCTTGGTCAGATAGCTCGCGTCACCGTAAATCGGGTAGATGACTTCCTCGCCTTCGTATCCCTTGTCGTAAAGCTCCGTGTACCATCTGGGCGGGTCCCACGGCTCGTGCGGATCGAACGTATCTACGTAGAGAAAGAAGTTATCCCGCCTGTGGTTCCTCTCCAGCCATTCGGCGGCCGCCTTCATCGTGCGCGCCACGAAGTAGTCCTCCTCGCGCGTCCGGTCCGACACGTTCCGAAGATATTGCCTGACCACCGCTCGCTCCCCCCGCAGCTTCTTCGGCTCGCATGGAAACTCAACGTCCTCCGGATCAGTCCTCAGCCGGTCGTTCTCCTGACCCCGAATCCATTCCCATCCGTTGAATCCCCGGTCGAAGTTATATCCGTTCTGAAGTATGTGCGGCGTGTCAGCTATCATCATACTCGTGTACCCGTTCTCACCCAGAACCTCCGCCAGCACGACTTCGTCTTCCGGCAGCCTTGCCCAGTCGGCATACGTGAAAACCGCCCGCCCAGTCAGAATATCCCGCCTGTTCGGCACCGTAGGGAAAGAGCCCGCAAACGCCCCGTCGAACACAATGCTCCGCTCCGCAAATCGATCCAGATTCGGGGTCCGAATCCACTCGTTGCCATAGCATCCAAGATGATCTTTTCTTAATGTGTCCGAAATGATCAGAACCACCTTCATAACTCTTCTCCTCATATCCGCGCAACGCGCCAGCAGCAATCCGCCCAGGCTCAATACAGGGCGGAGGCCAGCCTCGACCGGTACCTCTGCGCGACGGGCGACTGCTGCCCAGCGACTGCAAAGATCTTCACCATCGCGTCCTTTGCCGCCCCGTCGCGGTACTCTCTATTCGCCTGCACAATTTGCAGCAGCAGCTCCAGTGCCCCTTCGTAGTCCATGTCTGCCGCCAGACATCTTGCCAGGTCGAACTTCGCGTCGTTAGAACTCGGCGCTCGCTCGAGCTTTTGCTGCGCCTGGCCGAGCCCTCCGCACTTATCACAAGCCTCCTTGAATTCCACCATCGCCATGTAGCCTGCCGCCTCCTCGAATTCACCCGTTCCCTCCGGCACGGCCTCGAGGTGTCTCTTCCCTCTCTCCAATTCCCCCAGAGACAGCGCCAGCCTGCCCATCTCCAGATTTGCTCTCGCGTGCGAAGGCTCCGTTTCGAGAACTTGCTCCAGTTTCTCTTCCGCCCCCTTCGCGTCCCCCGCTGACAGTCTCTTGAGAGCCTCCTCAACCAGAGTGTCCTCACGCTGCGGGATCACCTTGTCAAACACTCGCCTCACTTCCTCCTCTGGCAAAACCCCCACAAACTCGATCGCCACCTGGCCTGCGCGGAAGACCTTCACCGTCGGCACCCCCCTTATCCCGAACCTTGCCCCGCTGGAGGGGTTGCAACCTATATCCAGCTTCCCAAGCCGGATTCCCCCGCTAAGCGATCGAACCACTTTCTCCAGAATCGGCGACAGTGCCTTGCATGGTGCGCACCATTCGGCCCAGAAGTCAACGGCCACCGGCGTCTCACTCGACCCCTCGATAACCAGTTCATCAAAAGTGGAATCGGTCACTTCGAAGATCAACTTCTCGTCTTCCATAGAATTCCCCGACCCTCCTTGTCGCGATAATTGTCAGATCGACCTTCGTAGCGGCCGTCATTCTAAGCTGCAGTCAAACACCGCTGACCGCGCCGAACCGGTCAAGTATAACCAAACCAGAAGCAGGGAAAAGACTAAACTCGTCACTCGCGAACCCTCACCCGGCCGCTCGACAATGGCAACAGTGCAAACAGTCCATCCACAACGCGTGATGATACTACGTGTATATTTCTACAGCGGCCCTGCTTGACACGGCAGCCGCGCCAAGTTAGATTGACATGATGCCCAGGTAAATGAGATCGGTGGCATCGGCCCGTCATAATGGGCTCGGCGGGTTTTTCTTGATCGTTATTTTCGTGGAAAGGGGGTAGGACTGTGTCATTTCGATGGAAGCTGCTCGTCCTCTTCGTGCCGCTCTTGGTGCTCGTAGGAGGGTGCGCCGCCGCCCTCGTAGCAGGAGCCGCTGCGGGTGGCACGACATACGCTTGGTATAAGGGCGAGGCCAGGACCTCCTTGCCCCACGACGTCCCCACCGTTTTTAAGGCCGCCGAGAGAGTACTGGAACAGGAGCTGAAGGTGCGGATCCTCAGCAGGCGGTACGACGCCACTGCGGGCGTCATCGAAGCCGAAAGGGCTGACGGAAAGGCTATCAAGGTGAGTCTCAACCTCTCCGGCGAGAGGGTGACGAACGTCCGGGTGCGCGTTGGAACTTTCGGGGACAAGAAGTGGTCGAATCTCTTCCTTGACAAGCTCAAGGCTCGGCTCTAGCCCGGCCCCCGGTTAGCGTCTGCGCAAGTGCTTTTTGGCAACTTCCTAGTTAGAAAGAGAGTGAACTACAGTGAACGTTGTCTTCGTAATGATCGACACCCTAAGAGCGGATTATCTCGGCTGCTACGGAAACACGTGGGTCAAGACCCCCAGCATTGACGCCTTCGCAAAAGAATGCATCGTTTTCGACCGTGCCTATCCCGAGAGTACACCGACGCTTCCCGTCAGGCGCAGCGTCTTCTCCATGACTCGCTGTTTTCCATTCGTCGACTGGCACACTCCCAAGGGAACCTACCCTATCATCCCCGGCTGGCAGGGCCTCAGGGAGACCGACACTTCGTTCGCCGAAGTCCTCACCAAAGCCGGATACCGCACAGCCCTCTTCGCCGACACCTATCATATGGCAAAGCCCGGCATGAACTTCCACCAATACTTCAGCGTCTTCCGATGGATACGCGGCCAGGAGGCCGACAGGTACGGATTCGGCGAATTGCCTCCTGAAAGCACGGCCCGAAACTACGTATGGCGCAAGGACCCCAATGCGCTCGACCGGAGGCTGAATTCAATGAGGCAGTATCTGCGAAATGCCGGCGACCGCCCCTCCGAAGAAGACTACTTCGCCCCCAAGGTCTTCGGCAGCGCCATACGCTTTCTAGAAGCCGAGTACAACCGCGGCCCCTTCCTCCTTTACGTCGATTCATTCGACCCCCATGAACCATGGGACCCGCCTAAATGGTACCTCGACATGTACGGCTCCGATTACGAAGGCCCTCGGCTCATATGGCCGAACACGCAGGACGCTTCGCGCTACACCCCGGAGGAAATAAAGCACATAAAAGCCCTCTACGCTGCCGAAGCTACTATGGTGGACACCTGGTTCGGCAAGCTCCTCGACAAGATCAAGCAGTTGGGAATCCTGGACGATACGCTCATCATCTTCATCGCCGACCACGGCACCGAGCATGGAGAGCACGGCAGGATAGGCAAATGCCCCGTGCCCTACCAGCACACCGTTCAGCTCCCCGCCATGATTCGCTTCCCCGACGGAACCGCCGCCGGACGACGCACCGCCGCTCTGGCCTACAACTTTGACTTCACCCACACGATGCTCTCCTATCTCGGCCTGGAGGTGCCGGAAGCTGTGGACTCGGTTGACCTCATGCCGCTTATCAGAGGCGAAACCGACTCCGTGCGCGACCACATAATCACCGCATGGGCTCAGACCGTCGGGATTATCGAGGGAGCTTGGTCCCTCCACTCCAGCGATACCGCTCAGCCCCTCGGCCTCTTCAACATCGAAGACGACTTCCAGGAGCAGAACGACCTACTCGAAAAGAATCCCGAAAAGGCAAAGCAGCTCGTCCGGCACCTGCACGACCTCTACAAGGAGCGCGATCTCCAGGGCTACTCCCTCGAAAAAATGCGTCAGGAGATAATCCCGAGGTCCGCGCCACAGAAGTCCATGGTCCAGTGATCGTTCTCAGAAACAGCTCGGGCCGGCCGAGCCCCTTGCGCCTCGACCGGCCCGGATTTCTTTAGTCGCGTTTGCTGCATCGGAGGGTGGCCGACTTGAACGTCATATTCGTGATGATCGATACCCTCAGGGCCGACTATCTCGGCTGCTATGGCAATACCTGGGTGAAAACTCCCAACATCGACGCTTTCGCCAAAGAAAGCATCGTCTTTGACCGCGCCTATCCGGAAAGCACCCCGACTATACCCGCAAGGCGCAGCGTTTTCTCCATGACCCGATGCTTTCCCTTCGTTGACTGGCATACCCCTAAGGGCACTTTTCCCCTTCTTCCCGGATGGCAGGGCCTTCGAGAGACCGACGTCTCGTTCGCCGAATTGCTCACCCAGGCCGGATACCGCACGGCTCTTTTCGCCGACACCCCGCACCTGTTCAAGCCCGGGATGAACTTCCACCGCTACTTCAGCGTATTCCGCTGGATACGCGGCCAGGAGACCGACAGGTACAGCTTCGGCGAGCTCCCTTCCGACGAGGAGATCCGGAATTACGTCTGGCCGCCCGAGTCCGATTCCGACTCGGCTGCTATCCGCCGCGCCGAGGTGACCAAGCAGTACTTCCGCAATAATCGCCATCGCAAAAGCGAACAAGACTACTTGGCTCCCAGGCTGTTCTCCGAGGCGATTCGTTTCCTCGACGCCGAGTACGACCACTCCCCTTTCCTCCTTTACATCGATTCGTTCGACCCGCACGAACCTTGGGACCCTCCCAGATGGTACGTGGACGCCTACGACCCGGGCTACCGGGGCCGGGAATTCATCTGGCACAACGCTCCTGACGCCTCCCGTTACACCCCCGCGGAACTCAATCACGTAAAGGCCCTATACGCCGGCGAAGTCACCATGGTGGATACCTGGTTCGGCAAGCTTCTGGACAAAGTCTCTCAATTGGGGATCGGCGGCGAGACCATGGTCATCCTCATCGCTGATCACGGCACTGAACACGGCGAGCACGGCAGGGTGGGGAAGTCGGCAGTACCCTACCAGCACAACATGCAGCTACCCACCGTTATTCGCTTCCCGGACGGAACCGCGGCCGGAAAGCGCTGTGACGCACTTGCATACAACTTCGACATAACCCACACCATGCTCTCATACCTTGGCGTAAACGTGCCGGCCGGCCTCGACTCGCTCGACCTCATGCCCGTCATAAAAGGGGAAAATCATTCTGTCCGTGACCACTTGGTCACTGCCTGGGGCCGATACGTCGGCGTCTACGAGGG
>CAZUUK010000004.1:4273-8870 GCA_964622675.1 uncultured Planctomycetota bacterium | reverse complement strand
CTGTCCGTGACCACTTGGTCACTGCCTGGGGCCGATACGTCGGCGTCTACGAGGGCCCCTGGTGCCTCTACTGCACCGATAAATGCGAGCCCAGGGCCCTCCACAACCTGGAAGAAGATCCCGGGCAGCATAACAACCTCCTGGAAAAAAGTCCGCGAAAGGCAAAGCAGCTCGCTCAGCGTCTCCGGCAGCTATATGACGACCACGGCGTGAACCTGAAGGATTACAACCTGGAGGAAATACGCAGCAGAGAGGAAGCTCGCGTTCCCAAACCCTACATAGTGTCCAGTTCCGCTCCCCCTGGCACCATCGTCTACTGACCGCGCGGAACAAAGACCGGGCCGATCGAAACACAAGCTTCGACCGGCCCGATTCCTTTCAACCCTCGCACAGATCCGCCTTCTACCTCTGCTCCCGCAGCCGCTCCTCGAGGACTCGTCTTGCCTTCCTGAAGATCGCCTTCATCTCCTGGTGGCGGCGTTCCTCGAATTTCACCGAAAGCGTATCCAGGTAAGTCAAACCGCCGTCTATCAGCGTCACCATGTACGTCGCGTCCGACGCATTGAAAAGCTCCCGCCCGCCGACTACCACGTAAACCGGTGACGTATGCGCCCCTAGTTGTATCGGCCACGCATGCTGTGCCACCAGGCGGCTTCCGGATCGGGCTGCGATCCACGAGCTTCGCGAGATCTTCACGTTCGCCTTGATGCTCAGCGCCTTCGCCCCCCGTTTGCTGGAGCTCCTGGCGACCACGCGGCCGTTAACGACGATCTCTATCGCGTGCATTGGCCATGCGCATTCCGCCCGCGCCTGGACTTCCACACTCCCGCCCCCGCCGGACATCTGGATTTCATCGCCTACGCTTCGTCCGTCCACCGTCATATCAATGAGCGGCCCCGAACTCGTGAACGTTCGCCCGGCTCTGATGGCTCCTCCCCAGTTCTCGAACGTAAAAGGCCTGTTCGGGTCCAGCTTCGCGTACGTGCGTGCCCCTCCTACTGGCATCCTCGCGCTCATCTTGTCCGTTCCGCCCACAGCCGCCACCCGGTACCCGCAATTCAGGTATTTGTACCACTCCGTGAAGCAGTACGAGTCGAGCGTCTTCGCATCCGGGTGCCCGTAATGGCGCAGCTCCGTCCCGTCGAGCTGCCCGAGCACGAAGTATACCGGCTCCTCGCAGCTCGGCCCGGGGAAGTGCGGCCTGATCGTTACACCGTCGCGCTCCTTGCACTTCTGTGCCCATTCGGTCAGCAGCATGTAGTCCGGGTCTCCAAGGTACGCCTCGTTCGGCCCGCCCGCGCACATGGGGAAAACCGGATCTCCCTTCGCACCCAGAATAGACATGTGCCCGAGCAGGTGGTTTCGGTTCTCGGTTCCGACCCACACGATCGTACCGTCCGCCGAGCATCCGGACACCTTTCCCGTAATATCCGCAACATTCGTAAACAGCCTCCCCCACTGCGACGCCAGCAGGTTGATCAGGTTCAGCCCCTCCGCTTGTCCTTCAAGCCACGCTGTCTGCGGAGATATGAAGTGCACGTGCGTATCCGCTGTCACCCACCCGTCCTTCCTCAGGTCCGTCCAGCGATTGATATGCAAATTCAGCTCGCGCTGGCCCGGCCCGATGCTCAGTTTCTTGCGGACCGGTGCGTATTCGAACCCCTTGGCCATCTCAACGTAGACATCTCCGACCGGCAGTTCGATCTGAAAGCGCCCCGGCACATAAGCGTAACTCGTGCCACCAAGCTGCAGGTCGCCGCCGTAGTCCTCGAACCAGTTTGGGTTGACCTCAGCATGGTGTCCGTAAGGTGGGATGTACTCGCCGTTCGGGCCGTGGAAGTGAATCCGCGTCGGCGTGGACTTTCCCGTCGAATCGTCAATCACGTTCACAAACAGCCAGCGCTTGCGTCGGTGAACCAGCTCCAGCCGCGCAGCGCCGTCGGTGCTCCTGGCCCGCCCCTTGTTGAAAGCTTCTCCAAAAGGCACGTCGTGTCGCCGAGCGCTTCCCGCCTTCACGCTCAGCGTCGCCCCTTCCGCTCCCGTCGCCTCTACAAGGAACTGCCGACTGGCCTTTGCCTGCGATTCCCGAACCCCGAGCCCTCGCTCAGTCTCCTTTACCCACTCGTCCTTGGTCGCAGTCGCGCCGCTCACCTTCGTAACGTCGCCCATATCCAGCTCCGCCTTCACCTCCGAAGGCAGCGCCTTCTCCTCAGTCGGCACCGTCAGCTTGTAGAAACGCCGTGGGAGGTGGTGCAGCGGGTGCCCCGGTCCGTCGTAGAGCGTGATGCCCATCACCCCGAGCTTTGCCTCGCCGCGCAAGCGCATAACCACCGAAGCCAGCTCCCTTTCAGGCCTCGGATTATCCAGCGCGTAGACCTCCCCTGGGAATGTAGGCGGTCTCACCACATTCACCTGTCGCCGTGACCATGGCAGTGGGTCCTCCGGACCACCGGATCGCGGCATTCCCAAAGGGGCGGCGGCGAACGAAAGCCTACCCACTTCAAATCGCAGCCGCACTGGTCGCACGTGCTCGCGTCCCTCCTTGTAGCGGACAACGTATTCCCCCACCTGCAGACCCGGCGATGGGATGACACCGCGCATGCGGGCAGCGTCAACAAAGTGCGCAAAGCAAATGTGCGTCGCCCGGCCCGTCAGCTTCACCTCTACTTCCCTTGCGCTTCGATCAAGCACGATCACCCCCTTCTTCCGAAGGTCCTCCGGCCCCAGCGTAAACGGAATCCCCCAGAACCTTTGCTTTCCCCGAGGCATTTTCAGTGACGCTCGCACTAGGAATCTATTCCACCTGCTCCGTCCTTTACCCCGCGCGGCCCCGAGCTTCGCCGGCGAGTTGAAATATTTGCTTAGATTGACCGTCCTGAACTTTGGCATACGTTCTCCTCCTATTTGGTCGCGCCACGGGGAGTAGGGTACTCCGAAAAGGCTCCGATCCGGAAAAACGAATTCTCCTGGTTACACAATGGAAAGTCAACAATCATCCGTCTCGCTCTCTCACGCCCGCGCCGCATCACCCACGAAGCGAATCCTGCCGCAGCTTCGCCACATCCACAACTTTTCCCTCTTCCCGGGACATCTCCGCCCCCAGCGCCACCAGGGCGCTTTCAAACCCCTCCTCAGCGCCCGCGCTTGGCTTCGTGCCGTTGAGCACGTGATTGATGAAATCCTGCCACGTATTCCTGTCCGCGCCCGCGTGTCCCCCTCCGTAGCTTTCCACCTCCATCACTTCCTCCTCCTGGGAGCCGCGCCGCCTCAGCCTGATCTCGCCCGTCGCAAATTCTCCGATCACCTGCCCCTCGGTTCCGCTTATGAAAACGCACCGCGTCTCCCGAGGTCCGAAAAGCGTTACGGAAAAGGACGCCCGGACCTCTCCCTCGTACTCTATGATCGCAACCTGATTATCCACGATGTCCTTGTCCGCGTTGAACACGCACAGGTCAACCTTCCTCTCCTCCAGTCCCTCGCGCTCCTCCGGCGTTATCAGGATGAAGGCGTCTTGCGGGTGGAATCTCCAAGCACAATCCGCCGAACACTCCGAACAGTATGCCGGCAGCTCAGGCTTCCGCTTGAAAAAGCTCAGCCCTCCGAACGACGCAACCTTCACGGCCTTCTGCCCGCTCAGCCAGTTCAGAATGTCAAGATCGTGGCAGCACTTCGTAAGGATCAACCCGCCGCTCTTCTCCCGCAGCCTATGCCAGCGCCTCACGTAACTTGCACCATGTCGGTATCCGACAATCTCCTTGAACTCCATCAGAATTATCTGTCCCAGGACGCCCGAATGGAGAAGCTCGTACAGTTTTTCGTAAAACGGCGCGTACCTGAGCACATAGCCCAATTGAAGCACCGGCTTGTACCCGACCGCGCGCCTTGCCAGTCGCGCGCACCCCTCCAGAGTCGTCGCCATCGGCTTCTCCAGAAACAAATGCTTCCCCGCATCCATTACCCCAAGCGCAACCTCCTCGTGCGTGTGATCGGGTGTCGCGACCACCACCGCATCCACTTGCGGTAGATCAAGGACCTTCCGGTGATCGGTATCCAGAATTACCTCATCCCCCCCGACCATCTGCGCCACCGAGCGCATCCGCGCCTCGTCCCTGTCACACAGCGCCACAAGCCTTCCGCCTTCAGCCCCGTCGGCCAGAAAACGCGCAAAATTACACCCCCGCTGACCCGTGCCTATGATCCCGATCCCTATGTCCCTCTCGCGCAAACTCCTGTCCCCCTCCGGGATTCCACCGTCTTGAGTAAGGAAGGCATAAAACGCGAAAGCTCATACTACCACGATGGGCTATCAGCGTCGAGACCCCGCAGCTCGGCAGAACCTCCCCCGTGCTTTTTCGGCTGAATTCCTTGGCTTTCAGGGACGCCATCTCAGTGAACCGGGCGCGTTCGCTACCCGGAGGCAGATTCGATGGCGCTACGAACTGTCGCTCAGACCCTCTCTGCTCGCGAAGCTGTCATACCTGTTCCACCTTCGCCCCCAGCACCCTCCCGAACGCTTCCACCACATCCGGATCGAACTGCTTCCCCGCACCTTGCTGCAGTTCCTCAAAAGCCTTCCAGGGAGGCATCCCTTTCCTGT
>CAZUUK010000004.1:0-4263 GCA_964622675.1 uncultured Planctomycetota bacterium | reverse complement strand
GATCCCGATCCCTATATCCCTGTCAGGCAAATTCTATCCCCCCTCCGGGATTCCACCGTCTTGAGTAAGGATGGCATCAAACGCGAAAGCTAATACTACCACGATGGGCTATCAGCGTCGAGACTCCCGCAGCTCGGCAGGACCTCCCCCGCGCTCTTTCGGCCGAATTCCTTGGCCTTCAGGGCGCCCATCTGAGGGAACCAGACGCGTTCACTACCCGGCGGCAGATTGAATGGCCGTATGACCTCTTGCTCAGACCCTCTCTGCTTGCGAAGCTATCATACCTGTTCCAGCTTCGCCCCCAGCACCCTACCGAACGCTTCCACCACATCCGGATCGAACTGCTTGCCCGCCCCTTCTTGCAGCTCCTCGAAAGCCTTCCAGGGGGGCATCCCTTTCCTGTACGGCCGGTCGCTCGTCATCGCGTCGAAAGCGTCAGCTACCGAGATTATCCTCGCCCCCAAAGGAAGCTCATCCGGCCTCGCGATCTCCGAGAAATAATTGTGCGACGCCATCACGATGGGTATGGCCCCCTTCAGCACGTTCCCCACGGAACTCAGAATTTTCGCACCTCGTTGCGCGTGCATGTCCATCAGAGCCTTTTCATCCTGCGACAGGCTCGCCGCCTTCCTTATGATCTCTCCCGACACTTCTATCTTCCCTATATCGTGCAACAATCCCCCCACTCGCACGTTCTCCACTTGCGCTCGCGGCATCTCCATCGCAATCGCTATATCCATCGCCATCTCGGCAACCCTCAGCGAATGCCCCTTCGTGTAACGGTCGGTGTCTTCAAGGTACTTCGCCAGAATCTCAAGCACCCCCACGTATGCCCGCTTCAGATCCTCTATCCGCTGCTGCCTGTGCTCGTAAAGCGTTCCCACCACGATGCCTGCCAGCAACAGGAACCCGGCCCACGCTGAGATGAACGAAAACGTGTAGGCTCTCCCCAGCCCATTGGAGAAACCCTCTCCATCAACCGCGGCCAGAAAGACTACAGCCAGCACACAGAATATCGCGGTCAAAAGCGACATCCGCCTTCCCAGAAAGTACCCCGCCGTCAGCACCGGCAGATAGTAGAAATTCAGAAGCACAAACTTCTGCTCAACCAGTACGCTGCCAACCATCGCAGCCAGCACGATTACCGCTACCACCAGTTGCTCAAAATGTCTAGAAATAAAGTTTTTTAGCTTGTTCAACTCCTCTCCCCCTTACCTGCTTCAAGCCTATGACGAGAAGCCTGGCCGGCAAGCCCAGCCCTCACCTGCCGGCTGGCAGACGATGAAGTCAACTAACACCGGCTTCTTGACTGAGTTTCCAGACCTTCTTCGAACTCGACAGCGTCTACCTTCACCTAAAATATCGGCGCGCCGCGGCCAAACCCTTTAGAACTGTCCTTTTCGTCCGCCGCTTCAGACCTATCCGCCGTTCCCCTGCCGCAGCTTGACACTATTCCCCCTGTGTGGTAGTTGTCGAGATGGGCAAAGCCCGCCCGTAGGCGGTGCTATCCCCAAAACACGCGCCCGTAGCTCAACTGGATAGAGTCGCGGACTTCGAATCCGCTTATTCGCGTTCGAATCGCGACGGGCGTACCAGTCATAACTCCCGATACATCAAGGACTTGTGACTACCGCGCTTTCGCCCTTCTCGCGTTTCCGCCTTCTCGAAATGTAGCGCTTGTTGGCACTGTTAGGCGGGGTGTTCGGAGAGTTGCGCCTCATTTCTGCCTCTCGAGCTGAAGTCCAACACGTCAACGCCGTCGGAAACGTCGGCCCATGTCACTTGCGCGTAGATGCCAAGTGTGATCTTTGGATCCTTGTGTCCCGCCGCCTGTTGGACCGCCTTGATATTCACCCCGCGCCGGATGAGTTCGCTGACGAATGTGTATCTGAGAGCGTGAAGGTTGAGGCCCTCCGGGTCGAGTCCGGCCCGGGCGACACAGCGCTTGAAACGGTCAAGAAGGTTATTCCTCCAGGGGCGACCTTTCGCGTTCAGGAAAACATGCCCCGTCGCCCCTGGCGTGTAAAGCCCCCGCAGAACCGGGTACAGCCCCTCAGCTATGCGGATTCTTCTTCCCTGGCCCGTCTTGGCGATGCCCGGGCGAACGTAAATAGCCCTCGCCTCCCAATCCACGTCCTCCCACAACAACTCCACTAATTCACTTTTCCGCAGCCCTGCATACAGGAAAGTCAGCCAGACGGGGCGTAGGTCTATTCCCCTGCGCGTCGGTTTTGATGCCTCTAGTAACTTCTCCACCTCCCAAGACCGAAGTGCTCGCTTGCGTCGCCGTGGAGCCTCACGCTTCACCTTCACGCTTGCGATGGGATTCCCCGCTATCAGCGCTTGTGCCTTTCCCCAGTTGAGTAGCCTTTTAAGCGCCCCTACCTCTATGGCTACGGTCCGGGCCGAGACTTCCCTGCTCCGCTCGGTTATGTAGCCCTCCAGCCGGATAGGTGTCAGCCCGTCAACCGTTTCGACACCTGCAAGCCGTGCAAGCAGCGTGTCGAGTGCGAGCGTGAGCCGCTTCCTAGAGCCTGGGCGGATCCGTGGGTAATAATCCTTGACGAACTTTTCCCGCAGCACCTCGACAGCGATCCCATTGTCCAGCTTCGGGACGAGTCCCTTGCGCTTGATCCGGCCCTCGTAAGCCCGCTTGTGCAGTAGCAGCTCGGCGTCGTACCTGTTTTCGGAAAGTGCCTCACGCCGTCGCCGCCCGTTCTCGTCAGTCCACGAGCCGTACCAGGACGCCGAGACCTCGCCAGTCCATTCCCACTTTCTCGTCGCCGGATTCCGAGCGTACTTCTTAGCTCGGTAGAGTTTCGCCATTTCACGCCCCCTATGGTGGGAAAAGATACCCTGAATAGCTGAGAGAAGAACCGGCTTTGATGGGGGTTTGCTTTTCCCTGTAGGCAATCACCGCGGAGCTGATGATCTTCCGAACCTTCCGTACTCCGATTCTCTTTTCAATCAATAGCGCACTGGCGAGGGCTTTCACGGGAGCCCAAAATTCCCTATTTCTAAACGTCCCTTGTGTTCGAAGCCACAACCAGGTCAAGTAAGCTCCTTCCTCTTCTGCGTTCCCTCCCCACATGCCAACGATTCCGGCGTTCTGCCAATCACCACTGCTCCAACCGAAATGCTCATCTGCAGAGTGCTTTCGCCGTGTCCATCTCGCCGTAGCGGCACCACCTGCCATTGAAACCATCACCCACTTTTCCAACAGATCGCGCTCCCTCAACCCACCGAAGCCAGTTTGAACGCTTTGCGCGCGCTCTGACCTAAGATGCCTTGAGGAATAGCTTAGGTGGCCAGCACTCTTCTCCTTCTCGTCGGGGACTATCGTCACGTAGGAAAAAGGAATCTTGCAAGCATATGCCATGACAGCGTGTCCGGCTTCATGATATGCCGTCTCCCTCAGTTCCTTGCTTGGTCGCTCTTTCATGCTCTTTGCCCCTTTCTTCAGGACCGGGAAACCTCGATCACTTCTTCCGTCACGGTCTGCGCTACGTGTTGGCGCCGTCCACCCACGGGAATGTGAGCGCGGAGTCGCCAGAATCGAAATACGTCATCCAGACCGTCATGGATCTCTTCCGCCGTGTACGTTTGATCTTCCCAATCCGGGTTGACAAAACGCCAGTGAGCCGCATCCGGCTCCATGCTGTACTCAAGCTTCGCGATGACTGGTGGGTGATCCTGGCGGAAGATTAAAACGCCGTCTCCCCCCTCGATGCCGGTCTTGGTGAACAAGAGCACGTCACCCGGGGGATACTTCGGCGACATCGAATCGTCAAGGAGACGGGCAGCTATAGCAAACTCCCCATCCCACGCCGCCTTCCACATCTCAATCTTCTGCGTCCGCATGACGCACCTCCATGAAAAAAGCGCCGGGAGATGTGCGGCCTCTAAGAAGCCGTCCCGCCGATTGCTCGAACGGGCTCCCGACGCCTAAAGAGAAACCCGCTGTGGGCGGGTCTTCTTTGGGTTTGAATTTTCCACGCCGTTGAGTTCCACATACCCTTATCATCGCCCCCTCGAAAATCGCTGTCAAGACAATTCTTGGCCTTTTCTGCGAGTCACCATACCTTCCACCCCCTAAACGCGCGTCCTAGACGCCAAAACGTGCGAAAATCGGCCTATTGAGCCCAGCACGACGACCAGTCTTGGCCTGCCGGCCGCACCCGGCCCCTCCCCGCCGGCCGCCGCGCCGTTTTTGTTACGCGAATCTTCTCCTCAAATTCATCTTCCGGAATACCCGCAATCGTC
>CAZUUK010000003.1:49933-93513 GCA_964622675.1 uncultured Planctomycetota bacterium | reverse complement strand
GGGAAGGTGTGGAACGCACTGAAGAAATCGCCTTGAAGAGAGAACGGGTGCTGGGATACATGAAAGGCGAGGGGTTGGGCGGGGTGCTCCTGGGGTCCACAGCCAGCTTCGCCTGGTACACGGCCGGGGGACAGAATCACGTCTCAACCGGGACGGAGAAGGGAGCCGCCAGGATTCTCATCACGGCGGAGGGTGATTATCTTTTCGCGAACAATATCGAGATGCCCCGCATTCTGGAGGAGGAGGTTCCGGGCGGCGTTTTCGAGCCGGTGGAACATTCCTGGTTTGATGAGGACCAGGCGGCCGGGGGGATATCGGCGGTGAAGCCGCCTGGTGAGGTGGCGTCGGAGGATGGCTACGCGGGGACGAGGCTGCTGCGTCGGGATTTCGTGGAGCTGAGATATTCGCTTTTGCCCGGAGAGATGGACCGCTACAGGTGGGTGGGCCGCCATTGCGCGGAGGTTTTGGAAGGGGCCTGCGCGTCGGTAAAGACAGGAATGAGCGAGCTGCAGATAGCGGGCGAACTTTCCCGACTGTGCTACGGGTTCGGGATGATCCCGGTGGTGTTGCTCGTGGCGGCGGACGATAGGATGAGCGCTTTTCGGCACCCGATTCCCACGGAGAAGGAAGTGGAGCGGTGCGCGATGTTGGTTCTGTGTGCGAAGAAGTGGGGTCTGATTGCCTCTGCGACGAGAGTCGTGCACCTAGGCGAGGCGCCGGCTGAGCTCAAGCGAAAGCATGAGGCTGTCTGTAAGGTGGACGCGACGTTAATTCTGGGGAGCGTTCCCGGAGCCGACCTGGGGGAGCTTTTTCGCAAGGCTCAGAAGGCATATGCGGATTGCGGCTATCCGGAGGAGTGGAAGCTCCATCACCAGGGGGGTGCGACGGGCTACGCGACGCGCGATTTCAAGGTAACTGCCTCCACGAAACGAAGAGTGCTTAAGGATCAGGCTTTTGCGTGGAATCCATCCATCGCGGGGACGAAGTCCGAGGACACGATAATAGCGACAGAGAGGGGTCCGGAGGTCATCACAGCCGCGGTTGCCTTTCCGACTCACGCCGTTGAGATAGAAGGCGCGGCCGTTCACCGGCCGGTGATATGGGAAAGGTGACAGGAAGGCTCTGGGGCCCTGTGTAACCGTTCAAGACTCTGTGGGATATCTTGAGCGGCCGGCTTCTCCCTTTTCTCAGCCTCGCTAGCTAAGAAGCGGCGCCATGCCGCAGGCGCGCCACTGGTGGGCCGCAATCGCTCCTGCGTGCCCACAGATAGCCGGCTGTGCGGTGGGGCGGTCTCTGGAAAAGCGAAAGCCGCATGGGGTCTTCGGGAGGCATAACACGGCTATCGGACCTGGAAGACATAATCACCTTTGCCTTTGAGGGTGGATCCCATCCACTTCTTGCCGTGGTCATCCTTGAGGTCGAAGCCGACGCTGTAGACTGTCGCCGAGTCTTGGTTCGTGACATACTTCAGCGGCTCGCCAATGAAAGGGTCCATGGGAATCTCGGTAAGGTATTCGGGCACCAATTGGCCGAGGGTTTCGGGGAAATGTCCCCTCTCCAGTTGATGAGCTTTGATGGCTGCGAGGGCCATGTATGCAACCATTGATACTTTCTCGCGGTACAAGGTTGATGCCGCTGCCTTTATTGAATCCCAGGGCACTAATGGAGGCATGTCCGCCGGACGGGATAGAGAGGCGAACTCGCGGTAAGGCAAATCCAGCGCGGCGTTCAGGATATCCAGGGCCTCCTGGCCTTTGTCCTGAGCTGCGGCCAGCAGGCTCGCGGCTCCCGCGTCCACGGAGCCCGCTTCTATGTGGACTTCGTCATGGACGCGGTACGCATCGAGAGAAAGCAATTGATCAAGCTGAGCTATCGCCTGGCGGCAGAGCATTGGGTCGCGCACTTCGGGAAGGAGGAATTCGAATGCTGTTCCTCCGACGTGGTGCATGAAGGCGCCGACCATGCTCTCGATCAGAATGCCCCCGCCGATTACATGATGTGCCATCTCAAGGCCCAAGAGTGAATCTACTAGCCCGCCTTCCGGCTGTCCTCTCTCGTGAAGGACCAGCGCCTCTCCGCGAAGCATGCACGCCAGCGTGCGGAACCGCTTAAGGTATTCCAGCGTATTCCCGCCAGCCGCGAAGAATGGAGGACCCTTGTAGTACTCGGCCTCTTCGATGCCTGCTTTTAGCGCGGCGAGTGCCTGGACGTTGGCGTCGAGGTATGCCCGGACCAGGGCGACCTTGTCTGGTTCAGACAGCCAACTGAAGTCACTGGAGCGAAGCAGATCTTTGGCTTCCTGAAACTGCGAGCTGTCGTCCATGAGCGCCGCGGCGAGCAGATAGCGATTGAAGGCATTGGTGGGGTCTTGGAGGAAGGCGGGCGGGATGCGGTCGGTCCAGCCCGGTTGCCATTCATCGATTTGCTGGATGAGCCATTGGGCGTCGAGCTTTTCCCTTCCCCCAGGCGCTGCTGTGCTTGAAGCTGACGGTTGAGCGGACTCGCTCACGTCCTCTATTGCAGGTTCCGCATCGGGAGTTACGGATTCCCCAGGTGGACCGTCAGAGGCACGTTGTCGCGCAGTCAACTTGAGTAGGTAGACGCCCAGCGAAAGTGCAATCAGCACCACCCCGGCAAGCGCTAGGAAGTGTTTCTTACCTGCCATAGTCCGTCGCTCCCGAACACAAGCCTACGGCGGCAATTGTCTACGATCTCTCGCGGCGATTCAAGTTAGTCAAAGGTGGAGGTTTCCTTGTACTCTCCGAAACGGAGCAGGTACGTTCCCCCGGACCACAAGGGATAAGACCTTCAGAGCATCCGCACCCTCCCTCGCGCTGGAGAGGCCTGTGGCGGCGTGGGGAAGAAGACACGCAGATGAGGCCCTCGGCGGGTACCGGGCTGAGTCCGGGATCCTACTCCTCCTCCGGGCGCCGCTTAGCTTTGTGTGTGCTGTAGCCCCCATCCCGGCTCATGTGCACATAAAACGAGAATGTGGCACCTTCCACAGTCCCCAGACCTGCGCCGTTTCCCTCAGACTCATAATCGTAAGGGCGCCCCGTGAGGGGATCCGTGATGGTGCCTGTGTCCTCCACGTAGGATCCGACGAGCTCTGTAAGGGTGGCCGGAAGCACCCCTTTGTCTCTGTAGTACTTGCTCAGGGCACGGGAGATTCGATCCAGCCTCTCTGACTCGGCGACGAATTCCTTGCCCTCGATACTCGCCCGGGCGCGCTGGATCGCCTCGTCTATCGTCTCACGCGAACTCCCGGCGGCAGAGCACAAGTAGCAGTAGCCGTGCCCTTTCGGCGAGAAGTAGTTGCTCTCTACCCCAAGCTGCTTGAGCCTTTGGTAATGCTGGAGAGCGTCGTCATATTCCCCAGCCAGTTGCTCGAGATGTGCCAGAACGAGGAGCACTTCCGTTTCGTGCTCGATGGCAGCCGCCCCCGTGACGTGCGACTCCAGTGCATCTATCTGCCGCAACCTGAACTCTTGGCCTTCCTCCTCGTGACCGAACGCCGTGTACAGCTCATTCCCGCGATACATGAAACTGGCCTTTTCCAACATGGGGATGTCCGAGGATAACAACGATTCGAGATCAGTCTTAGCGCCAGCCCACCACTCTGTTTCGAGTTTCCGCTTGTCGTTTTCGATGGCCTCGAGCAGGCTTGCCCTGGCTGCTTCCGACTTGCCGGCCCCCACATCCGAACTGACGCCGTACTCCAGGGTGTAAAAGAGTTTGGGCCTCCCTTCTACCAGAGCGCGTCGGTCCAACAGCATACTCCTGCACCTTGAAACCAATCCCCCTAGATTTACCTTGGTTCGCCAGTGCTCCGGGTTTGACACGACAGCCCACATTGCGCGGAGAATGATCTCAACTTCTTCGTATGCCCCCTCTTCGTATAGGCGATCCCTCCGAATCTCGGAGTAAATGGCCAATACTTTTTCGAGCTCGTCCCTGCTCATTGAGGCGAAAACATCTCGCAATACCTGCCTCATCAGGTAGTCCTTGGCATCATCACCTTGTGAGTCAGCGTGGAGGTCCATTACCAAGGTCTTGACGTCGTCGGCCGTTATTTCGTGATCCGCAAGGAGTCTGTCCTTGTACGCGCCAGGTATGCCTATTGCCGTCGTAGTAGCGGCGCCTTGTCGGGTGCCCTGTCCGCGAGTGACGGCCTTCGCTGGTTGGTCGACGCCGCGCGCGTCCTGACGTAGCAGCACATAGCTCGTAGTACCCGCTGCAAGCAACGCCACCGCTGCAGCTCCCACGATCACTTGTTTCGTCACCACTAGCACACCTCCTCCCGTGAGAATGGTGGATGCGTGTTGGCCCGCCGCCCGTGCCACCTCCCCCAACCCGTCTGCCAATCCAATTCTCGCCACGTTCAGGCCCAGCTTCCCGCAAATGGAACCGGCCGGAATGGCAGCGAGCGTGCGATTCGTGAAATCCTTGGTCGGCCCCGTCCCTCTGAAACTCGCTTCCACTTCTGCCTCCAGATAGCCGCGGAGCTTCCGCCTTGCGCTTTCAAGCCTCTTCCGAACGGCTGCCTCGGTGACGCCGAGGATTTCCGCCGTTTCCGCCCCGGAACATCCCCGGTAGTAGTACAGCAGAAGGGTCTCCCGGTTCCTCGGGGAAAGCCGATCAATAGCGCGGCGAATGATTGCTCTATCCTCCCGCTGTGTCAGGATGTCCTCGGGCCGGGGTGTACGCTCAACGCCCACCTGTTGGCCAAGCCTGTGCACCAGAGCGCGGCGATACTCTTCAGACCGATGCCAACTGCTACAGAGCTTACGCGTAATCCGAGCCAGCCACGCTCCATACTTCGAAGGAGATCTGAGGGATGCAAGCCCCTCGAAACTCGCCAGCAAAGCATCCTGCGCGATATCCTCAGCAGCTTCCGCATTCTCGACTCGGGCGCACGCGATGGCACACACCAGGTCCTGGTATTTCTCCACGAGCAAGCCGAGAGCATTACGGTCGCCGGCCCTAGCTGCCTTGACCAAGGCTTCATCAGATTCTCTCGGCCTATGCAACATATTGAGACCTGCAGATCCTCTCACCCTTATAGTCGCGCGCCGCCCCTCTTTTGTGAGGTGCAAAATCAGGAAAATCGCGATCGGATCTCAGACGTGCCTACCGAAGACCCCGTCCCCGTTGCTCTGATTGGGCTAACAGTGGTGATTGTCCGCTTTCCCTGGCGGGGATTCAAGCGAGTCGAGGGTGAACCCGTCCCTCCGCACTCTCCACAACCCAGTAGCGGCATTCGCCTGAGCCATAGCAAAAGAACACCTGGGAGGGGACCTCCGCAGTCTCTCGGTGGGGCGCTCTCTGAGAAAGAAATACGCGGATGGAGTTTTCGCAAGGCACAGGTTCTTGGAGTTCGCTTTCATGCCTCCTTCTCCAGGAATACATCGGACTTGAATGGCTCAGCAGTCTCCCCCGCTAATCGCAAGGGCCGCGGCCGCCGCAACGCATCGGCTCATACCTTTGGGTATACTCATCGCTTTCCCGGTCGCACACACTGGCAGACCTGGTTTGCCTGTAGACAACGTGCGTGTAGATCCTCCCATCCGCGTCGTCAAGAGACGTTTTTTCAGACTCCGCAACCTTTGCGCCTCCGCAGGATCGGAACTCGCAAGTTCAACAGTACAAGGTGGTTATGGAGATTGTGCCGAGCGTATTCTCTGCGAGGGGTATTCTTGGTGGGGTTCGGTTGGGGAAGTTGCGGGGCCTCACGCATCCTTAACCTCAAAGCCATCTCCTCGGTCTCCTTTTGCCGGGCCTGGAACTCCACTTCTAACCCACATCGGCACAAGGAGTTGCCTTCCTGTACATCGCCACAGACTATTGAATGGTTACATGATGGGGGCGATGTTGACATGGGCGAACGTGGGAAATATAATTCAATGTTTGGTATTTTCTGCGGTTGCGGTCCTCCAGTGAAGCTGCTTTGGGAGAGGCAAAAGTGTCAAAAGAGATTACCGAGATACGGTGGCACGGGAGGGGCGGCCAAGGCGTGAAGACCGCGGCACTGCTCCTTGCGGAAGTTGCACTGGCTGAAGGAAAGTATAGCCAGGGGTTTCCTGACTATGGTCCCGAGCGTATGGGGGCTCCCATCAGAGGGTACACGCGGGCGAGTGAGCGGCCGGTGCGAATGCACTGCGCGATTGCGAATCCGGATGCGGTCGTGGTGCTCGACCCAACGCTGCTCGGCGTTGTGGACGTAGCCTCCGGGCTGAAAGACAAAGGGGTGATACTGATAAACTCGAAGGAAGGGCCATCGGCGGTGGCGGAGCGATTCAATTTGGGGAAGTTTCGGGTAATGACAGTTGACGCGACGGGGATATCGCTTGAGGAGATCGGGCGCGCGATCCCTAACACGCCGATGGTTGGGGCGCTGCTCAAGGCCGTGGCGGTTGTCTCGATAGATGCCCTGTGCGAGAACATGCGAAAGGAGTTCAGCAAGAAGTTTTCCGAGAAGATAGTGGAGGGGAACATAAGCGCGGCGCGGCGTGCGTACGAGGAGGTAAAGGCGAATGAGTAGCACCGGAAGAGAGGGCTGGCGTAAGATTCCCCGCGGCGGATCGATCCTTCGACCTGGGAACAGCGAGGTGAACGAGACGGGCACGTGGCGCACGTACCGCCCGATTCATTCTAAGGAGAAGTGCATTCAGTGCCTTCAATGTTGGATAGTGTGCCCCGATGACGCGATTGTCGTCGAAGACGAAAAGGTAGTTGGTGTAGATCTGTACCACTGCAAGGGATGCGGGATTTGCGCTGTTCAGTGCCCAGCCAAGCCGAAGGCGTTCGAGATGAAGCTTGAAACGGAGTGCGCCGAGTAGCCTCTATTCGGCATTGAGTAGGGCTCCGGAAAGGAGTTGATATGGCGCGCAGAGTAGCAATGACGGGAAACGAGTCAGCGGCTAATGCCCTGAGGCAGGTCAACCCCGACGTGGCGGCCGTTTATCCGATAACTCCGCAGACTGAGCTGATGCACAATTTTGCCGGGTTCGTTGCCGACGGCGAGGTCAAGACGGACCTCGTTTTGGTCGAGTCGGAGCACTCAGCGATGAGCGCGACGATAGGGGCTGCGGCGGCGGGCGCGAGGGCTTTTACTGCGACCTCGGCGAACGGGTTGGCTTTGATGTGGGAGATTGTCTATATTGCGGCTTCTCTCCGGCTTCCTATCGTCATGCCGGTGGTTAACCGTGCTTTGAGCGGGCCGATAAATATTCATTGCGACCATTCGGATACGATGGGCTGCCGAGATTCGGGATGGATTCAGCTCTACTCTGAGAACGCGCAGGAAATATACGACAACATAATTCAGGCTTTCCGCATAGCAGAGCAGCCGGACGTGTATCTGCCGGTCATGGTGACGTACGACGGTTTCATACTTAGTCACACGACGGAGACGCTGGAGATTCTGGAAGATGAAGAGGTAAGAAAGTTCGTTGGCGAATATGTCGCTGACCGGACGCTTCTCGATCCTGATAACCCCATCACGATGGGGCCACTTGCACTGCCTGACTACTACTACGAGCAAAAGCGGATGCAGGTGGAGGCGATGGATAACGCTAGAGGGGTGATTCCCGAAATCGCGAAAGAGTACGGGAAAATATCCGGCCGCGGGGTTGGGTTCCTTGAAAGGTACATGCTGGATGATGCGGAGGTGGCACTACTGGTGATGGGCTCTGCTTGCGGGACGGTGAAGGAAGCGGTGGACGAGATGCGCGAGGAAGGGGTCAAAGCCGGGATGGTGAAGCTGCGGTGCTTCCGGCCGTTCCCTGCCGGGGAGATCATGAGTGCGGTTGGGGGTGTGAGGGTGCTAGGGGTGATGGACCGGGCGATTTCGTTCGGGCTGGAAGGTGGTCCGGTATTCAATGAGGTGAGGTCGGCTGCGTACGGCAGGGACGAGATCCTTCTAACGGGGTACATATACGGGCTTGGCGGGCGCGACCTGAACGTGGAGCATGTGAAAGGGGTCTTCCGCGACTTGGTCAGTACGAAGGACGCGGGTAAGGTAGAAAGCATTATGAAGTACGTGGGTCTGCGAACGGAAGAGACTTACCCGGAGGAAGAACTTGTGAGCGCCCCCGAGTCCTAACCCAGTGTGCTAGCGAGGAATGAAATGGCAGTAAACTTGAAGGAACTGACACATAAGCGGAACTACCTTTCCCGAGGGCACAGCGCGTGCGCTGGGTGCGCCGGGCCGGTGGTGATACGGCAGGTGATGGTGGCGGCGGCGGATTACCCTGTGGTGACTGCTTTTTCTACGGGATGCATGGAAGTCGTGAGCACGCTCTACCCGTACACGGCGTGGCGGTGTTCCTACATTCACAATGCGTTTGAGAACGTGGCGGCGACGCTGAGCGGAGTTGAGACGGCTTACCGGAAGCTCAAGGAGCTGGGGAAGCTGACTGCCGACTATCGTTTTATTGCCTTCGGGGGCGACGGAGGGACTTACGACATAGGTTTTCAGGCGCTTTCGGGAGTAATGGAGCGGGGTCACAAGTTGCTTTACGTGTGCTACGATAATCAGGCCTATATGAACACGGTTATCCAGAGGTCGTCTGCGACGCCGAAATGGGCCTGGACCAATACCAGCCCTGTCGGGTCGGTTAAGAAAGGTAAGGACCGCCACCGGAAGGACCTTACAAGCATCATAGCTGACCACGAGGTGCCATACGTGGCGCAGGCTTCGCCCCACAATTTTCGCGATCTGATTGGCAAAGTTCAGAAGGCACTTGCGACCGACGGGCCGAGCTTCCTAAACGTTATGTCTCCCTGCCCATTGGGATGGGGCCATCCGAATGACCAGACGATGGTTATGGCAAAGCTGGGGGTGGAAACGTGCTTCTGGCCGCTTTTCGAGGTCGAAGGCGGAGTATGGAAGATTAACTACAAGCCGAAGCAGAAGCTTCCGATGACGGATTGGATAAAACACCAGCGGAGATTCGCCCACCTTATGAAACCGGAAAACGAGGCTTTGTTAAAGGACTTGCAGGATCATGTGGACAAGAAGTGGGCGGAGCTGCTGCGGAAAGAGGAATGCTTTGGGGAGAGCGGGGCAAGGAATAAGTGAGCTTCGATTGAGTTAAGTGCGCCAGGCGAAGGATTCGTATAGTACGTATGGGACAATCTGAACACAACTGGGCTACGCAAGAATGCGGGGGCATTTGGGTTTGGTTTTGGGCGCATGGCGGGGGGATGTTCGGTAAGGCGTAAGGGCAGCGTGGGACGGATGCTCCCTGAGGTGATTGCCGGTGTAGCCGTCTTGAAATCCCGAAAGGAGATGCGCGTGCGGAAGCGGCTTGTAAATCGAGCGGAGCCGAATCTTTTCGCTGATATTTTTGACTACAATTCCGTGCCGAAGATTCTGTTCGATCAAAAGATCTACGAGGAGATAGACGGGAAGCTTGTGAGCTTTGACCCAAAGGAAGCGACGGGGCGGGAGCTGATCATAAGCGATACGACGTTCAGGGACGGGCAACAAGCGCGCCCGCCGTATACGGTTGAACAGATCGTGCGGCTGTTTGAAATGATGTCACGGCTGAGCGGGCCGAGGGGCGTCGTAAGGTACACGGAGTTTTTCCTTTACAGCAGGAAGGATCGGGAGGCGGTGGAGGGCTGCCGCGAGTTGGGTCTCCGCTATCCGGAGATAACGGGGTGGATGAGGGCGGAACCCGGTGACTTCAGGTTGGTTCGGGAAATGGGATTGGGGGAGACGGGTATTCTTACGTCCTGTTCCGACTACCACATATATTACAAGCTGCGTAAGGACAGGCGGAAGGCGTTCGACGATTACATTCGCATAGTGGAAGCGGCGATCGAAGCCGGGGTGAGAGTGCGCTGCCATCTGGAGGACGTAACGCGGGCTGATATTGAGGGATTCGTGCTTCCGTTCGTTCAGAAGTTGACGGAGATTTCGGAGCAGGTTCCGGACGAACTGAAGGTGAAGGTAAGGCTGTGCGACACGATGGGATTCGGAATTACGTATCCTGGTGCGGCGCTGCCTCGGAGCATTCCGAAGCTGATTTACAAGGTGAGCAATGAGGGCGGGGTGCCGCCGGAACGGCTGGAGTGGCACGGACATAACGATTTTCACAAGGTTCATATAAACGCCGCGGCAGCGTGGCTGTACGGGTGCAATATTCTGAATGCGTCTCTGCTGGGATTCGGGGAAAGGACCGGTAACCCGCCGCTGGAGGGGGCCGTCATCGAGTACATTGGGCTTATGGGTGATATGGCCGGGATGGACACCAGGGTGATAACGGAGATCGCCGAATATTACAGGAAGGAGGTCGGTGCATCTGTTCCTGCGAATTACCCGTTCGTGGGGAGCGCCTTCAATGTCACACGGGCGGGGATTCATGCAGGCGGTCTGGAAAGAGATGAGCGGGTCTACAATATCTTCGATACGGCAAGGCTTCTGGGGCGTCCGGTTCGCGTGGCGATAACGGACAAGTCCGGTATTGACGGGGTCGTTAAGTGGGTTAACGATTTTCTGGGGCTGGAAGGGGAGGAGAGGCTGGGCAAGCTGGATGTGGTCAGGATAGGAAGGTGGGTGGTTGACCAGTACGAAAGGGAGAACCGTGTTACGGCGATTTCGGAAGAGGAACTTGTGGAGCAAATTCGGAGGCACCTGCCGGATTATTACGAACGATACGTAGCGGAGAGGGGAGATGGATAGAATCGATTGCGGCGCGCGAAGGAGGGGGAGTTGTCAGCGAAGATGAAAGCGGCGTTTCTTCACTCTCCAAGAGATTTGAGACTTGAGGAGGCGGAGATCCCTGAGGTCCGTCGAGATGAGGTGCTGATCGAGGTGAAGGCCAACGGGATCTGCGGGTCGGACATCCACTTCTATGAGGAGGGGAGGCTGGGGCCGTTTGTGGTAGAAAAGCCGTACATTCCGGGGCACGAGAGTTCCGGGGTGGTGAAGGAAGTGGGGAGCGAGGTGGACGGGCTGAAGCCGGGCGATAGAGTTGTTCCTGAGCCCGGCATCCCGTGCCGGCGGTGCGCGATTTGCAGGAGCGGGCGTTATAACATTTGTCCGGAAGGGTACTTCATGTCGGCGCCGCCTGTGAATGGAGCGCTGGCGGAATATGTGGCGGTGCCGTGGGATTTTGTCTACAAGGTGCCGGAAAGCGTAAGCTTTGAGGAGGCCGCACTGGTCGAGCCGGTGTCCGTGGCGGTGCATTCCTGCAAGCGGGCGCAGTTGACGGCTGGGGATGATATAGTGATTTTCGGGGCCGGGCCGATCGGGCTGGCGATCCTTATGGTGGCCAGGACGATGGGTGCGCGCAAGGCGGTTGTGGTTGACCTGCTTGAGAGTCGCCTGGAGGTGGCGATGAAGCTGGGAGCGGCGGGGGTGGTGAACGCTTCGTCGGAGGACGTGGCGTCTGCCGTCGCTTCTGCGATGGGGAAGGGGGGGCCGAGAATTGCGTTTGACGCGGCGGGTTCCCCCGTTACATCTGCGCTGGCGGTTGATGTGGTAGGGGCAGGAGGTAAGGCGGTGCTGGTAGGTTGGCCGGGGCAGAAGCGGTTCGCCTATCCGGTGGAGCGCATCCTGGAATTGGAGCTGGACGTTCTGGGTGTGAGGCGGTACGCGAACGCATTCCCGGCGGCGATCTCTCTGATTTCAAACGGACTGGTTAACGCAGGAGCCCTTATAACGCACCGCTTCCCGTTCGAAAGGGTGGTGGAGGCCTTTCGTTTCGTGGCGGGAAATAAGGACAAGGTAATCAAGGCAGTGGTGGTCAACTAGGGGGTGGTGTCGGGAGAGTTGCGCCGGGAGTGGAGGTTGGGCTGACAGGGGCTGGTGAGGTTTTTGGTGTGGGCGTGGGAGGCGCGAACTGACTCTTGAGTTCAAGCAGGCGGGACTTAGTCTCCAGGGTGCCGAGGTCAGGCGATTCAGCAGACAGGTGTTCGAGGAGTTTTTTCAGTTCGTCAGTACGCCCGGATTCCAGCAACCTCTCGGCGTCCTGGACTATTGCTTGCCACTGTTCCTGGGGCGGAGCGAATTCGAGCCGTACGAGTCTCAGGCGAGTCTTGGCCGCTTCCACGTGACGCGCAGAGGCTTCATAGCAGGTGACAAGGGTGTGAAGTATTTCTGCGTCGGGTGAGAGCTGCGCGAGTGCTTCAAATAGAGGAGTGGCCTTGAGGTAGTTGTTTTGCTTGATGAGGATTTGAGCGAGTCGTTTCCTTATTGGCAGGAGCGTTTCCTGGTGATTTTGAGCCGTGGCGAAATGCTTTAGAACGAGCTCGTAGATTGCCGCCATTAGACGTTCCTCACCGGACTGGTCGGCAATTCTCAAATACGCGTCGAGGTCGTCGCCGAGCAGCTTTTCGAGGGCGGCCCGGGCTGCGGCGGCGACTTTCTCTTCGGGATCAATTATGTGATCGACCAGGGTTGAGGTTGCTTCAGGGTTGCGGAGGCTTCCGAGGGAGTTGCAGGCAGCTTCTCGAACGAGAGGATGGATGTCCCCAGCGAGTTCTCTGAGTGCGGGGAGGGACTCGTCGGTCTTGAGGAAGCCGAGACTCTGGGCGATGGCCCTTCTGACCAGGTGATCCGGGTCGTTGCTTTTTTCGGTGAGTATCTGAGCGGTTTTGCCGTTGCCCACTTTTCCCAGTGCAGCGGCAGCCTCCCGGCGGACATTGGGGTCTACGTCTTGGTCCAGAGCCCAGACCAGGGCATCGGCGGCTCCGGGTGCGGCTATCTCACCGAGGGCATGCGCAGCCTTTGCACGGACATCCGGGACGTTGTCCTGATAGAGCGCGTCGATGAGGGCAGGGCTGGCGGATTTGTCCTTTGTCGCCTCCAAGGCGACAGCAGCGGCAGCCCTGACGGTGGAGTGGGTATCTTCGAGGAGGCGCTGGCTGATAGCTTCCACGGCGGATTTAGCCTTTTCGCCGATTCTCCCGAGGGAGTTGAGGGCCTCTTCCCTGACGGTGGGGTTTTGGTCGTTGACGGCATCGACAAGTATTTTTGCGGTGTCTTCGCTGTTTATCTTTCCGAGTTCTGCGGCTGCGAATTTTCTAAGGCGGGGGTAATTTGAGTGGAGGGCCTTGGCGAGTTCGGCGAGAGGAGGAGCGGCGGCGCGGTCAATTTGGTTTTGGAGGAGAGCTATGAATGCGGTGGCCGCCTCCTCCTGTACTTCCTTGAGACCCTCTCTGACCTGCGTAAGCTGCTCTTCCCTGTGCTTAAGTATTGCCTCGAGGAGCTGCTCTCTGGTGAGGTCAGCTATTGCGGCGTACCAGTCCGTCCAGTTCTGGACGTTTTCGCCGAATTCAAAAGAGGTCAGCTGGGCGAGAGCGGCGGCGCAGGCTGTCCTGGCCTTGCCGGAGTTCTGTTCCATCGCCTTTATCAGGAGGGAGATGGATTCTTTGTGTCTTTTTGAACTGAGGACGCGTGCGGCTGCGGCTTTGCTTACGTCGGAATTCTCTTTGCTTAAGAGAATATCCGAGAGGGGTGGAAGAAGGGTCTCGACAGCTTGGACGGAGAGGGCGGAGATAGCTGCCTGCCTTACTTGTTCAGCAGGGTCTGAAAGCGCTACGGCAATGAGATCGTTTGCGCGTGGGTCTAGCTGGAGTTCGAATGCCTTCATAATCTTGGTGCGTGCGACGTTTCCCTCTTCCGCGAGTGCGTTTCTTAGAACTGCAAGCGCCTCCGATTGCGGCAGCTCGAGTAACTTCGAGGCGGCATGGAGGGTGAGGTCCGGGTCGTCCTCAGAGAGTTTGTCGGCGAGATCCCTTACCTCTTCGCTGAGGGAGGGTGTTGGCGATGGGCTGGTGTGGGCGTGAAGATGCTGTGCCAAGGGTATTACTAATGCTCCCAGCGATACGAGCATTGCGAGCGATATTTTCATCAGGTTTCTCATCAGAAACCGCAGCTCACTTAAGGCGGAGGCCTATCTGTTTCCAGGATGGGGCTCAGTTGCCTCTTCTGTCGAGGCGACCTGGCGGCCATTTTCAGCGGTGGCGAGCAGGCGGCGGAGCCGGGCGCGGTCAGCACGACCCGCGTACACGTCCCGTATAGCCTTGGCGAAGACGGGAGCCGTCCCGGACGCGGCCCTGACGATGGCGTCCGCGACCTGCTTGCGGTCGCGAGTATTCAACTGGTCAAGGAGCGGCTGCACGCGAAGCATTTGATCTCTGGCCACACTCCTACTGTGGCGCTGAAGCGCCTCAATTACTATATCGGCAGAAGTGCGGTTGATTTCTGCAACGAAATTCGCTGCTGCGCGCTCAATTATGGTGGCTTGCCGGGCGAGCTCTGCCGTCCAGGCATTGTTGCGGTTTTCGAGCTCTCGCCGCAACCTTTGACTGCTGTAGAGGAGGACACCGTCAAGGCTGGCAATGTTCCGATCGAGACAGCCGCCAGGAGCCGTGTCGACGACGAGCATCGGCAGGCCCTGCCGCCTGGAGGATGCGATCATGAAGTGGTGGGCTTTCAGCGTCCGGCAGCAGGCCGTGTCGGAGCATATGGCTATGTCGGTTTGCCTGAGCCTGTCGGGGGCGAGTTCAGGGGGGGAGTATTCTGCAGGAAGGTGACGAGTGACGCGTACGGCGTGTTCCTGGTCACTGGAGGTTACCAGGAAGTTGGAGGCTCCGTCCTGGAGGAGTTGCTGCGCGAAGGCGAGCGCTTCGGGGGGGCAGCCAAGCAGATAGATGGTGGCCCTAGACAGGTGCCCCAAGACTTTTCGCGAGATATCAGAGAAGAACACGCTGGTGCTCTTATCAGCGGTCTTAAACCTGAGGTAAGGCTGGAGTTTTTCTCGAAGTTTCAGCCCCAGCGAGTACATATCGTGAATGGTTCTTCCCAGGGAATTGGTCTGTAGGGAGTTGAGGTAGCCTGTTTCAGTTTCCACCTCCTGGTCTCGTAGGCGGCATACGAGCAGGAGGAAGGCTTTGCAGGCCTGCGCTCCGGTTATGAGGTCGGGTGTGTCGTCGGGGCTGAGAGGAACAGCCAGGCGAAGGGCCTGGATGATTCTTTCTTCAGTCAAGGAGTCGGCGGCGGAAGCAAGGAGGAGCGTGCCACCCTCTGGGGATTTGGCGAGGAGTGCCTCCGGTAGTGCGAGGTGTTTTCTCAGGCGGCCCAGTGAGCTGGGGACGTTTTGCGGAAAGGTTCCTCGCCACTCGACGAAGAAGAGTTCCACGGTTCTATCCTTTCGAGAGCGAAACTGTGATCAGTGCTGCAGTCGCAAGGAATAGAGTTGCTGCCGCGTAGTAGCGCAGCCTCTTCGCAAGGGGAATAAGACCTGTCTGCAGCACGGCCGCGATGAACCAAGGCACGGCCAGGGGCCAGACTTCGGCGGGGGCGAGGAAGGCGGTGGCAGCAGCCAGGCCTGTAAGTACTGCAAAGGCCAATCCCGATGCAATTCTGTGGGTCTTTTTGATAAGCCAGAGTTCCGGGAGAGATTCGAGCTTTGACCCGAATCCGTCCTGATTAAGTTGGGTAATAACAAAGCAGTGCAGCGCGGCCGAGATTGAAGCCACGTAGGAGGCGTCAAGAGCGGCGATGAGGAAGGCGACGGAGGGCAAGCGGTGTGTGCTGATTTCCGGGGCCAGGCCTGCTGCAAGCAGGAGCAGGGCGGCAAGGGGGAGGGCGCGCAGGCGCACGGCCGTTTCCGCCTGGAAACCTCTGAAGGTGAAGAGTGTTGCTGTGAGGAGCCAACCGCCCAGACCTAGTGCGAGGCCCGAATTGGAAAGGTGGGGTGCAAGTGGAAGCCAGGCGATAAGTGCGACGGCTATCAAAGCGTCGGGGGTCCATTTTGGGAGTGGGATGCGGTGTTTCCGCGCGGCTGCTTCGGCTGCGGAGCTGCCAAGAATCAAAGCAGCGGGCAGGAGAGAAAGCGCGGCTGTCGGGATCAAGGGGTTCTCCTTGTTCTCATCGCCTTTCGCGCGGTCATGGCTGTGACCAGGCGCCGAGTGAAAAATGGTCTATGCAATGAACGCTGAGGCGCCTTTCGGTGATCGGCGTTGCCTAGCGTGTGGCGTCGAGGTAGGTGTCAAGAGCCTGTCCGGGCGCGAGGCCGAGCAATCCAATGGCTGCCATCGCTCTTCTGGATAGATCCTTGTCGGGACCGTGGATCACCTCGAGCAGCAGGGGGAGGATTTTCTGTGTGTCTCCGCCGGTGGCGATGGAGATCTCGGCCATAGCCATGAGAGCGCTGGTTCGGATTTTGCTTCGGACTTCGCTGGAATAATTTTCAAGCTTCAGCCTGAGGGCGCGCTCGAGGGTTGGGAGAGCATATGTGTTCTTGGTTGCAGCGAGGGCAGCGATTGCGGCCTCGGCCGAGCCGGCGTCCTCGCGCACGAGTGTGTCAAGTTGGGGAATGAAGCGTGCAAGGTCTTCGGTGGGGCTGATTTGGGCAAGTAACGTCAGTATATCGGCGGCGCCGGATGTTATGATGGCTTCCAGGCCAGATCTGGCAGCGGCCGCTTCGGCAGTGGCCTTCAGGAGAGCGGCCTTTATGAATTCGTCCTTTTCAGCTCCGGAGAAGATGGCTTTGGCCTGGGGCCAGTTCTTTCTGGTAGTTTTCGCGCTGGTGCCTGTGGCAACGATGAAGAGGGCCGCACGCTCAAGTGAAGGGTGCTCTAGGAGGAGAGCCTTCCGGACTCCGGTGCTTATGAGTTTTTCATCTATGACGATGGCCTCGAATTGAAGTTGTTCCGACGCGCGGGCAAGGGCTTCGTCGTGGGTCGCGGCCTCGGCGACGACGAATTCCGCTTCTCGCAGCGCGGAGGAAAATCGGTTCCTTATTTCTCCGTCGGGACTGAGTATCATGGCGGTGGGCGCGGCGGAGAAACTGAGGCCGGCGATGGCCACCTTTATCAAGTCCGAGGCGTTTTCGGGAGGAATCGCAGCCAGGGAGGTGACTACTTGGAGTGCCAACGCCGTAGCGCGGACCTGTGC
The DNA here is from genome assembly GCA_964622675.1 of uncultured Planctomycetota bacterium. Lineage (GTDB taxonomy): Bacteria > Planctomycetota > DG-23 > CAZBND01 > CAZBND01 > CAZUUK01. The sequence continues at coordinate 76,598 of CAZUUK010000003.1, read as the reverse complement.
GTTGGGATAATACATGGCCTGTCGCAGGGCCGGTTGGATGGGGGCCGAGACGCGTCTCGGCGGGGTGAAGTACGGATACCGAAAGAGATCAAACTGGTTTGAAAATGTTTCGAGGCAGAGGAGAACAGTCCCATCCCATCGCTCGGACATGAGCCTTTGGAGCGCCTCTGCTTTCAGTTCCAATCCGAAGATATCAAGGGCGTAGGTCATCCACTGAGTGCGGTTCTCTTCGGCGTATCCCTCGGCAGGGGAGCCTGGCGGGGGTTTTTCCGCGAGGAGGCGGAGGGCGAAGGTGGAGCAGATGAAGAGCCGGGCCGCCTCACGGGATTGGGGAGCGAGTTGGAGAGCTTTAAGCGAATCTGCTCTGGCCATTTCGGCCGTCCAGAGGGATAGGGGGAGTTCCCGGCCTACGAGGCCGCCGTCTTTCCAGGACCAGGCGCGAGCGATCGGCTCCTCGGATTTCTCGCGGCGGGGGATTTGTCTGAAGAAGTCCTCGGCGGCACTGAGAAAGAGTTGGGATGCCGGCGGCAGGCTGCGCCGGGTATCCCGGAGTATTCTGCGGAGGGACTCATCCGCTTTCGACCTGACGGTGTCGACCTCTTGGGGGGTTTCTGCAATCTGCTTGAGGTAGGGGATGGCGCGCGGGTCGCCTATGTTCCCGAGGGCTAGAGCCACGTTTGCCCGGAGTAGGGGATCCTCGGCATCCAGTGCGGCGCAGAGAGGCCAGACAGCCTTTTTGTCTAACCGGGCCAAGGCCATGTGGGCGTAGGTGCGTCTGTCGTCGTTGAGCTGGTCGGAAAGCGGCACCAAGATGTGAGGCACGGCGACATCGCCTGCGGCTGCGAGTTTCTCCATAGCGAGCTGTCGAGCTGGGAAGCCGCCTTCGAGATCAGCAACGAGGGCTTTGAGGACCTCCGGCGAAAGGAGCTTTTCCTTCTCGGCTTTTGCGGCCAGTTGGAGGATCCGCTCTACCGATCCGGTGAGTGCATCGTTCTGCATCATTTTGAGGAGGACGTCCATTCCGAGATCGATTCTTACCTGGAGGGCTTCCTGGGCGGTAATGCCTGCGGCGAGGGCTTTGGAGAGGAGTTCTTTCGCCTGGTCGATTTCCGCCATCTCGAAGTGCTGGGTAGCTCTGGCGATCAGGTCCGTAGTTTCGGAGGCGTGGATTGTCAGGATGAAACTCAAGGAGGCGAGCAACAAGGGAGCGATAAGCTTTCTGATCATGGGTTCCCTCCTACGATTCTGCGGGCCGGTGGGCATGGAGCAGATCTTCAGGGGCGGCCTCGCCTTGTGTGATGTCTTCAAGGGTCTCCCTCCGCCTTATGAGCGAGACGGTGCTTTCACGCACGAGAACTTCGCACGGCCTCGGGCGGGAATTATAGTTAGACGCCATGCTGAAGCCGTAAGCGCCTGCGGTGAATATTGCGAGCAGGTCGCCTCTGGAGACGGGGGGTAATCTTCTGTCATGTGCGAAGAAGTCTCCGGGTTCGCAAATGGGCCCGACTATTTCGGCGGGCTCATCGTTTTCCGAAGGGCTTTCCGCTTGTGCGCTGCCGGGCCATATACGGTGGTAGGCGCCGTACAGCACGGGCCTAATGAGGTCGTTCATCGCAGCGTCGCAGATCACGAATCTCTTTTCTCCGGCGCGGTCAACGTACAAGACCCTGGTCAGAAGTATTCCATTATTGCCAACGATGGCTCTGCCCGGTTCGAGGAGCACCCTGCAGTCGAGGTCTTCGAGTTCGGGGAGTATGGCGCGGGCGAAGTCGGCAAAGGAGGGAGCGCCTTCGCCAGTGTAGTCTATTCCGAAGCCGCCTCCGATGTTGAAGTACCGGGGCTCGAAGCCTTTGCCTCGGGCCGCTGAGACGAATTGGCGGAGCTTCGGGATGGCCTGCACGTAGGGTCGAGGGGAGAGGATCTGGGAACCTATGTGCATCTGGACCCCGACGAGGCGGATGCCATGCAGGCGGCGCAATTCGTCCAAGGCGTCTATTGCGACCTCGAGGTCGAGCCCGAATTTCGTGCCACGCCTGCCCGTGGTCAGGTGGGCGTGGGTATGAGGTTCCACGTCGGGGTTTATTCGGAAGCAGACTGGTGCCCTCTTTTGCATTTCCCGGGCGATTTGATCGATGTTGCGGAGCTCGTCGAGTGACTCGACATTGAAGGCAAGAATTTCCGCGTCGAGCGCTTGCTGGATCTCCTCGTCGGTTTTTCCCACGCCGGCGAAGACAATTCTCTGGGCAGCGCCGCCTGCGGCGATGGCGCTGGCGAGCTCGCCGCCCGATACGACGTCGAAGCCAGCGCCCTCATCAGCCAGCAGACGAAGGATGGCCGCGCTGCCGTTGGACTTGATGGAGAAGCAGATGAGCGCTCCGGGGAACGCCTGCTGCGCCTGGCGGTATGCTGCGAGAACGCCGGAGGCGCTATATATGTAAGCGGGCGTGCCGAACGACCCGGCTATGTCCGATACGGGAGCCCGCTCGCAGTGAAGTTCTCCGTTGCGATAGACGAATGGGTCCATAAGATATTGTCCCAGGTCCCTAGCTTTCGCCGGCCTTTTCGAGGCGGATGAGTTGGCCGCCACTGATCTGTTTGAATTCGTCGGGGTTGCCGTCGAGGGTTCCGATGACGTTGACGGGGCTCGCCGGTGTCTGACCGAAGAAGATGCAGAAGGAGTCGCCGGGGGGCCAGAAGGCTATTGTTCCCGAGGGGACGGAGGCCTGGGCGTCCTGTTCCTGCATTTTCGTGGGGATGGGGAAGTAAATCTCGTCTCCCCAGCGGCTGCCTGAGTTTTCCGTGGGGAGGATCTCCCACAGCTTTTTAGCCGTCTCAGTGTCGTTGAGTGTGGCGGTCATCTGCACCGGGCCTGCGGTTATCCTGATCTTTTGCATGTGTTCACCCCTATGGGTCCTGATGGCCGGCCCGCGTGGCGATTATAAGTTCCCACCAGATAGCTGTCAACGGCGAGGGCGGGGTGGGTTGGGGGGATGGGTTTTGTTGAAGCGGCTGGCCGGGTATGTTATAAGCGTATGAGTGAGCTGGGGTTCGGAGTAATCCGGTTGAAAGGCGTTTTGTAGAAAGCTTCGGTGAGGGTGATGGAGGTAGACCTTAAACCTGCGATCGAGCTGCTGCGGAAGGAGTCGGCGGCGGTTTCGGCTCTTGTGGAGAAGCTTGGCGAAGGCTTTCGCGAGGTCGTTGAGGCGATCCTTTTGCGCAGAGGCCGGGGGCAGGTGGTGGTCAGCGGGATGGGGAAGGCCGGGACGATCGGGCAGAAGATTGCGTCAACTCTGGCAAGCATTTCAATACGCTCGATGTTCCTCCATCCAGCGGAGGCGATCCACGGGGACCTGGGCAGCGTCGGTAAACAGGATGTAGCGATAATCCTTTCCAACAGCGGACAGACGCGCGAGATAACAAGGCTGGTGACCGAGCTGAAGAAGATAGGGTGCCGGATAGTGGGTGTTACAGGGGATGCGCGGTCGAGCCTGGCGCTCAACAGCGACATAGTCCTGGAAATCGGCGAGTTGGAGGATCCGATAATCCCGACGGTCAGCACGACGGCTATGCTGGCACTTGGAGACGCGCTGGCGGTGACGCTGCTGAACGCGATGAACCTGGGCGTGAAGGATCTCCTGAAGAGCCACCCGGGTGGCGGGATCGGGGAGAAGAATCTCAAAGTGGAGGACGTGATGCGAACCGAGGGCGGCCATCCGATTTGCGGGAGCGATGAGAAGGTCAGGGAGGTGCTTAAGAAGATAACGCTGGCGCAGTCCGGGGCGGCGAGCATTGTGGACAAGCGGGGCAAGCTGGTGGGGATTCTTACGGATGGGGGCTTCCGCCGGTTTATCCTGGACAGCCACCATCCGAACATTCTCGATGAGCCGGTTGAGAAGATCATGACTCCAGGCCCCCGGTTCTTCGCCGAGAAGGGGGGGACGGCGGCGGAGGCGCTGTGCGTTCTCCGGGATAATAAGGTGGACGAGATGCCCGTGGTTGACGAGAACGGCGCTCCCATCGGAATGGTGGATGTTCAGGACCTCCTCGAGGCAGGACTTGTCTGATTCCGCACTCGCCGCAGTTAAGATGGTCGTTATGGACGTGGACGGCGTCCTTACGGACGGGAGCGTTTACGTGACGCCGTCGGGCGAGGAGATGAAGCGGTTCAACATATGGGACGGCGCGGGGATAGGGCTGCTTCATCGCGCCGGAATAAAGACGGCGATAATCTCCAGCCGCTCGTCTCCGGCTGTAGAAAGGCGTGCGGCGGAGCTCGGTGTGGGCGAGGTGCGACAGGGAGTCTCGGATAAGCTTTCGGCGTTCCGTGAAATTCTCTCCAGATCCAAGGTTGGTGAGGGGGAGATCTGTTACGTCGGCGACGACCTCAACGACATACCGATCTTGAAGATCGCGGGTGTGCCCGTGGCGGTCGGAAACGCCCGGCCGGAGGTGAAAGAGGCGGCCAGGGTTGTTACGAGGGCGAGAGGGGGAGAAGGCGCGATAAGGGAGCTGGCCGAGCTGGTCATCAGGGCACAGGGGAAGTGGGATGGGGTCCTTGAGCGGCTCCTGGGGACAGGCGAGGGCGAGAGATGAGGTTGCGGCTGCTTGCTGCGGCGTGGGTGCTGCTTGCGGCTGCCTCGGCGGGGGCCGAGGTGAAGCAGCGGGCGACTGGTTTCCGTTTTCCATACTACGGGAAAGAGGGGGCTCTGGCGTGGATTCTGGAGGCGGAGGAGGCAGCACGAGAGGGAACCGCCGCTGAAGTAGAATTCAGCTCTCCGAAGGTCACTGTTTACAAAGGAGAGGTCGGGTCTGAGCGCGTCTCCGCGGTGCTGACGGCCGCCAGCGCCAAGGGGTCGGCGGAGGGCGGTGAGCCGGTTCCTTCGGGGCAAAAGGTCTTGTTCTCCGGGAGCACGAAGCTGTTGCTGTTCGACGGCAAGGGGGCGGAGAGCGGCATGCTGAACTGCGAGTCGGCGGAGTGGGATGGGAAGAGCAGGAGCGTCCGCGGGACCGGGTATATGGCCTTAAACTTCGAAGGAAATTCGCTGAGCGGGAGCGGTTTCACAATGGACGTAGAGTCGAGGCGGCTGAGGTTGGAGAAAGACGTCGAGGTGCGGCTTAAAGAGGTGGTGTTGCCGGATGCCTTGGAGGAGGAGCCGCTTTCAATTGAGATCAGTTCGTCGGGTGCCGCAGAGTTCGCTTTGGAGGAACGGGAGCTAGAGCTTGAGGAGGAGGTGGAGGCACGGGCTGGCGAGGGTGTTCTGCGGGCGGATGCTCTTTCGCTCGCGATGGGTGAGGAGAGGGAGCTTGTTTTCCTCGATGCGGAGGAAGGAGTGGAATTTCGATCGCAACGCGCTAGCGGCACAGCCGACCAGCTTCTGTGGTCGGCGGAGGGTGGCGAAGCTGATTCCGGCGTGCTGCGGCTCGTGGGCAGGCCGCGGGTGGGGGTGAGTGCTGCGAATCTGCCTGAGGTGCTGGGAGCGTCGGAGAAGCTGGTTCTTAGCGCGGAGGATGAAATCGTATTTGATCCGGGTCAGCGGCTGGCCAAGGCGAGGGGATCTCCCGGGATCTCGGGGGGGGATTTTCTCGTACGCGGAAAGTGGATTGACGTCTTTCTTGCCGAGCCGCCAGGTCGCGAAGTCGAGAGAATAGAAGCGGGAGGGGGAGTCAGTTTTGCGAGCGCGGGGCTTGAGGGAACGGCGGATGAGCTCAGGGTCTACGCGGCGCAGGGCGGGGTGGCCCAGTTGCTGCGGAACATTAAGATGATCTTCGCGCCTCCAAGTGAGGACAAGCCTGGCGAACTGACCGTGCGTGCGAAAGGGATTGCGAAGTGGGATATGGAAAAGGGTTCCCTGGAGGTCACGAGGGACGTGGAGTTCTTGTTCCCTTCATACCGGGCGGTGGGGAACTGGGCGGTTGCGAGAATCTCGTCGGATACCGGCTTAATGGAGGCGGCAACCCTGTACGGGACTCCTGTTGAGATTCAGGGCACTGACTTTTCCTGGAGGGCGGCGGAGGTGAGCATCGTCGAAGGGGGTCGCCGGCTGATAATCAAAGAGGGAACTGATAGCGTCTGGTACTTGAAAGAGGGGACTGATGAGAATCAATCCGGTGAAGAAGGCTCTGAAGGCAGGTAAACCGGTCTACGGAACGATGGTGGTTGACTGGCGCTCGCCGGGTATTGCGCAGATCCTGGCCGGAGCGGGGTTTGACTTTCTGTTCATTGACATGGAACACTCGCCGTTTTCGACGGAGACGATGGCGGAGATAATTCGGGCGGCGCGGCTTTGTGGGATCACGCCGCTTGTGAGGACCTCTGACGATGCATATTTTCTTTTGAGCCGGGCGCTGGACGCGGGCGCTCAGGGGTTGATGGTTCCTCGCGTGGAGACGGCCGAGCAGGCGGAAGCTATCATCCAATCCGTTAAGTATCCGCCGGAGGGAAAGCGGGGATGCGCGCTGAGCATGGCGCATACCGACTACGGGGCGGTGGAGAGGAAGGAGTACGTTAGCCGCGCGAATGAGGAGCTGCTTTTGATCCTTCAGATAGAGAGCCGCGCCGCTGTGGAGAACATTTCCGAGGTTGCTTCAGTCCGTGGGTTTGACGCCTTCGTGATAGGTCCGAACGATCTTTCTCTGTCGTACGGCCTGCTTGGCGAAACTAAGCACCCGACTGTCGTCGGGGCGATAGAGAGGGTTTTGGATACCGCTTTGGAAAGGGGGCTTCACTGCGGGATTCACGTCGGCGATGTAGAGGAGCTTGTCAAGTGGCGGGAGAAGGGGATGAGGCTCCTTACGTACTCGACTGATATTTCGATGATTAAGGAAGCTTCGCGGCGGGCGCTTTCGCGGCTTAAGAGCTAGGGGAGCCGGAGGGCCATAATGCGGAAGTTCATGGGCCCCTCCTGGATGAATTCGCCGCCGAGCAGCGTTTTTCGGGATAGTTTGAGGTCGTATGTTCCGAAGTAGAGGGTGCCATTAGACGTTTTAAGGGGAGTGCTCACCACACCTTTCTTATGGACCTGCCAGCGTTTTCTGCCGGTTGCGGGCGCGTAGCCGGTCAGGACATATTCCTGATTGGCCGGGTTGGTGCTTGCGGGCTGCCTCATGATGGCGAGGAGTGTTACGAGGGCGCGGTCTGAGGAGGCGAAGCGAGGGGTTTCGATCTCAGTTTGCCAGATTTTCTTGCCGGTGTCGGCGTCAAAGCACTTGAGAATGAAGTAGGGCTCCTCGTAGTCGAGTCCGAGAAGCTTTCTGATATGGGCTTGCACTGAGTCTTCTTCCGCCGGGAGGGCTTTCACCACTTCGGCGGGGACGGCGACGAATACTCTTCCGCTGCTGTAGAAGGGACCGGAGGTCACTTTTCCCGCATAGGAGCTCCAGAGTTGCGTTTCCTCTCTGAGGCTGAGGCAGGCGAGGAATTCGCCGGAAGGGATGTACAACCTTCCGTCGGCGGCGCAAATGGTCGCAGCACGGCCAATGATATCTGTTTGAAATGGCTGGGCGGAGAAAAGATCGCGAGCCATGGCGGCGAAGTTATCCGCGGGGGTTGAACGGGATGTAGACGGTTCAGACTGGGATTGATCGGAGGGTTCGGTGAGAGGGATTTTCGCAAGCTGCTGTCCGCTGGTGGCATCGAGTGCGAATAGCGAATAGACCGGGGTGTCGGCTTTCTCTCGGATGGCGAAAGTGAGCATGTTTTCTGTGTGCAAGCACTTGAGGAAATCCACTTCGCCAAGTTCCTTCTCCCACCTGGGGCGTCCGGTCTCCAAGTCCAGGGCGACGAGCTTCTTGGTTGAGGAGGCGGGGCGCGAGGTAAGAAAACCCAAATAGCGGCCTCGGGCGGAGGCGGCGTCCGTGCCGCCTTCCAACACAATTACGGTGTCTTGGTCCGGGGCGGCGAGAGGGATGACGAGTCGATCGCCCCACTGGAAGCGGACGGTGAAGCTGCCCTGCCCTTTCTCCTCGTCCATATTCGAGGAGAAGCTGGTGGCTCCTTCGGAGAGTTCGGATTCCCAGCGGGCATTTCCGGTTTTCCAGTCGAGTGCCTGAACCATGGTGCCGCTTGCGAGGATGCACGAGTTTCCAACCGGGAGGACCGATTCCAGACCCAAGTGTCCGCTGGGCATGGGTCTTTGCCAGAGAGGCCTTCCGGAGCGGCAGTTGAGTGCGTGGAGGGTGCCGTCGGTTCCAAGGAAGCAGAGCAGTCTGCGCGAGGCTGTTATGTCGCTTACCTGGGAATCGGTCTTGTGCGTCCACCGCACGCGCACGCGTGGACCGAACAGGAGGTAAGCAAGCAGGCCGATGCCGACGGCAGCGAGGAAGAGAGCTGAGAGCAGCAAGGTGCGCTTAACCGCGCGGCCGGCTTCCTTTTGCGCGGTTTCCGCGCCTTCGGGGACGGCGGGTTGGAAGAGGGCTATTCCTCGCCGGAGACATTCATCGCTGCAGTAGTAGCCGAATCGCTCGCGCTGTCGCAGGGTTATCGGTTTGGCGCAGGCCTGGCAGCTTCCGACGACTTTGTCCAGGAAGTCGGTTGGTTGCTCGACCTGCAATGGGAGGGGCTCGTCGCGCTGTGTAAGTCGGAGGGTTCTGCCGCAGGCCGGGCATTGAGCGGTCTCGCCTTGATGGCCGTCGGGGACGCGGAGCCTCTTGCCGCACGGGCAGGTGATCATTTTCGGCATCAGCGGGGCTCCTCCGAACGAAGCTTTGCGAGTTCCTTTCTGGCCAGTTCGGCCCATGTTGATGTGGGGTAGCGCTGGTTCAACTCAGTGCATAGCCGCGCTGCGGCGGCGTCTCTGCCGAGGGCTGAAAAGATTTGCGATGAGCGAAGGAGGGCTACGGGCGCCTCCTCGGATCCGGGGAAGGCGTCGGCGAGTCTTCGGTAGGCCTCGAGCGCGGGGCCGTACCTGCCGCGGTTCTGGAGCAGGGCTCCCAGGTGAAGCCACTGTTGCGGATGTAGGGGAGGCGGCTCTTGCTCCGGTGCTGCCTGCCTAAGGTCAACGTAGGCATCTGCGGCGACGCCCAAGCGGCTCTGCCGGGCGGCTACGCTGAGTGCTTTTTTGTAGGCGGGGACGATCTTTGACTTGCGGCCGGCCGCTTCCCAGCAACGTGCGATCTGGAGGAGGGGGAGAGGGTCTTTGGGGAAGCGCTTGGCAATATCCTGGTAAGCCTCGATTGCGTCCACGAAGCGTCCCTTGGCCAGCCACGCACTTGCGTCCGCCCAGCGGTACTCCATCGCGGATTGACGATTGAGTTTGAAACGGAATGCTAGGGCGAGACCCGTTGCGAAACCACCGATGTGCGCCCAAAAGGCCACGCCGAGGGGCTCCGCTATGTCCGGTTCGCCTATGACTGATATGCCCAAAGCAAGCTGGCCCAGGAACCACAGGGCCATCCAAACGAGAGCGTTGATTCTGAAAATGCGAGGGTAGATGAAGAGAATGGCGGCGAGCTTCACTTTGTATCGCCAGAATCTAACAGCGTAGAGGCCCATTACGCCGGAGATGGCGCCGGAAGCGCCGACGACCGATTCGTCGGCCAGGTCGCGCAGAAAGAGGATGGTTGTGACGTGATACACAGCGAGGGCGGCTATGCCTGATATGAAATAGAAGACTGCAAAGCGCGCAGTCCCCAAGGCATCCTCAAGGTCGGAGCCGAAGAGCCACAGGAAAAACATGTTCACTGCCAGGTGCAGGAAGCTTGCGTGCATGAACATGTGAGTAAGGACGGCGATGGGGTGGGGCCGTTGGGGTACGTAGCCGAGGCCCTCAAGTATTCGCTCGACGGAGTAGTGCGCGGAGAGTCTGGAAAGGAGGAAGAGGGTGAGATTGGCAAGCAGCAGCCAGATGGTGAAGACGGGGATCCTCGTTTTTGCGTGGTCTGTTCCAATGGGCAGTACCATCGGCACAGGGCGAATCTCCGCTTAGCGAAATTGTCATTCGGCAGTGACCTTGAAGAGCCGGTTATCTCTGGCCTTTGCGTTTACTCCGCTCTCGGTCACCCATTGTTCAATGATGAAGAGGTTTATGAAGAAGGCGTTGCCTGAAGTGATTGGGGGTTTCCTTGAGACTCCCATTTCAGCTACGGCTTTGTCCCAGACTTTCTTGCCCGACTTGATGCTGAAGGCTTCGAGGCAACTCCTGTAGATCGGTCGCCTTACAATTTCCTCTTCCCTTTTTTCGGTGTAGAGGGAGTAGACGTATTTTGGCGTGACGGAGAATCGCTCGCCAGCATCTTCGGCATACCAGAGCTTGGAGCCTGTTTTGAGGTCATAGGCGGCGAGGTCGGGCAAGGTTCTGGGAACGAGCCGCCCGATTGAGAAGTGCTCGATCGCTTCTTTTTCCATCTGGACCAGTCTCGTGGCTTCTTTGATGTCGGGAGGCCTTTTTCCCGCGGGCACGCCGCTGACGAAGACCTTTCCGCTGGATATGACGGGGGGAAAGGAGCCGGCGCCGATCTGGTCAGACCATTTTTCCGCGCCGCTGGTCAGCTCATAGCAGCGGATACTGCCATCTTTCAGTTTCGCCACAAGGAGATTGTCGGCAACGGCGACTCTGGAGGCAGGGCCGCCGCCAGGGAGCTGTTTCTCGAATAGGGGCTCTCCATTTTCTTTAAGTACCATTATGCGGTGCGCGTCGGCCAGAGCGATGCCGGCATCAGAAGAGGCGAGATGGCAGCCGTATCCGCCGGGCACAGGTTTGCGGAACACATCGTTTCCTGTATCTCGTTCCAGCGCCATCACCATTGCAGGGCTGTCTGAAAGTTCACTGGTGGTGAGCCACACGCGGTCTTTCCAGGTGATCAGGTCGGTGACCATTGCGTTCCTGAGATCTTTCCGCCAGAGTTCGTTGCCGGTGGCGGGGTCTATGGCTACGAGGACGGTGCCGTTTGGCCGCGACTGGCGTTGGGGCCAGGTGGGAAGGTTATCTTCGGACATTCCGGGATAACCACCCGGTTTCTGGAGCTCCGCATAAGTTTGCCGATATTCGTCGGGGAGGAGGCTCTTATCTCCGATGAGAGCGAAGATTTTCTCCTCCGCCCAGAACTTTGTGAGCATGGTACCCGGAGCTGTAAGTGTCCTGCTCCAGATCGGGTTTCCATCCTCAGAGAGGGAGAAAACGCCGGCAGTGGTAGCTGCAAGGACGCCGTTTTTGGTGGGAACGGGTGCGAGCCTGTGGATGGGTTCCCCTTGCAGGGGGACTGCCCAGAGCTTTCCGAGGTTCTCGGTTTCAAGGCGCTGGAGGGTGCCGTTGCTGAGGAGGAAGTACATTCTGTTGTCGGTGGCGGCGAGTTCGCAGATGTGGAAGTCGCTGTCGCTTTGAAATTTCCAGGCGAATTCTCCTTGGGGCCTGGTGAGTCTGGGAATGAGAAGGAATGCGACGAGTGCAACGGCAGCTATCGCGACCAAGCCGACGAGGCCGAGGATGACTGTGCGGACGACATTCGCGACGGCCTCCGCGCGGTCGGTTTGTGCGCGCATTTCTGTAACGCCGGTCTTGGCGCGGACGGCTTGTTTGCATTCAGCGGAGCAGTAGTAGCCGAATTCGCGATAGGCCTGGATGGAGACGGACTTGCCGCAACTAAGACAGACGCCGACGGAAGCGGCGGAGATCTGAGGGGCTTCTTCTTTATCTTGCTGGGAGATTTCATATCCGGAAGAGGGCTCCTGCAGGGAAGCCGCCGGACCCAGTTCGGAGGAATCGCGGTCGGCTGCGTCGAGGCTGTCGGCGGCCAGGCTGAAGGTTTCGGGCTCTCCCTCTTCCTTTTTCGGGGGCTCGCTCTCCGGTTGTTTCTCTTGGTGGCTCGGCTGGAGCTGAGAAGGCCCATCGATTTTGAATTTTTCTTCGGGGCTGAGGGGGGTAAGCTCAATACCCTCGGGTGCGGTCGGAGATTCCTTCGGCGCGGGCACCTTGATTTCTGCGCCGCAGCGCGGGCATTTGCCGGAGCGTCCCGCATACTTGTCGTCAACGCGGATCTTCTTGCCGCATTTGCAGCTGAACCGAATCATAAGAAGTCCCCTTTCCCCACTGCCCGGTTCCCATAGGACCTATCGGTTGTATGTATGGGTTAGCGCGACTTCAGCGTCGTAGGCGCGCTTCAGTCGCTGGTAGTTCGCGTGTAGTTTTGCTTTCTGCGTCAGGGTTAACGTCGGGTCCTGCAACGCCTGATATATGATAGCCCCCTCCATGGTTTCAGGGTAGGGGATGTCCATAAGATAGCAGAGCGTCGGAGCAATATCTGTAAGCCATACACTTCGTTCGATTTCGACGTTTTTCTTAACGTTTGGGCCTGCCATTATCAGGAGTGGGCGAACGGAGCCTATACCTCGAGAGGCTGTAGTAAGGTGATAACCGTGCTGAAGCCCATATTCGGGCGCGAGAGAGAAGATGACGTCGCCCACTTGCGGGCCGTAAAGGCCAAGGGGCCTGGCGTCTTCCCGCCTGAGCGCGAAGGCGAAGGGATGCTTGCCGGTAACGGGATGGTTGTAGTCCAGAAGTGTGTTTATGATCTGCTCCCTTACGTCTTCGTACTCGTTGGGGGCTACGATTCCGTGACGTTCGCGGCCCTCTAGATTCACTAGAACGTGGGCCATTCCGAATGGTGCTGCTCTTGTCTTGTGCCAATCGATTTTTCCGTCGTCGCGCAGCGAGAGAAGACCAGCCTCCGCGAGGACCTCAGTTACGTCCACTTCGCGGCCGCGAGGGATAGCGCCGTGGGTGGATGCTACCGCGATTAGCGTGCGGCGATCCGCGTTTTCAAGGATTCGCCCGATCGCCTGGTCGAGAGATTCATAAGCACCGGCCAGTAGCTCTCGGTAGTGAGGTACGCCATCAGGATGTTCTGCGGAAGTTGGTTCAACGAGGTCGAGTAGAGCATGAGACACCCACTCCGGTGTATGGTCGTGCATGAGGAAGAGATCCCAATTTCTGGTATCCATCAAGCGACAGGCGGCCTCGGCGTACCAGGTGTGAATCATGCGAAGCATATCCAGCGAGGTCTGCGAGTCAATCCAGCCCTGGAGAAGAGGCCGGAACGGGGAGGCCGGAAGCGGCAGTCCGCTGACGTCCGCAAGTTCATTTTCGATTTCTCCCGGCCAAGCCCAACCTTGAAGAGCGGCTATGGGAGTCAGCAAGAGCTGGACTGTATCGCCACTCGGGGAGAGGTCCAGGAGCTTCGCGAGAAACCCGGCATTCAGTTTCTCCTCGCCGAGGGAGAACTGCGTCACGATCTTGCCGCTCCACTTGCCTTTGCGGAGGGACGCGAGGGGAGCTTTTGCGTCCCTCGTTAAATGGAGAGACAGGTCCTGGTATCCGTCTGGCCCTGCGTGAAGGAGGCCGTAGATGACGGCCGGTGCTTTTGGCTTTTGTCTTGCGTTGGGCCAGTAGAGGTGCGCCTCGAATTCGAGTTCTTGGTTTGTCTGGAGGTTTTTCCATCCTCGAGCAGGCCTGGGCTGAATCAGGCGCGCGCCTGAAATTTCTCGCGTTGTGAAGAGTTGAGCCGAACACAGGGAATAGCCCGTTTCCGACGCCTCATTGAGCCGCCAATCGTTTATTGATGGGCCGGTGCCGCCGAGGCGTACTCCTCCCGGGGGTTCGGCTGACCAACTGAGCGGACAGTTGATGAGTATGGAGCGCTTTCCGGCTGCTGCCGCGGCATCCCAAAGGGGTATGGCTTTCAGGGGTGGAGTCGTCGGGCCGGAGGAAGCGTCGGTTCGGGGGTCGGGGCCGTTGGAACAGAGTCCGTGGGTGCCGGGCCAGGCTCCGGTGGCGATTGCCGCACAGTTGGGCAGCGTGGCGGTCGGGTAGGGGGCCAGGCAGTTCTCGGCGTAGACCCCTCTTTTCATCAGGGCCGAGAGGTTGGGCATCCTTCCTTCTCTTGCGAGTCTGAGCATCTCGTCAGCTATCGGGCCGCCGAGAGTTATCAGGATGAGTTTCTCAGCGGTTCGTTTGGCCAATTCAGAGTCTCCTCACACAGTGTCCGCTTGTATGGCCCCGAACGTAGATATTATGCGATGACGGTCAGATTTCAAGGGGTGGAACTGACGAGGGTGTCGTTGTTGAGAGCGGGTGCCCTTCGCCTTGACTTGGGAAAGGGAGGGAAGTAACCTGTCTGAATCGCCTTGAGTTCCCACGGCGATTGTCAGGAGCAGGAGAGTAACCCAGGATGAGTCTGAGTAAAGCTGTGTTGATCGGGCTTGACGGCGCGACTCTGGATCTGGTCTCGAAGTTTGCGCGGAAGGGGTCGATGCCGAATATGAAACGATTGATGGAGAAGGGGGTTACGACGGAAGCGTTCAGCGCGCTTCCGCCTGCGACGTCGGTCAACTGGAACACGATTGCGACGGGTTGCTACGCGGGGACTCACGGCGTGGTTGCGATGGGGATGCACGTCCCCGGGGAAGCTCCGGACGTTTTCACGAGCGGGTTCTGCTCGACGCACTGCAGGGCGGAGACGATCTGGCAGGCGGTGGAGCGGGGCGGCGGATTTCCGGTGCTGCTTAAGTACACAACGTCCTGGCCGCCGAAGATTTCACGAGGTGTGCAGGTGGAAGGATGCTCGGACCCGGACAGCAACATTTTTGCGATCGGTCCGCGTGCGGTGCATACGACGCGCCCCGTGCCGTGGCAGCGGCAGCACGGGGCGACGCACGCGCGGGGGCCGTACGTTGGGTTCAAATACGAGGTGAGGCCGGCCGCGGCGCGCGGATGGAAGTTCCTTCCCGACAGCAAGCTACCGCCGCTGGAGTTTCCCGTGCGCATAACGCCGAGTGAGGGGAAGCAGGTCGTGGGGCAGGGATTGGTGTTTTCGGTGCGATCTGATGGTTACGACAGTGTTCTGCTGTCGCCGGGGAAGGACGCTTCGAAGGCCTGGATTACTATTGGGCTGAGGGAATGGAGCGACTGGATTCGGCTCGGATTCGACACGGCCAACGGGAAGGAAGAGGGCATGTTCCGATACAGGCTTTTCCATCTTTCGCCGGAAGGAGGGGATTTGAGGCTGTATCAAAGCCAGGTGATCAAGACTGAAGGATGGGCCTATCCCGGCGAAGTGTGCGGACGGATGATGCAGGCTGCCGGTCCTTTCCAGTCGATATCGGCGATGGCGGTAGCCGGCGATTACCTGGGGGTGGAGTTTCAGGAGGAGCTTTTCAGCGAGGAGTTCGCCTATCAGGAGCAGTGGCTGGAGAAGGCTGCCCGCCAGTTGCTGGGGAAATACGATTGGGATTTCTTCGCTACGCAATTTCACGCTATCGATCTGACCAACCACACTTTCTTCGGCGGCCTTACGGAGGAGAACCACCCACACCGGGATTGCGCGGAGAGGGTTACAGAGAGAATGTATGCGCTGTCGGACAAGTACGTGGGAGAGATACTTGATCTGGTGGATGAAGACGCATTGATAGTTGTCACTTCCGACCACGGGTTCATAGAGCCGCATCGGCCCGTCCCGCAGGTAAACCAGATTCTGGAGGAGAAGGGATATATAGTCCGAAAGGAAACGGAGGTGGAAGAGTTCGACCACGAGACGGGTAAGCTGAGGCGCGTGGGGCTTAAGCCGATAGACTGGACGAGGTCGGTGGCGTACGAAAGTCTGGGTTACATAAGGCTGAACCTGAAGGGGCGAGAGAGGACGGGGATAGTGAACCCTGAGGATTACGACCGGCTGTGCGATGAAATAATTGAGGTGCTGGAGGAGGTCAGGTCGCCTATTCCTCCAAACCGGCATTTCGTGATGATAGCGATGAGGCGGGAAGATGCTGAGGCGTTCGGGCTGAGGGGTGATGCAGTGGGCGACGTGATTTATTTCGCAAGGCCATGCTTGAGGGGGGGGCACCACGGGGTTTTTCACGCGAGCCACGGGATTGTTGGTTCCATGAGGGCCGTGACGGTGTTTGCGGGTCCGGGGGTGAAGAAGGCCGCAACGTTGAAGAAGCCGATTAACCTTGTTGATATTGCGCCTACGATCGCCAGTTTCATGAAGGTTCCGACGCCTGCACAGGCTGAGGGACGGGTTCTGAGAGAGATATTCGAATGAGAGGATCAAGATGAAGCTTTCGTTCTGCTCGCACAATTTCGGATTGGAGTTCGACAAAGTTGTGGCCGGGCTCAAGGCGATCCGGCAGATCGGCTACGAGGGCACGGAATTCTGGCAGAAGTTTCTAATCGATGCGGACATTGACCGGCTGGCGGAGGTTACGAGCGATATCGGGTTGGAGGTGGCACAGATTTGTGCGTACTTCAATTGGACAGGGACGGAGGAGGACTGGAAGGAGAGCATGGCGAACGCTGAGAGGTTCATCGAGTTTTCGAAGAGACTGGGGCGGCCGCATATTAGGGTGTTCACCGGCAAGGTGGGAGGCGAGGAAGCGACGGCGGAGCAATGGGCGCGATGCGTCAAAGGCCTGCGAAAGTCCTGCGAGGCCGCTGAACCGCACGGGATATCGTTCACGCTGGAGAATCACAGGCACACGCTTCACGATACGCCGGCATCGGCATTGCGGCTTATAGAGGAAGTCGGGCGCCCGAATCTCGGGTTGAACTTTCAGATGTGGCCGCCGTTCGATCTCATCGAGGCGATAGACATGCTGTTTCCGCACATCCTCCACATGCACATAAGCAACCGTAAGGAGGATAAGATCTCGTACACCGACGATGGCGACGTTGACTGGAAGCCGGTGCTCGTCGAGATGAAATCGCGGGGGTATACGGGGTTTGCTTCGGTGGAACACGCCGTCCCGCCTGCGCTTGAGTTTGCGAGGAGAGCGTACGACTACCTGGCGCCGATCGTGTACGGCGAGGCGTAGATCAGGAGGAATTGATTTTGAAGCAGTTTGATTTTGTCGGGACGTGGTGGTTTTACCCGAGCTTTCTTGAGAGCCCTCCCGGGCCGTGGGACAAGAGCGGCATATACGGCGACGACCCGGCACGGAACTGGAAGGCGGCGATAGACTGGATGGCGAGGCGCGGCCTCAACGTGCTTGTTTCGGGTATTCCGCCATTCTGCAAGGATAGGGTTTACCACGACTGGGGTTACCATTACGTGCTGGAGTTCCGCCGGTTTCCGGAGGCGCGCGTTTTTACGGATGAGTTTATAGAGAGAAATCAGTCGATACTTCGGGAGATTTTCGGGCACGCTCGCAGGCGGGGGATTAAGCCGTTCATACACCACTATAACTTCTGCGCTCCCGTTCCTTTCGTTAAGGCTCACGAAGAGATGGCATCGAAGATGGCTGGCTACACCGACGGTCGGAAGAACCTTCAGGACTGGCTGGGTTATCTCTACGGGAACGTTTGCTGGAACGAGCCTGTGTATCAGGAGTTCATGAAGTCTTGTTTCAGTGAGTTCCTGGAAGCTTTCCCGGACGTAGAGGGGATAATGATCACGCCGGGGGAATGCGCCAGATGCCCATGCGAGAAGTGCAAGGACAGGCTTGGCACGCTGTCGAGTTTCGTCAATACATTTGTAGAGACGGTTAGGTTGGCCGATCGTCTTCCGCTGGTTCGGGCCTGGGCGACGGGCCTGGATGCGCCGTGGATAGAGGCATTTCCGAAGGGAGTGCCTTACGTCATCAAATACAGCGTTTTCGACTGCATAGATGCACCTCCTGACCCGGCGATAAAGGCGTGGGTTGACGGCGGACATCGCGTCTGGATAAGCAAGGAGATAAAGGGCGGGGAGAACGCGGGGCCGATTGCGTGGTTTGACCCCGGTTTCTTCCGGGACGTGGCCGCGAACTCGCGCAAGCTCGGCGCTGAGGGGTTGATCTCGATAGACAACAGCGATGCCGGGTTTATGGGCATGCGGTACAGGGTGCAGCAATTGTTGCTGGAGATGTTCGTGCGGTACGCGACGGAAAGCGGGCGTGCATCGGATAAGGAATGGATTACGGAGCTGGAGCCGTACTTCGGCGCGCAGACGGCGAAAGTCTTCAGAGCGGTGAAGCTGTACAGCTCGGTCGTTCTCAATGTGAGCAAACTTGCGTACGGACCCACAGAGGGTTTTACATGGAAATCTGCTCACAATTTTGCTGGAGGGGGGAGATTTCCGGGGACGTTTGGGCTGAAGGGCTCCGGGGGGCTCGAGCCACCCGAATGGGTGCGGGGAGACATAGGTTCAATTGCGGATGCGGTCGAATATCTGAGTGAAAATCCGTGGCGGGATGACGTGCTTGCTTACGTTTCAAAGAGAGGGACCGACCCTGTTGAGTTCGCGTCGGGTCTGGAAGCGAAGGCGGAGAGGGGACTGCGGCTGCTGGAGGGCATTTCCGACGCGGACATTCCGCGCAAGGGATTGAAGGAGCTGGCGCTGCTGCGTACGAGCGCGAGGCTGGCGGTGCATACCATATCGAGCCTGAAGCAGCTTTTGTGGGGGCGGGTGCTTTACGCCGGTGCGAAGGGCCCTTCTTCCGGGGAGGTCCGTTCGGCGCTAGCGGAACAGATGGTTGTTACTTTGAGAGATGCGCACCTTCATCTTAGAAAGCAGCTTGAATGCGTGCTTGACCTGCCGCATTGTACGGTTGATTTTGCGCGGCTGATGGCAAGCCAGCGTTACTGGGAGCCGAGTCTTTCTAACCGGATAAGGAAGCTTGAACGCGAGTTCGTCGAGCTGGTTGAGGAGCTGTCCGAAGTTTTGCCAGAGAAGCCCTCTATGGAGCCGTCGCTAATTCATGCACGTAGAGATAGTTCGCTATGGTAGGCGGAGGCGAGAAGTGGTGAAGAGTTACGAAGAGATAAATGAGAAGATTCGCAAGGGGGAGGCGGTGGTGTTGACCGCTGAGGAGATGATCGAGATTGTGGAAGAGAGGGGCGTGAGGCGCGCGGCGCGCGAGGTTGACGTTGTGACGACGGGGACGTTCGGGCCGATGTGCTCTTCGGGTGCGCTTTTGAACGTGGGGCATTCGAAGCCGCGCATTCGCATTCACCGCGCCACGTTGAACAAGGTGCCTCTCTATGCGGGGCTAGGGGCAGTGGACTTGTACATCGGGGCGACGGAAGTTCAGGAAGGCGATCCGCTGAACAAGATATTCCCCGGAGAGTTTCGCTACGGTGGCGGGCATGTGATCGAGGATTTCGTGAGAGGGGAGAAGATTGAGCTGGAGGCATTCTCGTACGGGACGGATTGTTACCCGCGCCGCGAGATACGAACTTTCATCTCTCTGAAAGATCTGAACCAGGCACTTCTCCTCAATCCGCGCAACGCGCACCAGAACTACAATGTGGCGGTTAACGTCCATTCGGAGCGCCCAATCTACACGTACATGGGAATTCTGCGGCCGCAGATGGGCAATGCGAACTATGCGACGAGCGGGCAGTTGAGCCCTCTTCTGAACGATCCTTACTACAGGACGATAGGGATCGGGACACGGATTTTCCTCGCGGGAGCACAGGGGTATGTATACTGGCACGGAACGCAGCATAACCCAGACGTAGAGCGTGGTCCCAATGGCGTGGTGAAGTCGGGCGCGGGGACCATTGCGACCATCGGTGATATGAAAGAGATGGACGCGAGATATTTGCGCGGCGTCTCGGTGGTGGGATACGGCGTCAGCCTGGCAGTGGGGATCGGCATAGCGATACCAATCCTGGATGGGCAGATGGCGCGGTTTACGGCGGTGCGCGACGATCAGATTCTCGCACCTGTGGTGGATTACAGCCGAGACTATCCACGGGCGACGGGAAAGGTGATAGGCGAGGTGAGCTACGCGGAGCTGCGGAGCGGCGCGATAAGGCTGCGCGGCAGAAGTGTTCCAACGGCTTCGACATCGAGTTATCCGCTGTCGCGGGAGATTGCAGAGCTTTTGAAGGAACGCATACAGAAAAAGAATTTCTTCCTGTCCAGGCCGGTTGCCCCGATCCCGTCAGCGGGCTCCGGCATGAGGCTCAAGAGTCTTAAGGTAAGGCACTCGGATTAATGGTGCCCGATGGGTGAGGAGCGTTTCTACCGGGAGTGGGTTGGGTCTGCCGACCTCGTTACCTTTCGGGTCGAGGTCGAGGAAAGCGATTTGCTGGTAAGTGCGCGGCGCGACCTTTCGAAGGAGGCCCGCGATAAGCTGTTGGAAGTTCGTTCGCAGATAACGCGCTATGCGGGGATGGATCGGAGATTTCAGGAATCGCTGGTTCCTGTCGAGGTTTCGCGGTCCGCGCCGGAGATTGTCGCGGATATGGCGAGCGCCGCCGAGACCTATTCGGTTGGACCGATGGCCGCGGTTGCGGGGGCGGTGGCGCGGCATATGGGGTTGGCATTGTTGATGGAAAGCGACGAGCTTGTGATCGAGAACGGCGGAGACATATTCCTGTGCTCTCGAAAGCCCCGCGTTGTGTCGATCTACGCGGGGAGGTCGTCGCCTTTCGGCGACAAGCTCCGGGTTCAGGTTGAAAGCAGGGGGAAGGAGATGGGTGTGTGCACTTCGTCGGGGACGGTTGGTCACAGCCTGAGCTTTGGCAAAGCTGATGCGGTGGTGGCGGTTGCTGATTCTGCGACTTTGGCCGACGCAGCGGCGACGGCTATTTGCAATAGCGTCAAGTCACCTGCTGACATTGAGCGCGCAATTGAACGCGAGAAGGAGCGGAGTTGCCTCAGGGGGGTCGTGATTGTCATGGGGGAACGGATGGGTGCATGGGGGGATGTGCAGTTAGTGAAGTAGGAGGGTCACGATGTATTCGAAAAAAGTTGTGTTGGTCTTTCCGAAGGAGAAGGTAGGTCAGCCGATAATCTACCGGCTGTCGCGCGATTTCGATGTCGTATTCAACATTCTGAAGGCGAAGGTTACAGCGGACGAAGATGGGGTGCTCCTCATGGAGCTTTCCGGGCCGCGCGGCCGCGTGCAGAAGGCCGTTGGGTTTTTGGAAGAGCAGGGAGTGGAGGTGACGACGCTCTCGAAAGGAGCGCTTTTAGATGAAGAGAAGTGCACGCATTGCGGCGCGTGTGTGGCACAGTGTCCCTCGGGCGCGCTTTATACGGATAAGGTTACGTACATGGTTCACATAGATCAGGACAAGTGCATTTCGTGCGGCCTGTGCGTGCCAGCGTGCCCTTATAAAGCTATAGAGGTGCCTACTCTAGAAGCGTGAGCGTTTGCGGTTCGCTGAGGCGAAATGTAGGTGTTCCTTCGTCTCTTGGAGCTGCCTCTATTTGGATGTGGCCGTAGCCAGCTTGCGACAATGCATTCCTAACAGTTTCCAGAGCGAGTTGGGGGGAGTTTCTGTCGGCGCTGAGGTGGGCCAAGAGGATGAGTCTGGGCAGCTTTTGGCTGGCGCTCATGATGCGGAGGAGGGCCTCTGCCGCCTGTGTGTTGGAGAGGTGGCCGACGGAGCTGGCGATTCGCTGTTTGGTTGCCTGGGTCAGCTTGGTGCAGGCCTCAAGTAGCGATTCGTCGTGGTTTGCTTCCAGCATGATCAGGTCGGAGTTCTTGAAGTTTGCCTCCATGCCCTCTTCGAAGCACCCGAGGTCGGTCGCCACTGTGAGCTTGCATCCCTGGGAGAAAAAGCTGAATCCACAGGTCATTCCTTCTGCATCGTGTGGCACCTCGAACGGCAACGCATAACCTCCGGAGCCCAGAGTGAGAGCTTTATTGTCGAAACCGATTACTTCGGCCCCATTGGGTTCGAGGAGACCGAGGTTGTCGCGGTGAGTGTAGATAGGGACGCGGTGCTTGCGGGAGAAGATCTTTCCCGCCTGGCTCAGGTGGTCTGCGTGGAGGTGAGAGACGAATATGGCTTTTACGGCCCGGGGGGTAAGGCCTGCCTGGGCGATCCGGTGGCACAGTTGCCTGTAGCTCATTCCTCCTGCGTCCAGAAGAACTAGAGTGTTGCCTATTCGAACGAGGGCGGCGTTGGAAGAGCTGCCGCTGGTAAGAACCCTGAGAGTTATTGCCAAGAGGTGTTCTCCTGAATCGTGATCCTGGTTGTTTAGGATGTCAGATGCTGCTGTCGAGAGCAGGCTCCGAAGAGGGTAGCTCGAAGTGGATCTTCATTCCTCGCAGGCACGTTGCGTGGCTGATGCTGTGGCGGATTTTGCCGTTCTTTATGGTGAATTCGACCCAGGGTATTCTTTTCCGTCTCCAATCCGCGAAGCTGAGGAGCGGGATGCGGCTGGGTACTCGTATCGGCTGAAGGGCAAGCTTCCGGTTCGGCCTGTCAACACGTACGCCGCCCATGGCATAGAGTAGACCAAAGGTAACGGCTCCGCGGGGGTAATATCGAAGGTAATTCCACCCGTATGTATCAACGAAGCATCCACCGCGGCCCTGGGTGTTCTCAAAGAGTTGGAATGCCCAGTACCGCTCAGCCATATCCAGCACGTCTACCCCGAGGTAGGCGGCGACGAGGTCGCGCCAAACGTTCTGAGATATCCACACATTACCTTTATCGGCGCTTGAATGGCTGCAGCCGTATTCGGTCAAGGAAGCTGGAAGGGCGGAAAGCACGTCTTTGCGGAGTCTATCCTCGTTTAAGCCAAGGCGCGTCATGGTCGCCAGGAGATAAAGCGTGCCATTAGCGGTGTAAATGCTGTAGGCTGCGGCTCCCTCCAGTCGCTGTTTCTTCTTGGAGAGCATGTCGACGGCTTCGGCGCCTTCCGGTAGAAGAGTGACGCCGTAATGGTCTCCGCGCCAGCCGTCTCGATCGAGGGTCCTTTTGATGAGGCGGCAGAGCTTTTCTGCCTCCGTTGCGAGGGCCTCTTCGCCCATCTCCTTCGCCATGAGAGCGGCGGCGTTGGCGGCGCAGTAGGTTTTCACGCCGAGATAGACCTGTTCCCCGGCCGATTGCACTGCAGGGGTCGCGTCGTCTATTGTGTTGGCGGTGCCGACGTTGGGGAAGCCGTTGCCGGTTTTGTCGGCGTGGATGAGATAGTCGGTTAGCTGCTTGATGGTGGAGAAGTTTTCACGAAGGATTCTCTTGCGACCTGTGAATTTCCACAAGGCGTAGGTCAGGAGGATGAAGTTGGTGTTTTCCTCCACGGGCATGTCGTGGCGGTAGAACTGGCCGGAGGCCAGGAATGAGTCTCCCATATCGTGAGACATATAGCCGCCTTCCTTAACGTATCCGCGCCACTGGCGCAAGGTCAGCTCCAAAAGTTCGGGCCAGAGAAGGAGGTTGGCCCAGGCTGCGTTGTATTCGACGTCCACGGTGGAGTGATAGTGGCAACTGCCCTCCCAGCACGAGAACCAATGGCGGCCGTTGGGGTAGAGGCACCACCACGTGTTGGCTATCCAGCCCTGGAAGCTGAAGGCGAGGAGATCGCGCTTGAGCTTGCCGAGGGTCGCGTTTTCGAGGATGGAATCCACCAGGGCGCATTTGGATAGATAGTCTTCGCGGGCTTTTTCGGCATATGCGATGACTTCGCGGGCGTTCTTGAACCAGTGGGTGTATCTGAACTTGAGGAACTCGCCCTTGACGACGATGACCGGTCGGGCGATGTATCCGGCCCAGAAGATTCTCATGCCGTGAGCGCTGAAAGCGTTGGGGGCGATGCGGAATTTCGCACCCGCAAGAGGACGATCGCTCTTTATCAGGTCTCTGCAGCGGAATTCCTTGACTGCCTCCTTTGGGTTCATGGCCAGGTATTTTTCTTTCAGGAAGCGGTGGGTTGCCGTGACTTCGTAGGTGAGTTGGATTGACCTGGGGCTCTTCTTGAGCTGCATTCCGGGCGCGGCGAGATCGAAGAAGACTTCGCCGGCTATTGGCTGAGCAGTTTTGGCCGGATCGTTGCCTTTGGGAACGAGTCTTTCGACGGTTACATCTATCTCGAAGAAGGGGGCGATGGATAGGCGCTCGTCGCGAGGGTAGTAGGGGGCGCGGAAGCAAGCCAGCAGCCTGACTCCGAGTTCGCGCGACTCTCCGCGAAATGTCACGGAAGTCAGCCTTAGTTCCTGTTCAGTAGTTTCGAAGTGAGGATGGTGCGAGGTGAAAGGAAAGGTTCTAACTTGATCGCCGACCCGGATGCCAATGGCCACATCCATGGGGATATCGAAGAACTGACCGATGGCGGAGTATCGGATCTCGCTATCGCGCGGCCTGAAGTTCAGGGCGAGCCGAGAGCCGAGTTTCGAGAGGCAGCATTCATGCAGAATGGCCATCTACTTCATCCTACGGGATCTGTGGTGAGGTTCAGGCACAGGTAACCTGTCTGAAGGGAGTAATTCTACACCAAGTTCGCATTCGGGTCACCGCTGATTTCGGCTATTCGTGCGGCGAGTTGGTGCTTGTCGGGGTCGTTGACAAGCATTGGCGCGTGTGTCAGAATCCGCGGTTGCCTTGGGAGTGCTGTTGGGGGAATTTCCTCGCTCCACGGAGGGTGTTATATGGCATCATCATTGTCTCGCGCCAGCATACGGCGGGATTCTTTCGGTGTGCCTCACATATACGGGGAAAGTGAGGCCGATGTTCTGTTCGGGTTTGGCTACGCTCAGGCGGAGGATCATCTCGAAAGGATGATGAGGAATATCTACATGCTGACGGGGCGGATGGCGGAGGCGTTCGGGGAAGAGTTTGTGGAACAGGATTTCGAGCTTCGGCGATACGTTTGCGTTGCCGCTGTTCGCGAAAGGTACGGTCGGCTGGATAAGGGGGTGCGCAGGCTTGTTGAGGCTTTTGCGGGCGGGATAAACCTTTACATCGGCGAACGGCGGGAGAAGCTGCCTGACTGGATTCAGCCCGTGGATGCGTTTGACATTGTGCTTGCGCACCACGCGGAGAACCTGTGCACGTGGCATCTGGGCTCCTTGAATCAGCGAAAGAAGATGCCCGGCGACCTCCCGGAGAAGCTGAAGGAGTTCATAAAGCTCGAGGGGTACTCAAACTCGTGGGTGGTCGGGCCGGAGAAGTCGGAGAGCGGCAAGGTTATTCTATTTGCCGGGCCGCATATTGGCTTCAGCTCACGCCAGCAGCTTTACGAGGCGCACCTGTGCGGAGGTGGGCTCGACGTGGCCGGGGCGACGATGTTCGGCGTGCCGTTCATCGTCATCGGATTCAACCGGAACATCGCTTGGGGGATAACGATATCCTGGTCTGATACAACGGATGTGTTCGAGGAGAAGCTCAATCCGGGCAATGCCAGGCAGTATCTGTACGAGGGCGAGTGGCGGGATGTGGAGGTTTTTGAGGAGGAGTTCAAGGTCAGGACGCCCGACGGGGTGAAGATGGTCAGGCGCGAGATGGCCTACACCCATCACGGGCCTATTGTGAAGATGGAGGCGGACCGTGCCTACACGATCCTGCCCAGCACGTGGAGAGAGCCGTTCGAATTCGATGAGCTTTATCGCGTGAACGTTGCGCAAAACCTAGGGGAGTTCAAGGAAGCGATTTCGGGACTACGGCGGCCTCACAACAACTACGTTTACGGCGACCGGGAGGGGAATATCTACTACGTCTGGCAGAGCCGAATCCCCAGGCGGCCGACTTGGTGTGACAGCTCAAAGCCGCTTCCGGGCTGGGCGAAGGGTGGAGAGTGGAACGGATTCATACCGTTCCATGAGCTTCCGCAGGTTGAAAATCCCCCTGATGGCTTCCTGGTAAATTGCAACAGCAACCCGGGGGCTGTGGCTCCGCGTGCGGAGGTGCGGTGCGGGACAGACGATCCTTACGTTCGCGAATTGGTCGGGGGCCGCGTTCACTTCGAGCGCGGGCGCCGGGCGGAGTTCCTGATAATGACACACGAGAAGATTGATTTTGAGGAGGCGCGGGATTTCGCTCTGGATCAGTACGTGATTGACTGTGAAGCGCCGCGGGCGCTTCTGATCGGTTCGTATGATGCGGAGCGCCCGAGTATAGATGATCCCAAAGGCGATGTACGTAGGGCAGTTGAGCTTGTGAGGGAATGGGACGGGCGTGCGGATGTTGACTCTGGGGGGATGACCGTTTTCTACTTCTGGACGGTTGAGATGGAAGAGCGAGGAGGCGGGGGCCCGCTTTCGGTTGCGGACGCCGAGATCAGAAAGCGTTCAGTGGAGGCGCTTTGCGCAGCGGTTGAGAAGATGCGCAAGCTGTATGGAAACGTTAACGTGAAATGGGGCGACGTGCAGGTGGTCGAGCGCGGCGGGAAGTTCTATCCGCTGGGAGGCCCGGGCTTTCCTCTGCTCGGCTTGCACAAGGCGCGCGGAAAGATGAAGGACGGGAAACTGCTATCGGCGTTCGGGCAAATCTACACGCTGGTAGTCACTTTCGAAGAACCTATAAGGGCGGTAAGTCTAGTGCCGTTCGGCAGCAGTGAGGATCCGGACTCGCCGCACTTCGCGGACCAGGCACCGTTGGTCAGCCGCAGAGAGCTGAAGCCTCTGGCATTTACGCACGGGCAGGTTGAATCGGCGACGGAGTCGGACAAGCAGGTGCATCTTCACTGAAGTGTGCAGCGTTAAATGTTCCGAATACCTTGAGCACAGGGAGGCGAGGCGGGTGGAATGCCGGCTTCACTCTTGTGCAAGGTTGCGGGTGAGGTCGGTGATTTGGGCGGCGAGGCCGTCGTAGATACTCTGGGTCAGGAGCGGGTCTTCGTTTCGGTGCTTGGCAAGTAGCTCGCGGGTGTAGCCGTCCATGAGCTGGCGGAGTTCGTTGACTTTGTCAGGCGCGAAGTCGGCGAGGTTGAGCTCCTCCTCGGGATCTTTTTCGAGATTGAAAAGCCAAGCCCGGGGATCGCCGAGGACCTCCTCCACGCGCCAGATGAGTTTCCATTT